>NZ_JBLQGP010000020.1:0-85110 GCF_047806685.1 Thauera sp. WH-1
TCCTCCGCTCCGCATGCATGAAGCATGATAGCGGAAGTCGTCAATTAAGTATCCTCAAGAGCACAGCACTACACTAGGCTGACGCGGATCTTCAAGCTCACTGAGTTTCTCCATCAGACTGACTCCCGCTCCACGCATTTCTTCCGCCCAAAAAGCGAGAGTAGACGCGTTTTCGAGAAGGTCCACAAGATGGCTGCATAAGCTATTGAACGTGAACGACTTTTCTGGAGATTTTCAGGAGGAGCATGTCATTCGAGTGCGATGACCCTGGGACGTCGGGGTAGAGATAAGCCTCGTCCTCTGCGGCCTGGACCTTCATGTCGGCCATGTAGGCGCGACAGGGCGTGCCTTCGAGAGCGTCGTCGAGGGCAGCGAAAACGTTGCCCGAGATCGTCACATGCCGCCGGCTGGCGCCGCCCATGGCGAAGGTTTCGCCGCGCACGTATTCGTGCTTGTCGGGCTGCTCTGCTTCCCACTACAGGTAGTCTGCGGCGGTGGAGGGGGCGGCGGGCTGGGGCAGGGCCATGGTGTCCTCGTCCGGGCAGATGAATTCTGCGTCGAATTATAGTCCCGAGGATGAGCCCGCTCGCCCCCATGCGCGGGACCCGATGGACGGGGCGCCATGCAGCAAGGTTCGGGCTCGCGCCGCAAGCCGAGGCGGTTCGCGATCAGGTGCGAGCCGCTACGGCTGCGTCGCCCTCGGCGTGGGCCGGGCGCGAAGCGGTGGTGGCCCTTGAGTCACAGCCGCACGCGCTGCACCGGCACCCAGGCAATGAAGGCGACGAGGGCGCTGCACAGGGCGATGCCGACGATCATCGGCATGGCGCTGCCGTCCATCAGGGCGCCTACCCCGTAGGCGGCGCCGAAGGCGACCAGCATCATCAGGAAGCCGGTGAGGGCCGAGGCGGCGCCGGCGGTTTTGGGAAAGGGGGCGATGGCGCCGCTCTGGCCGCAGGGCTGGTGCACGCCATGGCCGATCATGAACACGAAGGCCGGCACCATGATGGCCCAGACGCTGTTCACGCCGGCGAGCGCGAGCGCGAGCATCAAACCGCCACCGATGAAGGACAGCACGCCGCCGATCATCACCGTGCGTTGCACACCGAGGCGCAGGATCAGGCGGCGGCAGACGATGGTGCCGGTGATGTAGAAGGCCGAGAGTAGAAGCAGCAGCACACCGTAGAAGCTCGGCGAGCTGCCGTGAAGATTGATGAAGACGAAGGACGAGGCCGACAGGAAGCAGAACAGCCCGCCGAAAGAGGCGGTGCACAGGGCGGCATAGGTCCAGAAGCTGCCATTGCCCAAGATGCTGCCTGCGGTGCGCAACAGCACCGCCGGCTGCAGCGCCTCGGGGTGGCGTTGGTGCAGGGATTCCTCGAAATACCGTGCCACCACGAACAGCGTGATCGCACCCATCACCGTCAGTGCGAGCAGGGTCGAGCGCCAGCCGAACCATTCGGCGAGCAGGCCGCCGAGCAGCGGGCTGAGGCAGGCGGCCACGCCCAGGCCCGACAGCCCCTTGCTCATCGCCCGCGCGCCTTCCTGCGGCGTGTACAGGTCACGCACGATGGCGCGCGCGCACACCGTGCCCGCGCCCATGAAGGCGCCTTGCAGCACGCGCCAGAACACCATCAGCTCGATCGAGGTGGCGAGCGCGCTGCCGATGGCGGCGAGCGTGTAGCCGGCAAGGCCGATCAGTAGCACCCGGCGCCGTCCGACGCGATCGGACAGCGGCCCCCAGAACAGTTGCGACGCGCCGAAGGCGAGCAGCAGCGCGGTCAGTGTCAGCTGGGCCTGGGCCGGCACGGCGCCGAAGGCGGCGGTAAGTGCCGGCAGGGCAGGGAGGTAGAGATCGGTAGTGATCGGCTGCAGGCCGAGCAGCAGCGACAGGATCAGAATGACGAGCAGGGCGGACATGGAGGCCGATCACTATAACGTGGTTCAAAAATCTCGAGATTATAGCAGGTTTGATCGCCTCGACATGCCGGCGGCCGCGGGCTGTCGTCGAACTACGGTGCCGCGCCGAGCCCGAGCAGCACCAGTGTCAGCGTCACGGCGGCCAGCAGCGCGAACAGCGCCGCGGCATGTCGGCGCAGGGCCAGTTCGAGCGGGTTGGCCGGTGGTGGCGCAATGGCGTCCGTGTGAACCTGGGCCGATTGCGCGGCCGATGGCCGGTAGCGTGCGCCCCATCCGGCCAGGCCGGCGCCGATCCGACCGCCCCGTTCGGTGCCTGCCCGCAGCAGTTCGAGCAGTGGTCCGAGCACATCACCCGCCGGCACCGGCCACGCCTGCACACGGCGGGCGGCCCACAGCGCAAGCACGCCGCCGACCAGCACCGGCCACAGCAGATCCGGCAGGTAGGCCGGGTCAGGCGGAAAGCCTGCCGGTACCGGCACCCAGGGCAGCAGGATCAGGCCGGCGACGCTGGCACCCAGCACCAGCCCCCAGCCCAGCCACTGGGCGGCGACGGGCGCGGCATGCGGATGGTCGTCGGCGCCTTCTTGCACGCTGTGCGCCAGCAGCCACAGGTAGCGCGCGATCAGCGCGGTGGTGCCGACTGCGGCCAGGCTCAGTACCAGCGGCAGGTGCTGCCACCACGCTGGCGTGACGATGCCCGCCGCGAGCGCGCTCTTGAGGCTGATCTTGGCTGCGGCGCCGCTCACCATCGGCCCGGCCAGGGCGAGGCCGGGCAGCGCGAGCGCCAGCCACAGCGCGCGTCGGCGCCCGCCCTGCAGGCCCGCCAGCGCCGGCGCGATGCCCACGCCGAGGAACAGCGCGCCCTTGGCCAGGCCGTGGTGCAGCGCGTACAGCGCAATCGCCGGCGCCAGCGCCGGCCACAGCGCCGGCTGATGCAGGCCGGCGCCGACGCCGACGGTGATCAGCCCCATCTGGCTGATGCTCGAATAGGCGAGCACGGTCTTGGGTTTGCGCTGATGGATGCCGATGGCGGCGGCACCGAAGGCGGCGGCAAAGCCCACCGTAATCAGCGCGCCGCCCCACTGCGGCAAGGCCAGCAGGCCGAGCGGCAGCGTGTTGAGCCAGCCCAGCAGGCCGGCCTTGATCATCGCCCCCGACAGCACCGCGCTCGCCGGCACCGGCGCCACCGGGTGCGCCAGCGGCAGCCACATGTGAAGCAGCGGCAGGCCGGCCTTGATGCCGAAGCCGGCGATGAGACAGGCGATGGTGAGGTCGCGGCGCGGCGAGGCGGCGATGGCCGCGGGCAGGTCGGCGAGCAGCGGCGCCTGCGGCGCAGGGCTGGCGCCGGCGGCGAGCAGCAGGCCGGCGATGATGAGCCCCTCGCCGATCACCGCCATCGTCAGATACACCCGCCCGGCGTGGAGCGCCGCGCGGCTGCGGTCGTGGATCACCAGGCCGTAGGCGGCAAAGCTCATCAGCGCGAAGCTGGCGTAGAAGCTCGCCAGGTCGCGGGCGAGGATGAGGCCGAAGTTGCCCGCCATGGTCGCCAGCCACAACAGGCGGAAGGCGCTCGCCCGTTCGTCGCCGGCCAGGGTGCCGCGGCTGTAGAAGCCCGCGCCCAGCCACAGCAGCGCGGTGAAGGCGAGAAACACCCGGCTCAGGTCGTCCAGCGCCAGCACGGTGCCGAACAGCACGGCGTCCAGGCGCACGCTCACCCCCTGCGCGCCGCTCAGCGCCAGCAGCAGGGCCGGCAGCGCCGCCCACGGCGTCCAGCATTCGATGCGGCAACGCCAGCCCGGCACGCACCAGGCGAGCATCATCGCCAGCGGCAGCGCCGGCACCAGCACCAGGCCGAAGGCGTCGATCGCGCGGTCCATCAGCGGGCCTCCCGGATGATCGCGGCGGGCTTCACGGCAGGTACTCCCGCCCGACCACCACCTCCGCCCAGTACAGCGGCGAGTAGGGCAGGCTGGCGAAGAGGCCGGCGATGAGGCTGAAGGCGGCCGTCGCCAGGGCTGGGGCGAGCAGCAGCGGATGGGTGTCGTGACAGTGCTGGAAGCGCTCGTCGGGCCACGGCCCGCGCTGCGCCCGGAACCAGATGCGGTGCAGGATGGGCAGGAAGTAGGCCGCATTGAGCAGGCTGCTCGCCACGAGCACCGCGATGACCCAGCCCATGCCGGCCTCCAGCGCGCCCAGGCCCAGATACCACTTGGTGACGAAGCCCGCCAGCGGCGGCACGCCGATCATGCCGAAGGCGCCGATGGTGAAGGCGATGCTGGTGGCGGGCATGCAGCGCCCGGCACCGTCGAGCTCGTCCACGCGGTGCACGCCCAGGGTCTCGGCGTAGTTGCCGGCGCAGAAGAACAAGGTGATCTTCATCAGCCCCTGGTGCAGCAGATGCACCAGGCCGCCGGCGGTGCCGAGCGGGCCGAACAGCGAGATGCCGAGCACGATGTAGGACACCTGGCTCACCGTCGAGAACGCCAGCCGGCGCTTGAGGTCGGTCTGCGCCAGGGCGCGCAGCGAGGCATACAGGATGGTGAAGCAGGCCAGCGCCGCGAGCGGCTCGAGCAGACCGAGCTGCCAGGCGAGCTCGATGCCGAACACGTCGTACACCACGCGCACGATGCCGAAGGCGCCGGCCTTGACCACCGCCACCGCATGCAGCAGCGCGCTCACCGGCGCCGGCGCCACCATCGCGGTGGGCAGCCAGCCGTGCAGCGGAAACAGCGCCGCCTTCACCCCCAGGCCGGCGACCAGCAGCACGAAGATCAGGATGAGTTGCGGATGCGAGGCCGTCTCGAGTGCGGCCAGGGTCGCGCCGGCGCCGAACGCCACATCCCCGGCCAGGGCATGCAGCCAGGCGATGCCGAGCAGCAGCACGGCACCGCCGCCGAGGGTGTAGACCAGATAGATCCGCCCGGCGGCGAGCGCCTTCTCGGTGCCGCGATGCACGACCAGCGGATAGGTCGACAGTGTCAGCAGCTCGTAGAACAGGAAGAAGGTGAACAGGTTGCCGGCGAGCGCGATGCCCACCGTGCTCGCCACGCACAGGCTGAAGAAGCCGAAGAAGCGGCTGCGGTTGGGCGCGTTCTCGAGGTAGCCGATCGCGTAGATCGTGGTGAACAGCCACAGCACCGAGGACAGGCCGGTGAACATGATGCCCAGCGCATCGGCACGGAGCACGAAGGCGACGCCGTCCACCAGGCTGTAGCGCAGCTCGAAGCGCTCGCCCTCCAGCACCCCGAGCGCCATCCACACCACCAGCCCGAGCTTGAGCAGCGCGGCGGCGAGGTTGAAGCCGCTGCGCAGGCGGTGGCGGTGCTCGGCGAGCAGGAAGATGCCGAGCGCGGCCAGCAGCGAGGTGCCGATCACCGCCAGCGGCAGCACGGCGTTGGCGTTCATGGCGCACCGCCGGCGAGGATGGGGATGCCTCCGGCGAGGATTGGTACGCCTGCGGCGAGGGGGCCGCCGATGCGCAGCCAGGCCAGCGGCGCCTGCGCGGCGAGGCCGAGCAGGATGCTCGCGCTGCCCAGCAATAGCGCCGACAGCTCCAGCCCGAGCGGCGGCGAGGCGAAGCGGTCGCGCGCCGGGCCTTCGACGAAGGCGTGGGCAAACACACGGAACACGTAGGCTGCGCTCAACAGGCCACCGCCCACGAGTACCCCGATCCACACCCATTGCCCGCTCGCCAGCGCGCTTTGCAGCAGCAGCCACTTCGCGCTGAAGCCCGCGCTCGGCGGCAGCCCCATCAGGCTCACGCCGGCCAGGCCGAAGCTCATCAGCGACAGCGGCCGGAAGCGGCTGATGCCGGTGAGGTCGGCGATGTGCGGGCTGCCCACCGCCAGCACCAGGTTGCCGGCGGCGAGGAACATGCCGGCCTTGGCCAGCGCATGCGCCACCAGCATCAGCAGCGTGCCGTCCCACGCCAGGCGGGCGGCCTCCGCGCTGGCCACGCCGAATAGCGGGAAGAACAGGAACAGGTAGCCGATCTGCGCCACGGTGGAATAGGCGACCAGATGCTTGAGCCGCGCCTGGCGCAAGGCCATCCAGCCGCCCCAGAACACCGCGGCAGCGCCCAGCACGCCGAGCAGCCAGCCGAGTGCGAGCGGGGTCAGGTCCGGGCCGAGGGTCAGCCACAGGCGGATCAGGATGTAGAGCGAAGCCTTGATGACCAGCGCCGACAGCAGCGCGCTGACCGGCGGCAGGGCCCCGCCGTGGGCCGGCGGCAGCCAGCCATGCAGCGGAAACAGCGCGGTCTTGAGCAGCAGGCCGACCGTCATCAGGGTGAGCGCGACCACGCTGGTGGGGTGCGTGTGGAGGTGTCGCGCGGCGCCTGCGCCAGCCATCTCCCCCGGGCCGCCAGGGCTGGTTGCGGCGATGAAGCGGGCCAGATCGGCGAGCGACAGGCTGCCCCAGGCGGCATACAGCAGGGCGACCCCGATCAGGTAGGCGAGCGAACCGAGCAGGGCCGCCAGCAGGTAGCGCATCGCCGCGGCGAGCGCCGCGGCCGAACCCTTGAGGGCGACCAGGCCGACGGCGGCGAGGCCGAGCAGCTCCAGCCCCACATAGAGGTTGAACAGGTCGGCCGACAACCAGATGCCGTTGAGCGCCGCCCACAGGAACCAGAACAGCGGCCAGAAGCCGTCTTCCGGGGCCGTGCCGCGCAGGCCGAGGGCGGCGTGCAGTGCACAGGGCAGGGCGATCGCGGCGCTCAGCAGCACCATGCCCGCGGCCAGCCCATCGGCCCTCAGCGAAATGCCGAGGGGTGCCGCCCAGCCGCCGAGCGCGTGCGTCTGCAGCCCGGCGCCGACCACCTCGACCTGTAGGCTGATGGCCGCAGCGGCCACCAGCAGTGCAAGCGCCACCCCCACGGGTCCACGCCAGCGCAGTGGCAGCAGCATGGTCGCCAGCGCCGCGCATAGCGGCCCCATCACCAGCGCGGGCAGCAGGTTCATACGTCCTCCGGCAGCGTGCTCTCGCCGCTGACGCGGTGCCAGCGGCGAAAGATCACCAGCGCCAGTGCGGTGGAGGCGACCGCGACCACGATGCCGGTGAGCACCAGCGCCTGCGGCACCGGGTCCGGCCCGCGGCCGTCCTGCGCGAGCCCGACCAGCAGCAGGAAGCTGCCGCTGCCCATGATGTTGAAGGCCAGCAGACGGCGCAGCAGGTGGCGATGGACGACGAAGGCGAACAGGCCCAGCCCGCACAGCAGCACGCCGAGCCAGGCGTAGAAGGCAGCGCCGCTGGCCAGCGCGGCACTCATTGGCGCGGCCTCCGTCGACGTTCGGCCAGGCGCTCGACGTCGGACTGTGGCGGTGCGAGGCGGAACAGGGACAGCAGGGCGAGCGCGATCGACAGCGTGAGCGCGAGCTCGATGACGAGGATCAGGCCGCCGGCGAGGGCAGGCGGATAGTCGAGAAAGGCACGACCGCCAAGCTGTGTGCCGAGCCCGACCGCGACGAACGCCGCCGGCCCGAGCACGAGCAGCAGGCGCAGCCGGGTGGCGCCTCCGGTGCCTGCGAAGCCGCCCAGGCGCACCCCCGCCAGGCGCAGCAGCACGCCCGCCGCCGCGAGCACGGCGCCGGCCTGGAAGGCGCCGCCCGGGCGCGTGGCGCCGGCCCACAGCAGGTAGGCCGATACCAGCAGCATCAGCGGCAGCAGCCAGCTCATCACCGCGCGCAGCAAGGGGTTGTCCAGGCCCATGCGGTCGGGGCCATCGGGCTGGGCTTCGCGCAACGCGAGCGCGACCACCACGGCGACCAGCAACACCGCCACCTCGAGCAAGGTGTCGACGCTGCGGAAATCGAGCAGCACCGCGGTGATGGGGTGGGCGGCGCCGGCGTCGGCGATGTGCTGGCTGACGCGCTGCGGCAGGTTCTCGGCCGGGGCGGGACGCTCCAGCACGGCGAACGCCAGCGCGGCGGTGACGATCAGGCTGGCGATCGCCGCGAGCAGGGTCGGGAGGCGCGGCTTCATGGGTTGCCCCCCTCGCCGTGCTGGCCCTGGCGGCCCCGCTGGCTCTGTGCGGGTGGCGTCGTGTCCTGCGCGCGCGGGCGCTCGAAGCGGCGGCGCAGGTAGCCCAGCGTGTCGAGCAGCAGCACGCCGGTCAGCCCGGCACCGATCGCCGCCTCGGCGAGCGCGATGTCGGGCGCCTGCAGCCGCACCCAGGCCAGCGCCATCAACAGGCCGAACACGATGAACATGACGATGGCGCGAAACAGCTCGCGCGAGGCGAGCGCGCCGACGGCGGTGGCGAGCAGCGCCAGGCCGAGCACGACATCGAATCCGCCCGTCACCGCCCGTCCTCCGCAGGGCGGGCGCTGGGCGCGCGCTGCCAGGGGGCGATGCCGCGCCGGCGCGCCGCGCGCGCCACCAGGTAACCCGAGCAGGCGCTGGCGAGCAGGGCCAGGATCCACACCAGCAGCAGCTTCAGCGCAGCAGCGACCGACTCCGCGCCGGGTAGCAGGCCGAGCACGACCAGGCCGAGGCCGAGGTTGTCGGCCTTGGTGAGGGCGTGGATGCGGGTGTACACGTCCGGAAAGCGCAGCACGCCGATCGAGCCGACCACGAAGAAGGCCACCCCGGCACTGATCAGCAGGCCCTGCAGCACCGCGATGAGCATCATCCGCGCCTCCCGCTGGCCTCGCCTGAACGGCCCGTTTGCCGTGTCGGCCTCGCGCTGCTTCCGTCCGTCCGGCTTGCCGGGTGCGCGTCGGGCGCGCCAGCGCCGTCGTCCTGAGGCCGTTCGTCCGGATCCCACACCCGGGCGACGAAGGCGAGCACCGCCAGCACCGCGAGCAGGGCGAGCACCAGCGCCACGTCGCGCAGCGCCGGCAGCCCGAGCGGGTCGGCCAGCAGAAGCAGCATCGCTACCCCGGTGGTGCCCAGCAGTTGCGCGGCGAGCATGCGATCGGCAAAACCCGGACCCTGCCAGATGCGCAGCAGGCCGAGCACCAGCGACAGCAGCAGTACCAAAGCGAAGGCTTCGAGCAGGGTGTCCATGGTGAGCATGGCCTTCATTGCCGCACCGCTGCGGTTGGGTCCGCTGCGAGCTCGATCCCGAACAGGCGGGCGATCTGGGCCTCGGCATGGCGCACGTCGGCCTCGACATTCAGCCCGGCGTCGAGGCAGTGAATCTCCAGGCCGGGCCCCCGACGCTGCACGCTCAGCGTGCCCGGCAGCAGGCTGATCACCAGCATCAGCCACCAGCCTGGCGCGCCCTCGGGGAGCCTCGGCGCCATGCTGAGCAAGCCCGGGTCGAGCGGCAGGGCCGGATGCAGGGTGCGCCGCGCCACGTCCCAGCCGGCGCGCAGGGATTGCAGCAGGAAGAAGGCGACGAAGGCGGGGAGGCGGCGCGCGCGCAGCCGATGGGCCGCCGGTGGCGTCAGGCGCAGACTCAGCGCAGCCGCCAGTGCGGCGGCGGCCACGCCGAACAGCCATCCCTCGCCGCCGCTCAGCATCCACCACAGCAGGAGCAGGGCGAGGGCACGAAAGCTGAAGGCCTGCAGCGAGTCGGGCATCGGCAATGAAGGGGGCGTGTCGTTCAGGACTCCCGGGAGAGTAGCCGAAGGAAGCGCTGCCACGCAGTCAGGGCTTGCCCGCCGGATACGATCGCGCTGCCATCCGGAGGGCGGTGGATGTCGGCGGACGGCTCGGCGGCGGACGGCTCGGCGGCAGACCGCTGCGCAGCGGACGACGGTGCGCCAGGCGACGCCTGCGCGGCCATGTACGCCTCGAGCTCGGCGCGGCTCATCATGTCCATGTCCCAGTGCTTCGTATGGGCGAGCTTCACCTCGTCCTGGAAAATCTGCATCTTCGGCTTGCGCGCTGCGTCCATGGACCGGCTCTCCGCGTGTCGATGTGGTCAGGAGCGGGGCGGGGGGCCTTGTCCGGCGCCCTTGCCACGACCGCCGAACTGAAGCAGCAGGTCGCAGCTGCGGCCGCCGGCGAACCAGCGGGCGACCACTCGTGCGCCGCCTTCGAAGCGGAAGCGGAATTCGTCCGACACCGGCTTGCGTTCCATCGCTTGCGCTGTGGCCGCGCCCAGGCGGTGAGACAGTGCCTGGGCGAAACGTTCGCCATGGGCCTGGCAGGCCTCGGCGCTGTCCAGACGCCGTGCGCCCTCGACCGGCAGCGCGAGGACCTCGTCGATCCGCCCATCGGCGCCGGCCATTGCCATCACCGTCAGCAGGTGGTTCTCCACCTGCAGTACCACGCTGACCTGGTCGCGATCGTCACAGCCGGGGCCGATCTGCGCGGCAGCGGGGTCGAGCGGCAGGGTACGGCGGGCAGCTTCGGTCAGGCGGGCGCCCAGGACGAGCGGCCCGACCCCGTTGGCGTGCAGGGGCACGCCGGCTGCGGCCTGGGCGACGATCCCGGGATCGGCCGGAACAGCCTCGCCAGCCTGTGCGATCGGTGCCCCGCCCAGCCAGGCGCCGAGCAGCAGCGCGTGGCGGGCGAGTGCGGTGCAGCCGAGGGGGCTGCGGGCGCGGGCTTGCTTCACTGGGCCTTGATCACGCCGCAGAAGAAGCGCGGGCCGGCGCCGCCGATCGGCTGCGTCAGGTGGTCGTCGCGGTTCTCGTGGATCACCAGCGCGGCACCGTCCTCGTCGAGGATGGTCGGGCGCTGGCCGGCACCGCCGAGGCTGGCCAGCGTGGTGAAGAACTCGGCCTCGACCGAGCCGTCGGCATGCACGAACAGGTTGGGCAGGTCGCCCGCATCCGGGCCCTCGGGGTTCATCAGGCCGTGGGGCTTGGCGGCGGGGTTGAGGTGGCCCTTGGAGGCGACGAAGCCCTTGTCGGGGTCCTCGCAAGTCCCGACGCTGTGGATGTGGATGGCCTTTGGACCGGGCGGCAGGCCCTTGGCGGCGACGTGGATGAGCACGCCATGCGGGCCTTCGGTGAGGGTAGCGGTGCCGACGGCCTTGCCGTCGCGGTCGATGATCTCGGCGCTGGCGCGCTCCGTTGCTGCAGCCGGCGTGGCGAAGGCGGCAAGCGCGACGGTGAAAAGGCTCAGGGCGAGGGCAGGGCGGTGGCGCATGGGTTTGTCTCCTCTAGATGTGTGTCTGTGCAAGGCCTGGCTGCGATCAAGCCAATTGCATGATAGGCGATGGCGCCGGCTGGCGCCGCGTCGGCCCAGGCCTTACCATCGACGCCTCGACTGCAACGGAGACGTTCATGGCCTCATCCCCCGACAGCATCAGCATGGCGCTGTTCTGCGACTTCGAGAACGTGGCGCTGGGCGTGCGGGATGCCAATTACGAGAAGTTCGACATCAAGCGCGTGCTCGAACGCCTGTTGCTCAAGGGCAGCATCGTGGTCAAGAAGGCCTATTGCGACTGGGACCGCTACAAGAGCTTCAAGGCGGCGATGCACGAGGCCAATTTCGAGCTCATCGAGATCCCCCATGTGCGCCAGTCGGGCAAGAACTCCGCCGACATCCGCCTCGTCGTCGATGCGCTCGACCTGTGCTACACCAAGTCCCATGTCGACACCTTCGTCATCATCAGTGGTGATTCGGATTTCTCGCCGCTGGTGTCCAAGCTGCGCGAGAACGCCAAGCAGGTGATCGGCGTCGGCGTCAAGCAATCGACCTCCGACCTGCTGATCGCCAATTGCGACGAGTTCATCTTCTACGACGACCTGGTGCGCGACAGCCAGCGCGCGGCGGCCAAGCGCGATGCGCGCGACAGCGCGCCGGCACCCAGGCGCTCGCCGGAGGAGGAAAAGCGGCGCAAGGAAGAGAGCGAGGCGCGGCGCCGCCAGGCGATCGACATCGCGGTGGAGACCTTCGAGGCGCTGCTGGCCGAGCGCGGCGAGAGCGGCAAGATCTGGGCCTCGATGCTCAAGGAGGCGATCAAGCGGCGCAAACCGGACTTCAACGAGAGCTACTTCGGCTTCCGCGCCTTCGGCAACCTGCTCGAAGAGGCGCAGACGCGCGGCCTGCTCGAGCTCGGGCGGGACGAGAAGTCGGGCACCTATGTGAGCCGACCGAGTGCGACGGTCGAGCGTGCAGCCGCCGAGCATGAGGCGGCGCTGGCGCATGCGGAGCCGCCGGCGGTGTCGGACGAGGTGGTCGTCGAGCCCGTGACGGCGGAGGTGGCCGCGCCAGAGGAGCGCGGTGGTCGCGGGGACAGGGGCGCGGCGCGCGCGTCGCGTCGGCGCGGCAGTGGCCGGGGGGCTGCGGAGTCCACGTCCAGGGAGCAGGAGGCGACGCAAGCAGCGGCCGACGAATTGGGTACGGGGGGTGCGGGCGCAACGGAGGCCGCGTCTGTCGCAGCCGCGGCGGCCCCGGCAGCTCCAGCCTCCGCAGTGCCCACATCCGGACGTCCGGCCTCCAAACCTCCGGCCGCCGCGGCGGAGACGCTGCCGGCAGCGGCTGCAGCCATGGCCGCGAGTCCCGCCGAGGCGGGCAAGGCAGGGCATGCGGCGGATCGCGTCGAGCCCGCAAGCCCTGAAGCCGCCGTCGCGTCCGCCCCGGCCAGGAAGCCGGCGCGGCGCACGCGGGCGCCAGCCGAGAGTGCGCCGGCGGCCAGCGAAGCGCGCGCGAAGGGCGGCGCACGACGCAAAGCCGGTGGCAAGGCAGAGAAGGACGCCGCAGCGGCGGCGGGAGCCTCCACGGTGCCGGTGCGGGCCGGCGAAGTTGCGCCCTTGGCGAGCGCGCCGTCCCCGGCTGCACCGCTGCCCGCCTCGAGCGCGGGTGGCACGGCCGCGGGCAGCACCGCAGAGGGTGCAGAGGCCGACGCCCCGCCCGTAAAGAAGCCGGCCAGCCGCAGCCGCCGTTCGCACAAGCCGAAGGCCGAAGCGGGCGGATGAGCAGGGACGGGCCGGCCTGGCCCTATCCGCGCTGGATCGCCCATCGCGGTGCCGGTCGCCTGGCGCCCGAGAACACGCTGGCGGCCTTTGCGCTCGGTCATGCGTACGGCTATCGCATGTTCGAATGCGACGTCCGTCTGAGCGCGGACGGGCAGGCCTTCCTGCTCCACGATGATCGCCTCGAGCGCACCACCAGTGGCTGCGGCGAGTCCCTCGATTTCGACTGGAACACGCTATCCGTGCTTGACGCCGGCGCCTGGCATTCGGCTCGCCACGCGGGCGAGCGCCTGCCTTCGCTTGCGGCGGTGGTGGACTTCTGTCGTCGCCAGGGGTGCGCATTGAACGTCGAGCTCAAGCCTGCGCCCGGTGACGAGCGGCGCACCGGACGGGTGGTGGCGCAGCAGCTGGCGCGAAGCTGGACGTGGGCGCCGCCGCCGCTGCTGTCGTCCTTTGCGGTGGCGGCGCTCGAAGCCGCCGCCGGGGCAGCGCCCGATCTGCCGCGCGCCCTGCTGCTCGCGCGTTTCGAGGGCAACTGGCGGGCGACCGCGCAGCGCCTCGGCTGCGTGGCGGTGGTGGGCGAGCGTTCGGCGTGGACGGCCGCGCATGCCGAGCGCGCGCGACACGCCGGGCTGCGCCTGCTGGCCTACACGGTCAATACCGACGAGGATGCGCAGCGCCTGCTCGCCCTGGGGCTCGACGGGCTGATCACCGATCGCGTCGATCATTTCACGCCGGACGCGCTGCCCGCCTAGTTCGCCCTTGGCGCCGGCCGGAACTCGCGCGCGGACCCGCGCTCTACCGCTTGTTCTTTTGACGAGCAGACCATCATGTCCCTACGTTCTCGGTTCGGCGCCGTCGCGCTTGCCGGCAGTCTCCTGGCCCTGGCCGCGCCGGGCGCGTTCGCCCAGCCTGCCCGTGCCGGTGGGCAATGCCTGGAGCCGGGGAACTGGATGCGGCTCGACGCGGCGACGCCGCAGGCAGCCGACGCCGTGTCCTTGCTCGCCGCGATGGCGCGGCGCGACGTGGTGCTCCTCGGCGAGCAGCACGACGACATGGACCACCACCGCTGGCAGTTGCAGACGCTGGCCGCGCTGCATGCGCAGCGGCCGCACATGGTGATCGGCTTCGAGATGTTCCCGCGCCGGGTGCAGCCGGTGCTCGACCGCTGGGTTGCGGGCGAGCTGAGCGAGGCCGACTTCCTCGCCGAGGCCGACTGGGGCCGGGTGTGGAGCATGCCGGCCGAGCTCTACCTGCCGCTGTTCCACTTCGCGCGCCTGAACCGCATCCCGATGGTGGCCTTGAACGTGGACTCGGCGCTGACGCGCAGCGTGGCACAGAGGGGCTGGGCCGCCGTGCCCGAAGCCGAGCGCGAGGGCGTGGGGGCTGCTGCGGCCCCTTCGAGCGAGTACGAGGACTTCCTGTACGGGATCCATCGCCAGCATGCCGGCATGGGTGGCCGCGATCCGCGCCCGGGCGGGCGGCGCGACGCCAGCTTCCGCAACTTCGTCGATTCGCAGCTCACCTGGGATCGCGCGATGGCCGAGGCCCTGATCGCGGCGCGCAGCGCGCATGTCACGGCGGGCGGCGAGGCGCCGCTGGCGGTCGGCATCATGGGTAGCGGGCACGTGCGCTTCGGCCATGGCGTGGCGCACCAGTTGCGCGATCTTGGCGTGGCTTCGATCGGTCAGTTGCTGCCGATGGCGGCGACGACCGATTGCCGTCAGCTACGCCCTGGCCTGGCCGACGCCGTGTTTGCCGTGCCGGCGCCGATCCACAACGCGCCACCGCCGCCGCGCCTGGGCGTGGCGCTGGAGGAGCATGCCGATGGCGTGCGCATCGCGGAGGTCAGCGCGGGCAGCCTGGCCGAGCAGAGCGGGCTGCTGAGCGGGGACATCGTCACCGAGGCGGCGGGCGCGCCGATGAAGCGCAGCATCCACCTCATCGCCGCGGTGCGCCAGCAGCCGCCCGGCACCTGGTTGCCGATGAAGCTCAAGCGCGGTGCAGAGACGCTGGAGATGGTGGTGCGCTTCCCGCAGCAGGGACGCTGAGGGCATGAGGGTGGAGGGTTTTCGCCGGCTGGCGGTGCTGCTGCTGTGCGGCCTGCTGGGGGTTTCCGTCCGCGCGCTGGCAGCGCTGGAGGCGGCGCCCGAGCGACCGGTCGACATTCATCTCGAGGTTCGGCTCGATCCAGCCACGCGGGTTCTGGCGGTGCGCGCCGAGTTGCAACCGGCCGAAGCGGATTTTCGCTTCCTGCTGCACGAGAGCCTGCAGCCGCGCGTGGCGAGCGCCGCCGGCCGAAGCTTGGCGGTGCAGGCGCTGGGCCAGCGCGGCAGCCTGCGCGCGTGGCGGGTGCAGGTGCCGGACGGTGCGCGCCTGCGGCTGGAGTACGGCGGCACGCTGGCGGCGCTCGAACGGGGGCGTGATCACCGCGGCGTGCTGCAGGGCATGCCGCCGATGGCGGCGCCCGCGGGCAGCTTCCTGCCGGCGGGCAGTGCCTGGTATCCGCGTCCGGCCGAGCTCTTCTCCTATCGGGTCGATATTGCCGTACCTGGCGCGCAGCGCGCGCTGGTGGCGGGACGGTTGGCGGATGAAGGACTGCCGACGGCCGACGATCCCGAATACCGCGCCTCCTTCGTCTTCTCGCAGCGCAGCGATGGCATCGACCTGATGGCCGGGCCCTGGCAGGTGCGCGAGCGCGAACATGTGCAGGCGGACGGTCGCCCGCTGCGCATGCGCACCTATTTCACGCCCGAACTCGATGCCGAGCCGGGCCTCGCGGACGGCTATCTCGCCGACAGCCTGCGCTACATCGAGCACTACAGCGCGCGTATCGGCGCCTACCCCTTCACCGAGTTCTCGGTGGTGGCGAGCCCGCTGCCGACCGGCTTCGGCATGCCGACGCTGACCTACATCGGCGAGCAGGTGCTGCGCCTGCCCTTCATCCGCGCCACCTCGCTCGGCCACGAGGTGCTGCACAACTGGTGGGGCAACGGCGTGCTGGTGGATTACGCGCACGGCAACTGGTCGGAAGGGCTGACCACCTTCATGGCCGACTACGCCTACAAGGAGGCTGAGTCGGCCGCGGCGGCGCGCGAGATGCGCCTGGGCTGGCTGCGCGATTTTGCCGCGGTGCCGGCCGGCGAGCACCAGCCGCTCGCCGCCTTCCGCTCGCGCACCCATGGCGCGGCCGCGGCGGTGGGCTATGGCAAGGCGGCGATGGTGTTCGTGATGCTGCGCGACCGTCTGGGCGAGGCGGCGTTCGAGCGCGGCATCCGCTTGTTCTGGGCGCAGCAGCGTTTTCGCATCGCGGCCTGGGGCGAGCTGCAGGCCGCGTTCGAGTCGGTGTCGGGCGAGGCGCTCGACGGCTTCTTTGCGCAGTGGCTGGAGCGGGCGGGCGGCCCGCAGGTGCGCGTGGCGGCGGCGCGGATCATCGATGACATCACGGACCGGGCGGCGGGCGACGAGGAGCGGGCGGGAGCGATCGCGGAGCCGGGGGATGACGGGGCCAGGGCAGCGAGGACGACGCGCGTGCAGGTGCGCCTCGAACAGGATGCCCCCGCGTACGTGCTGGACTTGCCGCTGGAGTTCGTCGCCGATGGGCGGCGGCAGACGCACTGGGTCAGGCTCGATACCGAGTCGGCCGAGACCGCGCTGACGCTCGACTTTCGTCCCGACGTACTGCACCTCGACCCGGAACTGCGTGTCTGGCGCCTGCCCGAGGCCGAGCAGCTGCCGCCCATCCTGCGCCAGTGGATCATCGCCCGCGCACCGCGCCTGGTGCTCGCCGATCGCGAGCAGGCCGGGCGCGCGGCGAGCGCCGAGGTGATGGCGGCCGCGGACGCGCTGGCGCAACGCCTGTTCGAGCGTCCGCCGCGCAGCTCGGGGCGTGCCGAGCTGGCGCGCGGCAGTGAGCCGCTGCTGCTGGTCGGCAGCCATGCGGCGGTCGATGCACTGCTCGCCGGGGCCGGACTGCCGGCGCGGCCGACGGTCCTGCAGGGCAGGGGGACGGCCCAGGTGTGGACCGTGGAAGGCCGCGATGGCCCGCGGCTGGCCGTGGTGTCGGCACAGGATGCGGCGGCGCTGGAGGCCTTGCTGCGCCCGCTGCCGCATTACGGCAGCCAGAGCTGGCTGGTGTTCGACGGCAGTCGCGCCATCGACCGCGGCGTCTGGGATGCGCCCGGGCGTGCGATCGAGATCGCGCCCTGAGGTAGACTCCGCCTGACCATCAGCAACGGAATTCCCATGCGCCGCCACCTGCTCGCTGCCACGCTCGCCGTCTCCCTTGTTCCTGCCATTTCCCCCGCCCGGGCCGATGAGGCGGCGTTCGCCGCCTGCCTGGCGGGCCTGCGCGCCGAGGCGCCCGCCAAGGGTGTCAGCACGGTAAGCTTCGACACCCATACCGCCGCCCTGGCGCCGGACATGGCGGTGATCGGCTTTCTCGACGCCCAGCCCGAGTTCGTCACCCCGATCTGGGATTACATGGCCGGCCTGGTGGATGAGGAGCGGGTGGCCGACGGCCGGGCGATGCTCGCCGAGTGGCGCGAAGTGCTCGCTCGCGTGGAGGCCGAATATGCGGTCGATGCCGCCACGGTGGTGGCGGTGTGGGGCGTGGAGAGCAACTACGGGCGCAATTTCGGCAGCCGGCCGCTGCTCACTTCGCTGTCGACGCTGTCCTGCTTCGGACGGCGCCAGAGCTTCTTTCGCGGCGAGTTCTTCACCACGCTGAAGATCATCCAGGACGGGCATGTGGCGCCCGAGCGCCTCACCGGCTCGTGGGCAGGGGCCTTCGGCCACACCCAGTTCATGCCCAGCACCTTCATGCGCCTGGCGGTCGATTTCGATGGTGACGGACGGCGCGACCTGGTCGACAGCGTGCCCGATGCGCTGGCCTCGACCGCCAACTTCCTCAAGCGCGCCGGCTGGCGCAGCGATCTGCCGTGGGGCTTCGAGGTGAGCCTGCCGCGCGGTATGGACAGCTCGGGCGCGGGGCGGCGCAACAAGCAGCCGATGAGCGACTGGGCGGCGCGCGGCGTCAGGCGCGTCGATGGTTCGCCGCTGCCGGCGGGTGCGACGCCCGCCGGCCTGTTGCTACCCGCAGGGGCGGCGGGGCCAGCCTTTCTGGTCACGCGCAACTTCGACGCGCTGTATTCCTACAACGCCGCCGAGAGCTACGGCCTGGCGATCGCCCACCTGTCCGACCGCCTGCGCGGCGCCGGCAGCTTTGCCACCCCCTGGCCGACCGAGGATCCGGGCCTGTCGCGGGCCGAGCGCCGCGAGCTGCAGGAACTGCTGATTGCCCGAGGCCATGACATCGGTGCCGCCGACGGCATGATCGGCGCGCGCACGCGCGAAGCGCTGAAGCTCGAGCAGGCCCGGCTCGGACTGCAGGCCGACGGCCGCGCCGGCCAGCGCGCACTCAACGCGCTGCGGGCGCAGGCGGCGCGTCAAGGCGGGGGCTGAGCGAGGCGAGCGGGCTTGCGAGGCGCCGTTTCACCGGCCGACCGTCATGCGGCGGTGTGGTGCGCAGCGCGGCAGTGCCGGGTCGGGCCGCGCGTGCGCTGACGCTCAGGCCGTCGCCCGCCGGCGCTGCGAGCGCTCGATGCGTCGGGCTTCGTTCTGTGCTTCGGTGAGGACGTCCCGCACGTAGTCGAGGTGCGAATACACGAGCTGGCGCGCATCCTCCGCACGCCGCTCCATGATGGCGTGGTAGAGCGCGCGATGCTGGTCGAGCAAGGCATCCCGCACTTCGCTGCCCGCCGGCAGCATGCCGCCGATATTGGTCACGACATTGCGTTCGAGCAGCTCGAACAGGCTGCGGATGGTGTGCAGCAGCACCGCGTTGTGGCTGGCCTCGGCGATGGCGAGGTGGAAGTGCGCGTCGGCTGCCCCTTCATCGGCACGGCTCACCCGACCCTTGCGTAGATAGCACGCTTCCACGCGCTCGAAGGCGGCGGCGAGGCGTTCAAGATCGGGCTCGGTGGCGCGCAAGGCGGCGTAATAGGCGCAGGAGCCCTCCAGCGTATGGCGGAACTCGATGAGGTCGCGCTGGGCCTCGGGGCTGTGCTCGAGCAGCTCGATCATCGGGTCGCGGAAGGACGAGCCGAGCGCGTCGCTGACGAAGGTGCCGCCGCCATGGCGGCTCAGCAGCAGACCCCGCGCGATGAGCTTTTGCAGCGCTTCGCGCACCGAGGGGCGGGAGACGCCGAACTGCTCCGCCAGCGCACGCTCTGCCGGCAGGCGCTCGCCCGGGCGCAGGCTGCCCTCGAGGATCAGCGTCTCGACGCGCTCGACGATGTCGTCGGACAGGCGACGTTGCTGCAGGGGCATGGCTTTCATCGATTCTTCTCCAGGTTCGTACACCGGCGCCGCGTGCATCGGCACGCGGCGGCTGGAATCTAGCCGCTAGAGGTGCCGCGGGCAAGCCGCCGGAGTCTTATGTGCTAATCGGAAAAATTGATCTTTGCGATTGACAGCCCTCACCGGCTCCCCTAGTCTAAGCCAACAAATGGTCAAGTGGTAAGACCAGTAAGGGTAAAAGATGAATTCAACTGCTGCGTGGAGAGTGTCGATGTCGGGTCTGGTCCTTCAATCCCTGGTGCGCAGCGCGCGCCTGCCGTTCTGAGCGAGGTGCTGCATGCAAGCCGGTACGCTCGCTTTACTTGCCTTTTCTCCGATCCTGCTCGCCGCGATCCTGCTCGTCGGCCTGCGCTGGCCCGCCAAGCGGGCGATGCCGCTGGTGTATGTGCTCACCGCGTGCATCGGCCTGTTCGTGTGGGACATGAGCTTCAACCGCGTCCTCGCGTCGACGCTGCAGGGCCTGATCATCACCATCGGCGTGCTGTGGATCATCTTCGGCGCCATCCTGCTGCTCAACACGCTGAAGTACTCGGGGGCGATCAGCACGATCCGCGCCGGCTTCGCCACGATCAGCCCCGACCGTCGCATCCAGGCCATCATCATCGCCTGGCTGTTCGGCTGCTTCATCGAGGGCGCCTCGGGCTTTGGCACGCCGGCCGCCATCGCCGCGCCGCTGCTGGTGGCGATCGGCTTCCCCGCGCTGGCCGCGGTGCTGCTCGGCATGCTGGTGCAGAGCACGCCGGTGTCGTTCGGGGCGGTCGGCACGCCGATCATCATCGGCGTCAATAGCGGTCTGGACACGGCGGCGATCGGTGCGCAACTGGTCGAGCGGGGCTCGAGCTGGGAGGTCTTCCTGCAGCTCATCACGAGCAATGTCGCGATCATCCATGCCTTCGTCGGCACCGTGATGCCGCTGATCATGGCGATGATGCTGACGCGCTTCTTCGGCAAGGACAAGAGCTGGAAGGCCGGCTTCGAGGTGCTGCCCTTCGCGCTGTTCGCCGGTCTGTCCTTCACCGTCCCGTATGCGCTGACCGGCGTCTTCCTGGGGCCGGAGTTCCCCTCGCTGCTCGGCGGCCTGGTCGGCCTGGCGATCGTCACCTCGGCGGCGCGCTTCGGCTTCCTGGTGCCGAAGAAGCACTGGGACTTCGCCGAGCCCAAGGACTGGCCGAGCGACTGGATGGGCAGCGTCGAGATGAAGCTCGACCAGCTGCCCCGTCACCAGCAGATCGGCATGCTGCGGGCCTGGCTGCCTTATGTGCTGGTCGGTGCGCTGCTGGTGCTGAGCCGCGTGGTGCCGGAGTTCGGCGATGCGCTCAAGGCGGTGGTGGTGAGCTTCCCCAACCTGCTCGGCGAGAAGGGCATCAGCGCCAACTTCCAGCCGCTCTACTTACCCGGAGGCATCCTGGTGGCGGTGGTGCTGATCACGGTCGCACTGCATGGCATGCATGCGCGCTCGCTGGCCAAGGCGGTGGGAGAGTCGTCGCGGGTGCTGCTCGGCGCCGGTTTCGTGCTCCTCTTCACGGTGCCGATGGTGCGCATCCTGATCAACTCCGGTGTCAACGCGGCCGACCTGCCGAGCATGCCGATCGCGATGGCGCAGTGGGTGGCCGACAGCGTGGGCGGGGTCTATCCGCTGCTCGCACCCTCGGTCGGCGCGCTGGGCGCCTTCATCGCCGGATCGAACACGGTCAGCAACATGATGCTGAGCCAGTTCCAGTTCGGCGTGGCGAGCACGCTCGGCATCTCCGGCGCGGTGATCGTGGCGGTGCAGGCGATCGGGGCGGCAGCGGGCAACATGGTGGCGATCCACAACGTCGTCGCGGCATCGGCCACCGTCGGCCTGCTCGGGCGCGAGGGCGCGATCCTGCGCAAGACCTTCTGGCCGACGGTGTATTACGTGCTGATGTCCGGCGTGGTGGCGATGGTCGCGATCTACGTCCTCGGCGTCACCGATCCGCTGGTCGCGCAGTAGCCGCAGTAAGTGTTAGCAGCAGTCGCGGGCACCCCCGCGCTGCTGCAGAATCAGCAAGACCCCAAGGGAGACGATTCGCATGAGTCATTCCACATCAGCCGCAGCAAACGCGACCCGGGTGGCGCCGGCCATCGAGCCGCCGCGTGCGTATCCGGCCAAGCCGTCGGACGTGTTCCTGTTCGGGACCTGCGTGCTCGACCTGTTCTTTCCGAGCGCCGGCATGGATGCGATCCGCCTGCTCGAGCGCGAGGGCATCCGGGTGCATTTCCCGCAGGCGCAGAGTTGTTGCGGCCAGCCGGCCTACACCTCGGGTTACACCGATGAGGCGCGCGAGGTGGCGCGCGCGCAGCTCGCGCTGTTTGCCGGCGAGTGGCCGGTGGTGGTGCCGTCCGGCTCCTGCGCCGGGATGTTCCGCCATCATTACTTCGAGCTGTTCAAGGACGAGCCGCAGACCTTGAGCCAGGTCGAGTCGCTGGCGGCACGCACCTTCGAGCTTGCCGAGTTCCTGCTGAACGTGTGTCGCGTCCAGCTGCACGACGGCGGCGCGCCGGTGAAGGTCGCGCTCCACACCTCGTGCTCGGCACGGCGCGAGATGAACACCCACCTGCATGGGCGCGCGCTGCTGGCACAACTGGACGGCGTGGAGCGGGTCGATCACGACCACGAGAGCGAATGCTGCGGCTTTGGCGGTGCCTTCAGCGTGCGCATGCCCGACATCTCCGGGGCGATGGTCAAGGACAAGACCGCGGCGCTGAAGGGCTCGGGTGCGGCCGAAGTGGTGAGCGCCGACTGTGGCTGCCTGCTCAACATCAACGGCTGTTTCGAGAAGCAGGGCGAGCGCCTGCGCGGCGAACACCTGGCCAGCTTCCTGCTGCGTCGCACAGCGGCCGGGGCAGGCGAGGGCAAGGAAGGAGTTCGGCAATGAGCACGATCACCGAGGTGCCTGCCGTCCCGATCGCGTTCAAGCGCAACGCACGCGAGGCGCTGGCCGATCCGCAGTTGCGGCGCAACTTCCGTGGTGCGATGGACTTCCTGATGGACAAGCGCCGCGCCCAGTTTCCTGACGGCGACGAGCTCGAGCGCCTGCGTGCATTCGGCAACCGCGTGCGCGCGCGCGCCCTGTCAAAGCTGCCCGAGCTGCTCGAGCGCCTGGATGCGAACCTGAGCCGCAACGGCGTCAGGGTGCATTGGGCGGAGACGGTGGACGAGGCCAACGCCATCGTGCACCGCATCGTCGAGCAGCACGCGGCGAAGAAGGTGATCAAGGGCAAGTCCATGGTCAGCGAGGAAATGGAGATGAACCATTACCTCGGTGAGCGCGGGGTGGATTGCCTCGAATCCGACATGGGCGAATTCATCGTGCAACTGCGCGAGGAGAAGCCCTCACACATCATCATGCCGGCGATCCACCTCAACGTTGGCCAGGTGGCGTCGCTGTTCCATGACAAGCTCGAGGTGGATTACACCGAGGATGTCGATCGCCTGATCCAGATCGGCCGCGAGACGCTGCGCCGCAACTTCTTCGAGGCCGATATCGGCGTGTCGGGGGTGAACTTCGCCATCGCCGAGACAGGCACCCTGCTGCTGGTCGAGAACGAGGGCAATGGCCGCATGTCGACCACGGTGCCACCGGTGCACATCGCGGTGACTGGCATCGAGAAGGTGGTGGAGAACCTGCGCGACGTCGTGCCGCTGCTGTCGCTGCTGACGCGCTCGGCCACCGGACAGGCGATCACCACCTACGTCAACTTGATCTCGGGTCCGCGCAAGGCCAACGAACTCGACGGCCCGCAGGAGGTGCACCTGGTGCTGCTCGACAATGGCCGCAGCCAGGCTTTTGCCGACGGCGAACTGCGCCAGACGCTCAACTGCATCCGCTGCGGTGCCTGCATGAACCACTGCCCGGTCTACACCCGCATCGGCGGCCACGCCTACGGCACGGTGTATCCGGGGCCGATCGGCAAGATCATCACCCCGCACATGCTGGGCCTGGACACGACCCGCGACCTGCCCACGGCCTCGTCCATGTGTGGCGCCTGCGGCGAGGTCTGCCCGGTCAAGATTCCCATCCCCGCGCTGCTGCGTCGGCTGCGCGAGGAGGCGGTGCGCCCGCCTGAAGCCGAGCCGCACCACATGCGGGGGCAGGGTACGAAGTATTCGAAGAAGGAGGCGATGGTGTGGAAGGCATGGCGCAAGATGAATACCTCGCCCGCCCTCTACCGCGCCCTCACCTTCGCCGGCACGCGCTTGAGCGCCTTGATGCCGTCCAGGATCGGCCCCTGGACCGAGCATCGCAGCGCCCCCAAACCCGCCGCACGAACCCTGCACGAGCTCGCGCGCGAGCATCTCGGAGAAAGTTGAATGAGCGCCAAGGACAGGATTCTCGCCAAGCTGCGCGCCAGCCTGGAAGGCACGACCCCGGTCGCCGACGACTACGACGTCGCCCTGCTCACCGAGCCGTGGCGTTACGCGCCGGCCGATCGCATCACACGCCTGCGCACCATGCTCGAGGCGGTGCACGGTGAGACCCAGCTGACGACCCAGGCCACGTGGCCGCAGCAGGTGCTCGAGGCGCTGGCCGCGCGCAACATCGGCGAACTGCTGATCTCGCCGGCGACCACGCATGGCCAGCAGCTTGCGGGCCATATTGCGCTCACCGGCGCCGGCTTGCGCCTGAAGGCCTACGATCGCCCGGTGGAGGAGTGGAAGGATGAGCTCTTCTTCCGCACGCCGGCCTCGTTGACCGGCACGCTGGGCGGCATCGCCGCCACCGGCAGTCTGGTGGTGTGGCCGACGCCGCACGAGCCGCGCCTGATGAGCCTGGTGCCGCCGTTCCACATCGCCCTGCTGAAGGCGAGCGAGGTGCGCGACAACCTGTTCGAGATGATGCAGGCACAGAACTGGTCCGCAGGCCTGCCGACCAATGCGCTGCTGGTCTCGGGGCCGTCCAAGACCGCCGACATCCAGCAGACGCTGGCCTATGGCGCCCATGGGCCCAAGGAGCTGCTGGTCCTGATTGTCGAAGACGCCTGACACCGGGCTGTGAATGCACTGCGCCCCGATCGGCCCCTTGAGGGCGATCGGGGCGCAGTGCATTTCGGGGCGCGGATCCGCTCAGCGCGCGGACTCAGTCCGGGCGATGGGTATGCAGCAGGTAATTGACGTCGGTATCGCGACCGAGGGAATAGACCTTGGTGAGCGGGTTGTAGCTCATGCCGATCAGTTCCTGCGCGTCGAGACCAGCGTGGCGGCAGTAGCGCGTGAGTTCCGAAGGCTTGATGAACTTGGCGTACTCGTGGGTGCCGGCGGGCAGCAGCTTGAGGACGTACTCGGCACCGATGATGGCGAACACATAGGACTTGAGGTTGCGGTTGAGCGTGGAGAAAAACACGTGGCCGCCCGGCTTGACCAGGCGCGCGCAGGCGGCGATGGTGCTGGCGGGGTCGGGCACGTGTTCGAGCATTTCCATGCAGGTGACGATGTCGAAGGCGGCCGGGTTCTCGTCGGCGAAGGCCTCGGCGCTGACCAGGCGGTAGTCGACCTTGTGGCCGCTTTCGAACAGGTGCAGTCGCGCCACGCTGAGCGCCTTTTCCGACAGGTCGATGCCGGTCACCTCGGCACCGACCGCTGCCATGCCCTCGGCCAGGATGCCACCACCACAACCGACGTCGAGGACCTTCTTGCCGGCAAGCTCGGCCTTGCCGTTGATCCAGCCCAGCCGCAGGGGGTTGATCTCGTGGAGCGGGCGAAACTCGGAGGCAGGATCCCACCAGCGGTGGGCGAGCTCACTGAATTTCTGCAGTTCGGCGGGGTCGGCGTTGAGTGTGCTCATGGTCGGTGGACTCGCGTTGCAGTTTGCGAAGGGATGCGTGCCAAAAAGGACCGCAAGGTCGGGGCAATGTTCCAGGGGTGCCGCGCAGGCCGCGGTCCAAATGAAAAAGCCCCGCCGAAGCAGGGCTTTTCTGGCATCGGACTCGAGATTACTTGGAGCCGATGACTTCCACTTCCACGCGACGATCCGGCTGCAGGCAGGAGATCAGCGCAGCGCGACCACGAACGTTGTCGCACTGGTTGCCGGTCACCGGCTGGGTCTTGCCCTTGCCTTCGGTGTAGATGCGGTTGGCGTCGACGCCCTGCGAGACCAGGTAGGTCTTGACAGCGGCGGCACGGCGCTCGGACAGGCGCTGGTTGTAAGCGGCCGAGCCGATGCGGTCGGTGTGGCCGACGGCGAGGATCACTTCAAGCTTGAGGTCCTTGGCCTGAGCGGCGAGTTCGTTCAGGCGAGCCTGGCCTTCGGGCTTCAGCACGGCCTTGTCGAAGTCGAACAGGGCGTCGGCCGACAGCTTGATCTTGTCGGCGGTGGGCTTCGGAGCCGGCGCCGGTGCAGCGGCAGCGACCGGGGCGACGCATTTGTCGGCCGGAACGATGTCGGCGTCGCAAGCGCAACCAACCGGGAACTCGCCAGCCAGCGCGGTCGAGGCGGCAGCCGGGCTCCAGTAACCGGTGCGCCAGCACAGGCCGGTACCGCTACGGGCGACGACGTTACGGGCGTCGATGACGTACGGGATTTCCCCCTGGCCGGCCACGACAACATCGTTGACCTGCGCGAAGGCGCTGGGAGCGGACACGCCGAGCGAGGCGATGGCGGCCAGCATGAGCATCTGCTTCTTGGTTTGTTTGATCATGGTTTCCTCTTTGAAGGGCGAGTCGCCGGAATTGCCACTGAACGAAATGAAAACGTGCGTTATGCCGTCTTCGCGTCGGGTTGCACCAGTATATCCAGTTCAATTACCGAGCTTAGTTTGCCACACCGACGCGAGCCGCAGCAATTCGCTGTCTCTAATATGCAACAGCGGAACGCCTTTGTCCACGCGGGTTTCTCCGTTTACCCACACATGGCTGACGTCCTCGCGGCCGGCAACATAGACGAGGTGTGAAACCGGATCAAAGCGGGGCCGACAATGCAGGCTGCCAAGGTTGACTGCGCACAGGTCTGCGGCCTTGCCGGGCTCGATCGAACCGATGCGTGCGCCGAGTCCCAGTGCCTGTGCGCCGCCGAGTGTCGCCATGTGCAAGGCGGTGTGGGCGGGCACGGCGGTGGCGTCGTGGCTGGCCACTTTCGCGAGCAGGGCGGCGTGGCGCATCTCCTGCAGCAGGTCGAGCCGGTTGTTGCTGGCGGCGCCGTCGGTGCCCAGCCCGACGCGGATGCCGGCTTCGAGCAGGCGCGGCAGCGGGGCGATGCCGCTTGCGAGCTTCATGTTCGAGGTCGGGCAGTGGGCCACGCTGCAACCGTGGCGCGCGAGCAGCTCGATGTCGCCGTCGTCCAGATGCACGGCATGCACGCCGATCAGGTTCTCGCCGAGGAGGCCGAGCCGAGCCAGTCGGGACAGCGGGCGCATGCCGTGGGCGGCAAGCGAATCGGCGATTTCGCCCGTGGTCTCGTGCACATGGATGTGGATCGGCAGGCCAAGCTCGTCGGCAATCGCCAGCGCGCGGCCGAAGCTCGCGTCGCTCACGGTATAGGGCGCATGCGGGGCGATGGCGAAATCGATCAGAGGGTCGGTCTGCCAGCGATCGCGGGCGGCCAGGCCCTTGCGCAGATAGTCGTCGGCGTCGCTTGCGAAGGGGGTGGGAAACTCGAGCATGACGACGCCGACCACGGCGCGCATGCCCAGCGTCGAGAAGGCCTCGGCCGCGGCTTCCGGGTGAAAGTACATCTCGTTGCAGGTGGTGATGCCGCCACGCAGCATCTCGGCCGCTGCCAGCAGGGTGCCGTCGCGCACGAAGGCGGCGGATACATGGCGCGCCTCGGTGGGCCAGATCGCCTCCTGCAGCCAGCGCATCAGCGGCATGTCGTCGGCTATGCCGCGCATCAGGCTCATCGCGGCGTGGACGTGCAGATTGACCAGGCCGGGCATCAGCAGGTGCTCGGGCAGTTCGACCACCTTTTCGGCGCGGAAGGCCGCGGCAGCCCGGGCGCGCGGCAGCAGCGCGACGATGTTGCCGCCACGGACGGCGACCGTATGGTCCTCAAGGACGACGCCGGCCGGTTCGACGGGGACGATCCAGCGCGCGTGGATGAGCAGGTCGACGGTTTCGATCAAGGCGGTGCTCCGGGTCGGATGAGGGCGGATCGGTTGGGGTCAGGACAGCGGCCGATTTAAGCATCCGGGCCGCCATGCACACAACACGCGGGGCTGCGAACCCGATGCGGTTTGTGGCGGACGCAGAGGGTCGGCAGCCGCACGCGGGAAATCGCCCGGCGTGCGGAGGCTCACTGCCACGCACCGGTTCATGCAACAATCAGTGCATTCGTCACGCCGCATGGCAGTGCTGCAACTGCCCACCAACGCATGAACCGGATTCCGAACCGTATCGGCAACTACAGGATCGTCAGGGAGGTCGGTCGGGGCGCCACCGCGATCGTCTATCTTGCCGAGAGCGATGATCATCCCGGGCCGGTCGCGGTCAAGCACGTGCGCTTCGACGACAAGGTCAAGGACGAGGCCAAGTGGAACCGCCGTCTGGTGAAGCTGCTGAAGGCCGAGCAGGTGGTGTCGAGTCGCCTCAATCATCCCAACATCATCCGAATCTTCGATGCGTCGATCGAGCCGACCCAGGCCTACGTGGTGATGGAGTACTTTCCCGGCGCTTCGCTTGAGCGCTATTGCAGCTTCGATAAGCTGCTGCCCATCCACCGCACCATCGGCATCGTGTTCAAGTGCTGCATGGCGCTCGATCACGCCTACAGGCAGGGCATCGTCCATCGCGACATCAAGCCGGCCAACATCCTCGTCGACGACGAGGACAACGTGAAGATCACCGACTTCGGCCTGGCGCTGAACATCAACAAGAAGATGGATACCGACTCCACCTTCATCATGGGGGTCGGCTCGCCCGCCTACATGAGTCCGGAGCAGATCAAGGGCTACCCGCTCAACCAGAAGACCGACCTGTATTCGCTCGGCGTGTTGCTTTTCCATCTGCTCACCGGTCGCCTGCCGTTTCGCGCCAGCAACCCGGCCCAGCTCGTATACAAGATCATCAATGCCGACCCGCCCTCGGTGTCGCAGCTCAATCCCGACGTGCCCGAGCAGATGGATGCGGTGATCCGCAAGGCACTGGAGAAGGACCTGTACTCGCGCTACCGCAACGGCGCCGAGTTCGCCAAGGATCTGGCCGCGGTGCGCTATCAGATCCTGGATGAGAACTACGTGCCGCTCGATGCCGAGCGCTTCGGCAAGTTGCGCCGACTGGCCTTCTTCACCGAGTTCGAGGACGTCGATCTATGGGAAGTCATGCGCATCTGTGCCTGGCGCAAGGTGGGGCCGCGGGTCGCACTGATGCGGGAGGGGGATAACGACCAGCGCTTCGGCATCGTGCTCGAGGGGCGCATCGAGCTGTCGGTCGAGGGGCGCCGCGTGATGGAGCTGGGCCCAGGCGAGGTGTTCGGCGTGCAGGCCTGGCTCGATCAGCTCGAGCATCGTCACATGCTCACCGTGGTGTCGCTCGAGGACCTGAGCTACCTCGAGGTGAATCCGGCTGCGCTCGCGCTGGCCAGCGAGGAGGTGCTGGAGCGCTTCCGGCGCGAGATCTCGACCGTGGTGGTGCGGCGTCTGGCGCACCTGTCCCGGCAGATGGCGGCCGCTGCGCCGCCGGCCGTGCGTGCCGAGCACACGGCGACCGGCTTCGACCTGCAATTGCTCGACACCTGAGCGGCGCTGCCGTCCGATCGGGAATCCCCCGCCGCCGGGCGCCCCGCGTTCACTGTTTGGCGCCGAGCGCGCGCGCGCGGGCTTGGCAGGCGGCGCTGGCGGCGGCGTCCAGCGGCGGGATGTCGAGCCAGTTGCCGAGATGGCTACGGGTGAGTTCCATCAGGGCACGGATCCAGTCGTCGCGCTCGTTGAGGCAGGGGATGTAGTGGAAGACCTTGCCGCCTTTCTCGAGGAAGGCCTCCTTGCACTCCATTGCAATCTCCTCGAGGGTCTCGAGGCAATCCGCGACGAAGCCGGGGCACATCACGTCGACCCGGCCCACGCCCTGGGCGGCGAGCGCTTCCAGCGTAGGCTGGGTATAGGGTTTGAGCCATTCTGCCTTGCCGAAGCGCGACTGGAAGGTGACCATGACGCGCTCCGGCGCGACGCCCAGTGCTTCGGCAACCAGGCGGCCGGTCTTGTGACATTCGCAGTGGTAGGGGTCGCCCAGATCGAGCGAGCGCCGCGGCACGCCGTGGAAGCTGAGCAGCAGGCGGTCGGGCGCTCCATTGACGGCCCAGTGGTCACGAACGCTCTGCGCCAGCGCGGCGATGTAGCCCGGGTGGTCCTGGAAGCTGCGCACGAAACGCATCTCGGGCTGGTTGCGCCAGCGGGCGAGGCAACGGCCGACCTCGTCGAACACGGTGGCCGAGGTGCTCGCCGAATACTGCGGATAGAGCGGCAGCACCAGGATGCGCGTGCAGCCGCGGCTGCGCATCGCATTCAAGGTGTCAGCGATCGAGGGGGCGCCGTAGCGCATGGCATAGGCGATGTCGAGCCCGTCATGGCCGGCCTTGGCCAGGTAGCCGGCGAGCAGCTTGGCCTGGCGCTCGGTATGGACCTTGAGCGGCGAGCCTTCGTCCATCCACACGCTGGCGTACTTCTTTGCCGAGGCCTTGGGGCGGGTGTTGAGGATGATGCCGTTGAGGATGGGCCACCACACGAGGCGCGGAATCTCGACCACCCGCGGGTCGGACAGGAACTGCTTCAGATAGGGGCGCAGGGCGGTCGCGGTGGGCGCCTCGGGCGTGCCGAGATTGACCAGCAGCACGCCGGTGCGAGGCGAGGTGCCATGCTTGAACGGGGGTTCGGTCCAGTAACGGGGCATCGGGGTCCTTTGCAGGGGCGCAGCCGGGGCCGGCGCAAGCCCTCGCCCCGTGCGTTGATGTTCAGTGATTCGAGGACAGGGCGTTCGACAGCAGGCGGGCCGTGATGTCGACGATCGGGATCACGCGGTCGTAGGCCATGCGCGTGGGGCCGATGACGCCGAGCGAGCCGACGATGCGGCCATCGACCTCGTAGGGCGCGGTGATCACGCTGCAGCCATCGAGCGGGGCGAGGCCGGATTCGCCGCCGATGAAGATCTGCACGCCCTCGGCGCGTTTGGACAGGTCGAGCAGCTGCATCAGACCGGTGCGCTGCTCGAAGAGCTTGAACAGCTCGCGCAGGCGCGACATGTTCGAGGACAGGTCTTCGACGTCGAGCAGGTTGGTCTCGCCCGAGATGACGTAACGCGTTGCGTTTTCCTCGGCGGCCTGGCTGCCGGCGTCGACGGTGGCGGTCATCAGCTCGGTCATGTCGCTGCGCAGCTGGCGCAGTTCGTCGGTGAGGCGGTGGCGGATCTCGTCGAAGGACAGGCCGGCGAAGTGTTCGTTGAGGTAGGTCGCGGCGCCGCTCAATTCGCCCGTCGTGTACGCGCGGCGGGTGATGAGGATGCGGTTCTGCACATCGCCCGCCGTGGTGACGATGATCAGCAGCACGCGGTTTTCGGCGAGGCTGATGAACTCGAACTGGCGGATGCGCACCGCATCCTTGCGCGGCGCGACGACGATGCCGGCAAACTGGGTGAGTTCCGACAGCAGGTGCGAGGCCGAGTTGAGCAGGCGTTGCGGCTGATCGGGCACCAACTGACCCTCGAGGGCACGCACCCGGGCGTTCTCCAGCGGCTGCACGGTGAGCAAGGAGTCGACGAAGAAACGGTAGCCCAGTGCGGTTGGGATCCGCCCCGCCGAGGTGTGCGGACTGGCGATGAAGCCCATCTCCTCGAGGTCGCTCATCACGTTGCGTACGGTCGCGGGCGAAAGCTCCAGGCCGGAGTAGCGCGACAGAGCGCGTGAGCCAACGGGCTGACCGTCCGCGATGTAGCGTTCGATCAGGGTTTTCAGCAGGATCTGGGAGCGTGCGTCGAGCGAGTTCATGGCAGTCGCAAACTATACTGCGAATTGAAGTGGATTGCGGTGGGTGAGCGTGCACGACACTGCCCGGCGCGAGCTTGCGCCGGGCGAGTGGCACAAGGTGGAACGACTGTGTGGCGATGCCAGCGCGCTGCATGATTGTGGTTTAATCCGCGCTCATGAGCACCGAGTTCCGCACCCTTGCCCTGATCGGCAAATACCAGAGTCCCGACGTTGCCGAGTCGGTGTTGACCATCGCACGTTTCCTGCGTGAACGCGGCCTGCAGGTGTTGATCGAGCAAGGTACGGCGAGTTCAATCGGCGGCGCGCCGGATTTTCCCGTCGCCAGTTACGAGCACATCGGCGCCGAGGCCGATCTTGCGGTGATTATCGGAGGCGATGGCAGCATGCTGCACAGCGCGCGTCGCCTGATCGAACACGGCGTGCCACTGGTCGGCGTCAATCTGGGGCGCCTGGGCTTTCTCACCGACATCTCGCGCGCCGACGCCTGCGAGCGCCTCGGCGAGATGTTGTCGGGACGCTACAGCGAAGAGACGCGCTTCATGCTCGACGCCGAGATCCTGCGCGCTGGCGTGCGCGTGTTCCACACCCTGGCGCTCAACGACGTGGTGGTGAACAAGGGCGACCTCGGGCGCATGATCGAGTTCGATCTGTCGATCGATGGCGAATTCGTCTATACGCAGCGTTCCGACGGCATGATCGTGTCCACGCCGACCGGCTCGACCGCCTACGCGTTGTCGGCCAATGGCCCGATCCTGCATCCGAGCGTGGGGGGCATCGCACTCGTCCCGCTGTGCCCGCATGCCTTGACGGCGCGCCCGATCACCCTGCCTTCGTCCTGCCGCATCGACATCGAGTTGCTCCCGCCGCAGGACGCCCGGGTGCATTTCGATGGCCAGACGCGCTTCGATCTGCGCGCCGGCGACTGCGTACGGCTGTCGCGTTCATCGCGCTCCCTGCGCCTGTTGCATCCCGAGGGCTACAGCTATTTCGCCATGCTGCGCCAGAAGCTGCACTGGAGTGCAACGCCGCGCAACTGATCCGTCGTCCGTGCCGGCGAAGGGATGGGCGCCAGGGTCCATCCCTCGCCCCAATCGGCTGCCTCGCCCGGCCTCAACGGGCGGCGACCTCCAAGTCCTCCAGACCTTCAACCTGCCGAATCCGCCATGCTGCGCAGTCTCACCATCCGCGACTTTGTCATCGTCGATCGCCTCGAGCTGGAGTTCCAGGCCGGCTTTGGCGCGCTCACCGGCGAGACCGGCGCCGGCAAATCGATCCTGCTCGATGCGCTGGGCCTGGCCCTGGGGGGGCGTGGCGAAGCGGCGATGGTGCGTGCCGGGCGCGAACGCGCCGACGTCGCGGCGGAGTTTGATCTGCCCGCAGAGGGCAGCCTGCTCGCCTGGCTGCGCGAGCAGGACCTGCCCTCGGATGAGGGTGTGGTCATCCTGCGCCGCACGATCGACGCCGGCGGGCGCAGCCGCGCCTGGATCAACGGCAGCACGGTGACGCTGGCGCAACTGCGTGCCGCAGGCGAATGGCTTGCCGACATCCATGGCCAGCACGCCCATCACGCCCTGTTGCGCGCCGACGCGCAACGCGCCTTGCTCGACGCCTATGCGGGCGCCGTCGACGTGGCGGCCGAGGTGGGGGGGCTGCATCGCGAATGGCAGCGCCTCGTGCGCCTGCGGCGCGAGGCCGAGGCCGATTCGGCAAGCTCGGAACGCGAGCGCGAACTCCTTGCCTGGCAACTGCGCGAGCTCGACGAACTCGGCTTCGATGCCGGCGAATGGGAGGAGACCAACCTCGAGCACAGCCGCCTTTCGCATGCGGCCGGCCTGATCGAGGGCGCGGACGAAACGCTCGCCGCGCTCGGCGAGGGGGACATGGCCGTGTGTTCGATCCTGCGCCATCTCGACAGCCGCATGGCGGCACTCGCCGATTACGACGCCGGGCTGGCGGACGTGCGTGAGTTGCTGTCGGCGGCAGCCATCCAGGCGGATGAGGCGCTGCATGCGCTGCGTCGCTATCGTGACCGCCTGGATCTCGATCCGCAGCGCCTCGCCGAGGTCGAGCAGCGGATTGCCGCGGTGATGGACATGGCGCGCAAGTACCGTGTCGCCCCTGAGCAATTGCCCGAACTGCGTGAGCAGTGGGCGGCGCGCCTCGCCACCCTCGAGGCGACCGCGGATCCGCAGCGGCTGGCGCAGGAAGAGGGCGCCGCACGCGCAGCCTTCGATGCCGCCGCCGCACGCCTGAGCGCAATGCGGGCACCGGCCGCGCGGCGACTGTCCGACGAGATCACCGATGCCATGCAGACGCTGGCCATGACGGGCGGGCGTTTCGAGGTCGCGCTCGAGTCTTGCGACGCGGCGCCAGGCGGGGTGGAGACCGTGGAGTTCAGGGTTGCGGCCAACCCCGGGCAGGCACTGCGCAGCATGGCCAAGGTGGCTTCGGGAGGAGAGCTGTCACGCATCGGGCTGGCGATTCAGGTCATGAGCAGTCGCGACTCCGCAGTGCCGACGCTGATCTTCGACGAGGTCGATGTCGGCATCGGCGGCCGCGTGGCCGAGATCGTCGGCAAGCTGCTGGGCCGGCTCGGCAAGGACCGTCAGGTCTTGTGCGTGACCCACCTGCCGCAGGTCGCAGCCTGTGCCGACTGGCAGTGGCGCATCGCGAAGCGCGAGCAGGCGGGCGAGACCCTGAGCGAGGTGCTTGCGCTCGATGGCGAAGGCCGGCTGGAAGAGATCGCGCGCATGCTCGGCGGTGTCAGCATCACCGCGACCACGCGCGAGCACGCGGCGGAGATGCTCGGGCAACGCTGAGCGGCGTTTGGCGCGGCCGCCGCTGGCGTGCCCCATCAGCCGCCTTGTTGTTCGCCGTCGCGGTTGGGGCAGTTCTCGCGCTTGCAGTCGGCGTAGATGTAGAGCGCATGCTCACGGATCGCATAGCCGCGCTCTTCGGCGATCTTGTTCTGGCGGCGCTCGATCTCGGCGTCGAAGAACTCCTCGACCTTGCCGCACTGCATGCACACCAGATGGTCGTGGTGGCCGCCCTCATTGAGTTCGAACACCGCCTTGCCCGACTCGAAATAGTGGCGCTCGAGCAGGCCGGCCTGCTCGAACTGGGTCAGCACGCGATACACGGTGGCCAGGCCGATGTCCATGCCTTCGTTCATCAGGGCACGATAGACATCCTCGGCCGTGAGGTGGCGTTGATCCGAGCTCTGAAAGAGGTCGAGGATCTTCAGCCGCGGATAGGTCGCCTTCAGGCCGATGCTTTTCAGGTTCTTCGAATTGTCGGACATGGGAGCCTGGGGAGGTGAGGAGGGCGGCATGGCAGAAATTGACTCGTCGTGAGCGGCGCCGGCAGCGAGCCTCATGTCGAGCGGGCGCCTTGCAAAGACAGCCTATGTTATATTTTTTACCCCCTTCTGAGAACTGCGACCCCGTCGCGCCAGGCCCGAAACCTTTCATGCGTTCCTATCTCGCTGCGACGCTCGTCGCCTCCGGCCTGCTGGCCGGCTGCTCCTTCGATTCTGCCGTCGGCATGGTCAATCCCTACCGCATCGATGTCCGTCAGGGCAACTACGTCGATCAGGAGATGCTGTCCCAGTTGCGTCGCGGCATGTCGCGCGACCAGGTGCGCTTCGTGCTCGGCTCGCCGCTCGTGGTGGACATGTTTCGCGCGGACCGCTGGGATTACGTCTATCACCATAGGCCTGGCCGCGGACAGCCCGAGCAGCGGGTGATCTCGGTGTTCTTCGTCGATGAGGTGCTCGATCGCATCGAGGGGGACGTCGAGGTTGCCGCCGATGCGGGCGCCGCCGGCGAGGTGCAGCAACCGCGCACGCGCGTGGTCGAGGTACCCGCCCCCGCCGCGCGCGACTGAGCTCGCCACCGCAACACACGCGCCCTTGTTTGTGCCCGCCAGGTTTGGGCGGGCGCGTCAATTTCAGGAATGGAGTTCCATGTCCGACATTCGAGTAGCCATTGCCGGGGCGTCCGGCCGCATGGGCAGGATGCTGATCGAGGCCGCGCTCAGGGAACAGGGGGTCGCGCTCGGCGCCGCCTTCGATCGCCCTGGCACACCATTCATCGGTCGCGACGCCGGCGAGATGGCCGGGGTGCACACGGGTGTGTCGATCAGTGACGATCCGGGTGCCGCGATTGCCCAGGCGGATTGCGTGATCGACTTCACGCGGCCCGAAGGCACGCTTGCCCATCTGAATCTGGCGCGCGAGCTGGGCAAGGCGGTGGTGATCGGCACCACCGGTTTCGACGCTGCCGGCAAGGCTGCGATTGCCGACGCGGCATCGGCGATCCCGGTGGTGTTCGCGCCCAACATGGCGGTGGGGGTCAATGCGGTGTTCAAGCTGCTCGAGGTCGCCGCCCGCATTCTCGCCGAAGGCTATGACGTTGAGGTGATCGAAGCCCACCACCGCTTCAAGGTCGATGCGCCGTCCGGTACCGCCTTGCGCATGGGCGAGGTCGTCGCGCGCGAGCTCGGTCGCAGCCTCGACGAATGCGCGATCTACGGTCGCGAGGGGCACACGGGCGAGCGCAAGGCCGAGACCATCGGTTTCTCGACGATTCGTGGCGGCGACGTGGTCGGCGACCATACCGTGCTGTTCGCCGGCATCGGTGAGCGCATCGAGATCACGCACAAGTCGGGCAGCCGCATGCCCTATGCCCTGGGGGCGATGCGCGCGGCCCGCTTCCTCGCGGGACGCAGGCAGGGACTGTTCGACATGCAGGACGTGCTCGGCTTGCGCTGACCATGCCGACCAACGGGGAGCCGCCTCTCGATCCTGAGGAGGCGATGGCCGAGCTTGCCAGGGCGCGCAGGCATCTCGAATTGGTGCAACGCAACATCGGTGTGGGCGTGTGGGAGCTCGACCTGGGTAGCGGCAGGCTCGAATTCGGATCTGGCCTGTTTACGGCATTGGGGCTGGATCAGGACCAGGCCGACGAGTGGCTGTCGTTCGTGCAGGACGAGGATCGCGAGGCCTTGCGCGAGCGCTTGACTGCGCACCTGAGCGGTGACGCCCCCGAGCTGTTCGCCGAGGTCCGGGTGCGCGCGGGCGATGGCAGCTGGCACTGGGTCGAGGTGCGCGGTCAGGCCGGCGGGCGCGGTGCCGATGGGCGCTGGCAGCGCGTGGCCGGCACCCATCGCGACATCACCGAACGCAAGCGGCGCGAGCTCGAGCTGCTCGAAGCCAAGGAGGCGGCAGAGGCGGCGAATCGCGCCAAGGGCGACTTCCTCGCCAACATGAGCCACGAGATCCGCACGCCGATGAACGGCATCATCGGCATGACCGATCTGCTGCTCGATTCGGGCCTGGTCGGTGAGCAGCGCGAGTACCTGCAGACGGTCAAGTCATCGGCCGAAGCCCTGCTCACCATCATCAACGACATCCTTGATTTCTCGCGCATCGAGGCGGGTCGGCTCAACGTGGAGTCGATCGACTTCTCGATCGCGTCGGTCATCACCGAGACCGCGCGGGCGCTGGCGCTGCGGGCCAGCCAGAAGGGTGTCGAGCTGTTCTATGACATTTCGCCCGACGTGCCGGCCGTGCTCAGGGGCGACCCCACGCGGCTGCGCCAGATCCTGTTGAACCTGATCGGCAATGCGATCAAGTTCACGGACAAGGGCGAGATCGAGGTCGTCGTGCAGGCCTCGGCGGCGGCGGACGGGGTGGCGCTGCAGGTCGAAGTGCGCGACACCGGCTGCGGGATTGCGCCGGACAAGCTGGAGACGATCTTCGGTGCCTTTTCCCAGGCCGACACCTCGACCACGCGCAAGTACGGCGGAACGGGCCTCGGTCTGGCGATCACCCGTCACCTGGTCGAGCTGATGCATGGTCGCATCGAGGTCGACAGTCAGCCCGGACGGGGCAGCAACTTCCGCTTCTCGCTGCCGCTGGAGCGCGTCGCCGATGCGCGGCCGCGGGACGCGTCTGACCTGCGCGGCGCGCGGGTGCTGGTCGGCGCGCGCAACCCTGCCTTTGCCGCCATGCTGTGCCGGCTGCTGGAGGCGTTGGCGATGCGGCCGCAGCCCGCAACCAGCGCCGATGCAGTGCTCGCCGCGCTCGTTTCGGCCCGCGATGGCAGTGATCCGTTCGATTTCCTGCTCATGGATGCGGACATGCCTGAGCCTGCGGGCTTTGCGCTGGCGCAGCGCTTCGCCGATGCGGATGCCCGGCTCGACCGGTTGATCATGATGCTGTCCAGCCATTCACAGCGCAACGATGCAGCCCGTTGTGTCGCCATCGGCCTGCCGTTCCGGCTCGCCAAACCCTTCTCGCGCGACGACCTGCTCGACGTGCTGGGGCTCGCACGCCGCGGCGGTGGTGCTGGCGCGGACGAAAGCGTGGATGATGCTGGCTTCGCGCTCGAGCCCGCACGCCTGCCCGAGGACGGCGCGGTCGAGCCTCAGGCCGCCGAGCACCTTGATGTCCTGGTGGTCGAGGATAATCCGGTCAACCAGACCGTCGCGCAGCGCATCCTCGAGCGCGCGGGCCATCGGGTGACGCTTGCCAACAATGGCGAGGAGGCGCTCGAGGCTTTCGACAGCGGTCGTTTCGATCTCATCCTGATGGACGTGCAGATGCCGGTGATGGGCGGCATCGAGGCCACGCAGGCGATCCGCGCGCGCGAGGCCAGGCACAGTTGGGTGGTGCAGGGCGACTGGCGGCCGATGCCGATCATCGCCATGACCGCGCACGCGATGGAAGGCGACCGCCAGCGCTGCCTCGATGCGGGCATGGACGACTACGTCTCCAAGCCGATCCGTCCCGACGACTTGTTCGCGGCCATTGCGCGGGTGTCCGAACCCGGTGGCGAGGCCGACGAGCAGGGCAGTGACATCAGCCTGCTCGAACTGGGCGACGCAAACCGTCGCCAGATCGCATGCCTCGACGAAGCGCGGGCGATGTTCGAGGGCGACGACGCCGTGGTGCAGCAACTGGTGAGCGTCTTCCTGCGCGACCACGACCGCATCGTGGGCGAGCTTCAGCACGCCGCGGCGAGTCTGGATTTCAAGCACTTGCGCGAACTCGGTCATGGGGTGAAGGGCTCGGTCGGGCTGTTCTCCGCAAATCGTGCGGTCGAGGCGGCGAAGCGGCTGGAGGAACTCGCGCGCGCCAGCGACCCGGAGGCGGCGACTTCGCAGGCGCGCGTGCTGATCGGTGAGCTCAATCTGTTGAGCCAGGTGCTGCGCTCGGAGCTCGCCCAAGCGCGCTGAACCCCGCGGCGCGGCGCGTTCGCCACGTCGATGGCGCGCCGCGGTGAGTCGCTCGCCCTTGTGCCGGTTCGCTCTTGCGTCGGTTTGCCTTCAATCTCGCGAAAATATACAATTTCGGGGTTTGTAAGCGGGATCGGCCCCGAGGCCCGTCCCGCTTTTTGTACATATCGGGTGTGCGCGTCGTGTGCGCCCCGGATCATCAAGCTGAATCCAGGAGCTTCTCGTGAGTGCATACCCGTCCGCCCTTCTTGCGCTTGCCGACGGAACGATCTTCCACGGCAAGGGTATCGGCGCGGTTGGCAGCACGGTTGGCGAGGTCGTATTCAACACCTCGATGTCGGGTTACCAGGAGATCCTGACCGACCCGAGCTATTCCCGCCAGATCGTCACGCTGACCTATCCGCACATCGGCAACACCGGTGTCAATGCCGAGGACGTCGAGTCCACCCGCGTGCATGCGGCCGGCCTGGTCATTCGTGACCTGCCCCTGCTGCCGTCGAACTTCCGCATGAGCCAGCGCCTCGATGCCTACCTGCGTGGCGAGAACGTGGTCGCCATCGCCGGGCTCGACACCCGCAAGCTGACTCGCGTGCTGCGCGAGAAGGGCGCCCAGGCGGGTTGCATCGTCACCGCCGCCGAGGGTGAGACCCTCAATGCCGAGGCAGCCGTCGCGCAGGCGCGCGGCTTTCCCGGCCTGGCCGGCATGGATCTCGCCAAGGTGGTCAGCGCCACCGAACGCTACGAATGGAGGCAGGGCGAGTGGGCGCTTGAGGGCGGTTATGCCGATCGCAGCGCGGGCCGCTTCCACGTTGTCGCCTACGACTTCGGCGTCAAGTTCAACATCCTGCGCATGCTCGCCGAGCGCGGCTGCCGCCTCACCGTGGTGCCCGCACAGACGCCCGCGGCCGAGGTGCTGGCGCTCAAGCCCGATGGCGTCTTCCTGTCGAATGGCCCGGGCGACCCCGAGCCGTGCGATTACGCGATCGAGGCGATCCGCGAGATCGTCGCCTCCGGTACGCCGACCTTCGGCATCTGCCTGGGCCACCAGTTGCTGGCGCTGGCCTCCGGCGCAAAGACCATGAAGATGGTCACCGGCCACCATGGTGCCAACCACCCGGTCAAGGATCTCGACACCGGCAAGGTGCTGATCACCAGCCAGAACCACGGCTTCGCCGTCGATCCCTCGACCATGCCAGCCAATCTGCGCGTCACCCACGTGTCGTTGTTCGATGGCACCAATCAGGGCATCGCGCGCACCGACGCGCCGGCCTTCTCGTTCCAGGGTCACCCGGAAGCGAGCCCCGGCCCGCACGACGTCGCCTATCTGTTCGACCGCTTCATCGGTCTGATGGACGCCGCTCAGTAACACATGGCACGCGGCGGAAGGCACCCCGCCGCAACCCCTGCCACCTCCCGTATCGGACGCGCGCGCAGCCTGCGCGCCGTCGAAGAATCATCGAGGCAAGACAATGCCGAAACGTACAGACATCAAGACCATCCTGATCATCGGCGCCGGCCCGATCATCATTGGCCAGGCCTGCGAGTTCGACTACTCCGGCGCCCAGGCCTGCAAGGCCCTGCGCGAGGAAGGCTACCGCGTCATCCTGGTGAATTCGAACCCGGCAACGATCATGACCGACCCGGAGACGGCCGACGTCACCTATATCGAGCCGATCACCTGGCAGGTGGTCGAGCGCATCATCGACAAGGAACGCCCCGACGCCATCCTGCCGACCATGGGCGGCCAGACGGCGCTCAACTGCGCGCTCGACCTCGGCCGCCACGGCGTGCTCGCCAAGTACGGCGTCGAGCTGATTGGTGCCTCGGAAGAGGCGATCGACAAGGCCGAGGACCGCCTCAAGTTCAAGGACGCGATGACCAAGATCGGCCTTGGCTCGGCGCGCTCGGGTATCGCCCACAGCATGGAAGAGGCGCTGCAGGTGCAGGGCGGCATCGGCTTCCCGGTCATCATCCGTCCCAGCTTCACGCTCGGCGGCACCGGCGGCGGCATCGCCTACAACATGGAAGAGTTCCACGAGATCTGCAAGCGCGGTCTCGAGGCCAGCCCGACCAACGAGCTGCTGATCGAGGAGTCGCTGCTGGGCTGGAAGGAATACGAGATGGAGGTCGTGCGCGACCGCGCCGACAACTGCATCATCGTGTGCTCGATCGAGAACCTCGACCCGATGGGCGTGCACACCGGCGACTCGATCACCGTCGCACCGTCGCAGACGCTGACCGACAAGGAATACCAGATCATGCGCAACGCCTCGATCGCCGTGCTTCGCGAGATCGGGGTGGATACCGGGGGCTCGAACGTGCAGTTCGCCATCAACCCCCAGGACGGTCGCATGATCGTCATCGAGATGAACCCGCGCGTGTCGCGTTCGTCCGCGCTCGCGTCCAAGGCCACCGGCTTTCCGATCGCCAAGGTCGCGGCCAAGCTGGCGGTCGGCTACACGCTCGACGAGCTCAAGAACGACATCACCGGCGGCGCCACGCCGGCCTCCTTCGAGCCCTCGATCGACTACGTCGTCACCAAGATCCCGCGCTTCGCCTTCGAGAAGTTCCCGCAGGCCAACGACCGCCTGACCACCCAGATGAAGTCGGTGGGCGAGGTCATGGCCATGGGCCGCAGCTTCCAGGAGTCCTTCCAGAAAGCCTTGCGCGGCCTGGAGGTGGGCGCCTACGGCCTGGACGAGATCGAAGCCGACAGTGCCGATCTCGAGCACGAGCTCTCCAGCGCCGGCCCGCAGCGCATCTGGTACGTCGGCCAGGCCTTCCGCGAAGGCATGAGCCTCGAGCAGGTGCACAACCTCACCAAGATCGACCCCTGGTTCCTCGCCCAGATCGAGGACATCGTGCTCTCCGAGAAGGCGCTCGTCGGCCGTTCGCTGAAGGCGCTGCAGGCGCCCGAACTGCGCGAGCTCAAGAGGAAGGGGTTCTCCGACCGCCGGCTGGCCAAGCTGCTCAATGCCGACGAGACCGCGGTGCGCCTGCATCGTCATGCGCTCGGCGTGCGTCCGGTGTTCAAGCGCGTGGACACCTGCGCGGCCGAGTTCGCGACCTCGACCGCCTACATGTATTCGTCCTACGAGGACGAGTGCGAGGCCCGCCCGACCGACAGGAAGAAGATCATGGTGCTCGGCGGCGGGCCGAACCGTATCGGTCAGGGCATCGAGTTCGATTACTGCTGCGTCCATGCCGCGCTCGCGCTGCGCGAAGACGGCTACGAGACGATCATGGTCAACTGCAACCCCGAGACCGTGTCGACCGACTACGACACCTCGGACCGCCTGTACTTCGAGCCGATCACGCTCGAGGACCTGCTCGAGATCGTGCATATCGAGAAGCCGGTCGGCGTCATCGTGCAGTTCGGCGGCCAGACGCCGCTCAAGCGTGCTCAGGCGCTGGCCGACAACGGCGTGCCGATCATCGGCACCAGCCCGGACATGATCGACGCCGCCGAGGACCGCGAGCGCTTCCAGAAGCTGCTCAACGACCTCGGCCTGCGCCAGCCGCCCAACCGTACCGCGCGCACGCCCGAAGAGGCCGTGCGCCTCGCGGCCGAGATCGGCTATCCGCTGGTGGTGCGCCCGTCCTACGTGCTGGGTGGCCGCGCAATGGAGATCGTGCACGAGCAGAAGGACCTTGAGCGCTACATGCGCGAGGCGGTCAAGGTGTCCAACGAGTCGCCGGTGCTGCTCGACCGCTTCCTCAACGACGCCACCGAGGTCGACGTCGACGCGCTGTCCGACGGCAAGCAGGTGATGATCGGCGGCATCATGGAGCACATTGAGCAGGCCGGCGTGCACTCGGGCGACTCCGCCTGCTCGCTGCCGCCCTATACGCTGTCGGCTGCACTGCAGGACGAATTGCGCCGCCAGACCGAAGCCATGGCCCGCGCCCTCAACGTGGTCGGCCTGATGAACGTGCAGTTCGCCATCCAGGGCGAGGGCGACAACGCGGTCGTCTACGTGCTCGAGGTGAACCCGCGCGCCTCGCGGACCGTGCCCTTCGTCTCCAAGGCCTGCTCGCTGCCGCTGGCCAAGGTCGCCGCGCGCTGCATGGCGGGCCAGAGCCTGGCCAGCCAGGGCGTGACCGGCGAGATCGTGCCGCCGTACTACTCGGTCAAGGAAGCGGTGTTCCCGTTCGTCAAGTTCCCGGGTGTCGACACCATCCTCGGCCCCGAGATGAAGTCCACCGGCGAGGTGATGGGCGTCGGGCGCAGCTTTGCCGAGGCCTTTGTCAAGAGCCAGATCGGCGCCGGCGTCAAGCTGCCGACCTCGGGCACGGTGTTCATCAGCGTCAAGCCGAGCGATCGTCCGGTCGCCGTGGAGGTGGCGCGCGAACTGCACGATCTGGGCTTCACCCTGGTCGCCACGCGCGGCACCGCGTCGGTGATCGAGGCCGCCGGCATCCCGGTCGCCGTGGTCAACAAGGTCAATGAAGGCCGGCCGCACATCGTCGACATGATCAAGAACGAGGAAGTCGTGATGGTCATCAACACGGTCGAGGAAAAGCGCCAGGCGATCACCGACTCGCGTTCGATCCGCACCAGCGCGCTCGCCGCCAAGCTGTCGATCTTCACCACCATCGAGGGCGCGCGCGCCGCGTGCATGGGCATGCGTCATCTGGCGGGCGGGCTCGAAGTCTATTCCGTGCAGGGCCTGCACCAAGAACTGAACCAGCAAGCATGAACAAGACCCCGCTTACCGTTGCCGGCGCCGAGAAGCTGCGCGCCGAGCTCCATCGACTCAAGACGGTCGAACGTCCGAACGTGATTGCGGCCATCGCCGAGGCCCGTTCGCACGGCGACCTGTCCGAGAACGCCGAGTACGAGGCTGCGAAGGACCGTCAGGGCTTCATCGAAGGCCGCATCATGGAGGTCGAGTCCAAGCTGGCGAACGCCCAGATCATCGACCCCAAGCTGCTCGACGCCGACGGCCGCTGCGTGTTCGGCGCCACGGTCGAGCTCGAGGACATGGACTCGGGCCAGGTCGTGACCTATCAGATCGTCGGTGACGACGAGGCCGACATCAAGGACAACAAGATCTCGATCAGTTCCCCGATCGCGCGCGGCCTCATCGGCAAGTACGCCGGCGATGTCGCCGAAGTGCAGGCGCCGGGTGGGGTGCGCGAATTCGAGATCATCGACGTACGTTACGTCTGAGCGCCGCGGGTGCTCAAGGCATGAAAAAAGGCGGTGCGCTGCACCGCCTCGTGCTTTTCGGGGGCCGCCGTGGCCAGGACGGTTGGGGTTCAGCGCCCGCGCGTGCCGCCCCCGGGTGTGCGGCCACGAGGCGCAGGGGTGCGCGCGGGAGAGCGGCGCGGGCCGGCGCTGGCCTTGGCCAGTGCGGCGCGACGGGCAGCAGCGGCGAAGGCGGCGGCCGATTTGGCGGTGGAGCTGCGGACGGCTTTCTTTTCGACCGTGGCGGCGGGCTTGTCCTCTTCGCGGCGCGCGCGCCAGACGATGAGGATGCTGCCGATGTGCTGCACCGGCTCGGCCTGCAGCGTGGCGCACAGCGCCTGCATCAGGGCGTCTCGCTGCTCGCGTTCGGCGCCCTGGACCTTGACCTTGATGAGTTCGTGGGCTTGCAGCGAACGCTCGATCTCGGCGACCACGCCGGGTGTGAGGCCGTTGCCGGCGATGGTGACCACCGGGTTGAGGTGATGGGCGCGGGCGCGCAGGTCGCGGCGCTGGGCCGGGGTGAGCTCGATCATTGAAATTCTCTGGGTGCTTGAAGCCTTGGGACCCGGATTCTACTCCGAGAGCAGGCCTCGCGGCCGCAAGGAAAGGGCGGACACAGCGATGAAGAAGAACAAGACCAGTCGTGCCTGGGTGCACGATCATGTGAATGACCCCTACGTGCAGCGCGCCCAGGCCGAGGGCTATCGCGCGCGTGCGGCCTACAAGCTGCTCGAGATCGACGAGCGCGACCACCTGCTCAAGCCGGGCGCGCTCATCGTCGACCTTGGTGCGGCCCCGGGCTCGTGGTGCCAGGTCGCGGTGCGGCGTTGTGGCCCGAAGGCGCGCATCTTCGCGCTCGACCTGCTGCCCATGGAGCCGGTCGCCGGCGTCGACTTCCTGCTCGGCGACTTCACCGAGGATGCGGCGCTGGAAGAGCTCGAGAACCGGCTCGAGGGCGCGCGGGCCGATGTGGTCTTGTCCGACATGGCGCCGAACCTGTCGGGGGTGGCGACGGTCGACCAGGCACGATCCATCCATCTGTGCGAACTCGCGCTCGATTTCGCCGTCCGTCACCTCAAACCGGGCGGCCAGTTCGTCGTCAAGGTGTTCCAGGGCGAAGGCTTCATGGAATTCCGCAAGCAGATGGAGTCCGCGTTCAGCGCTGTCCAGGTGCGCAAGCCCAAGGCCTCGCGCGACCGCAGCGCCGAGGTGTATCTGCTCGGCAAGGGACCGCGCCAGACCTGAGTCGGCGATCGGCGATGGGTATTGCCTGTTCCAATGACGCCCATTGGTTTGCCGGTGGGAACGTTCACCTCTAGAATCGGTCTGTCGCGTACATGGCCGAACAGGCTTTCGGGGAATAGAAAGTTGAACAATCTCTTCAAGAATCTCGCGATCTGGATGGTGATCGGCGTCGTACTGATGACCGTATTCAACCAGTTCAATGCGCGCCAGACACCGCCGAACACCATGGAATACTCGCAGTTCCTGGAAGAGGCGAGGGCGGGGCGGATCACGCGTGCGACCATCGACGGGCGCATGCTCAAGGCCACGACCCAGGAGGGGCGCACGATCACCGTGTACACCCCGGGCGTGCAGGACATCTGGATGGTGTCCGACCTGATGCGCTACGGCGTTCAGGTCAATGCGACCAAGCCCGATGAGGAGCAGTCCTTCCTCGCCAGCATCTTCGTGTCGTGGTTCCCGATGCTGCTGCTGATCGGGGTGTGGATCTTCTTCATGCGCCAGATGCAGGGTGGTGGCAAGGGAGGTGCGTTTTCCTTCGGCAAGAGCAAGGCGCGCATGCTCGATGAGTCGGCGAACTCGATCACCTTCGCCGACGTGGCCGGGTGTGACGAAGCGAAGGAAGAGGTCTTCGAGCTGGTCGAGTTCCTGCGCGATCCGTCCAAGTTCCAGAAGCTGGGCGGCCGCATCCCGAAGGGTGTGCTGATGGTGGGCTCGCCCGGCACCGGCAAGACCTTGCTCGCCAAGGCCATTGCGGGCGAGGCGAAGGTGCCCTTCTTCTCGATCTCGGGTTCCGACTTCGTCGAGATGTTCGTCGGCGTGGGCGCGGCGCGCGTTCGCGACATGTTCGAACAGGCCAAGAAGCACGCGCCCTGCATCATCTTCATCGATGAGATCGACGCGGTCGGTCGCCAGCGTGGCGCTGGCATGGGCGGGGGCAACGATGAGCGTGAGCAAACCCTCAACCAGTTGCTGGTCGAGATGGACGGTTTCGAGGGTCAGGCCGGCGTGATCGTGATCGCTGCCACCAACCGCCCCGACGTGCTCGATCCGGCGCTGCTGCGCCCCGGTCGCTTCGACCGCCAGGTGGTGGTGGCGCTGCCCGACATTCGTGGCCGCGAGCAGATCCTGAAAGTGCATATGCGCAAGGTGCCGATCGCGCCCGACGTCGATCCGCAGGTGCTCGCGCGTGGTACGCCCGGTTTTGCCGGTGCCGACCTGGCCAACCTGGTGAATGAGGCTGCGCTTTTTGCCGCGCGCAGCAACAAGCGCCTGGTGGACATGGAGGACTTCGAGCGTGCCAAGGACAAGATCATGATGGGCGCCGAGCGCCGCTCGGTGGTCATGCCCGAGGAAGAGCGCCGCAACACCGCTTACCATGAGTCGGGTCACGCGGTGGTCGCGCGATTGCTCGACAAGACCGACCCGGTGCACAAGGTCACCATCATTCCGCGCGGTCGCGCGCTCGGCGTGACCATGCAATTGCCGACCGAAGATCGCTACAGCCAGGATCGCGAACGATTGTTGCAGACGATTGCGGTGCTATTCGGTGGCCGCATCGCCGAAGAAATCTTCATGAAGCAGATGACTACCGGTGCTTCGAACGACTTTGCGCGCGCCACCGATCTGGCGCGTCGCATGGTCACGCAGTGGGGCATGTCCGACACGCTGGGGCCGATGGTGTATGGCGAGGAGGAAGGCGAGATCTTCCTTGGCCGCCAGGTCACCACGCACCGTAACGTGTCCGAAGCCACGATGCAGAAGGTCGATGCCGAGATCCGGCGCATCATCGACCAGCAGTACTCGCTCGCCCGTCGGCTGATCGAGGAGAACAGTGACAAGGTCGAAGCGATGACCAAGGCGCTGCTGGAGTGGGAAACCATCGATGCCGACCAGGTGAACGACATCATGGCCGGCCGTCCGCCGCGCCCGCCCAAGCCGGTCGCCACGCCGACGCCGCGTCCGAAGGACGAATCGCCGGGCGCCGAGCCCAACGCGCCGGCACCCGCAGCCTGAAGCCTGGCGCAGTACCGCGTAGTTCCCCGAGAATGGGCCGGTTGATCCGGCCCATTTTCCTTGCCTGCGTCCCGCTTGGCCGAATCCCTTCCACATTTTCTTTTGCTCGTGAGCCCCTCATGACCCTTCTGCACTGCGGCCGTTTCCAGCTCGATCTGAGCCAGCCCAAGGTGATGGCGATCATCAATCTGACCGACGACTCCTTCTCCGGGGACGGTCTTCACGGCGATGTGTCGGCCGCGCTGGCGCGCGCCGAGCGCGCGCTGGAAGAAGGCGCGGACATGCTCGACATCGGCGCGGAGTCGTCCCGCCCCGGCTCGGACCCGGTGCCTGAGGGGCAGGAACTCGAGCGCGTCGTGCGCTTCGTCGAGCGCGCGCGCGACTGGCAGGTGCCGCTGTCGATCGACACCCTGAAGCCGGCGGTGATGCGCGCGGCGCTGGCAGCGGGGGCGGACATGATCAACGACATCAACGCCTTTCGCACGCCGGGCGCGGTCGAGGCGGTTGCCGCCAGCGCCGCCGGACTGTGCGTGATGCACATGCAGGGCGAGCCGCGGACGATGCAGGCCGACCCGCGCTACGACGACGTGGTGGTCGAGGTGTCCGCCTTCCTCGACGAACGGGTGGCGGCCCTGCAGGCGGCTGGTGTGGCGCGCGAGCGCATCGTGCTCGACCCCGGTTTTGGTTTCGGCAAGCGCACGGTGCATAACTTCACCTTGCTGCGCGAGCTCGCGCGCTTCGGCGAGGGCGGGCTGGCGGTGCTCGCGGGCATGTCGCGCAAGTCCATGCTCGGCGCGGTCACCGGACGCGAGGTCGATGCGCGCATGCCGGCCAGCGTTGCCGCAGCCCTGATCGCAGTGCAGCGCGGGGCGGCCATCGTGCGGGTGCACGACGTGGCGCCGACCATCGATGCGCTCAAGGTGTGGCAGGCGGTTTCAACGCTGTCATAATCCGGGTTTTCGACTGCGGCGGGTGTGCTGATGGGGCGTAGATATTTTGGAACGGACGGTGTGCGCGGCAGGGTCGGCGAAGCCCCCATTACGCCTGAATTCGTCATGCGACTGGGCTACGCGGCGGGCCTGACCCTGGTGGCACGCGAGAAACTGCCGGCGGGCGAACACCCGGCGGTGCTGATCGGCAAGGACACCCGCATCTCGGGCTACATGCTCGAGGCGGCGCTGGAGGCGGGCTTTGCCGCGGCGGGCGTCGACGTGATGCTGGCGGGCCCGATTCCGACCCCGGCGGTGGCCTACCTGACGCGGGCGCTGCGCCTGCAGGCGGGCGTGGTGATCTCGGCCTCGCACAATCCCTTCTACGATAACGGCATCAAGTTCTTCTCGGCCGGGGGGACGAAGCTGCCCGACGCGGTCGAGGCCGAGATCGAGGCCAGGCTCGACGAGCCGATGGGCTGCGTGGATTCGGCGCGGCTCGGCAAGGCCCGGCGCGTCGCGGATGCGGCCGGGCGCTACATCGAATTCTGCAAGAGCACGTTTCCGAACGAGCTCGACCTGCGCGGCCTGCGGATTGCAGTGGACTGCGCCCACGGCGCGGCCTACCACATTGCGCCCAAGGTCCTGCACGAACTCGGTGCCGAAGTGGTGCCGGTAGGGGTCGAGCCCAACGGCCTCAACATCAACGACGGCGTCGGTGCGACCCGTCCCGAACACCTCAAGACGGCCGTCCTCGCGCAGGCTGCGGATCTTGGCATCGCGCTCGATGGCGATGCCGACCGCCTGATGATGGTGGACCGCCAGGGCGAGATCTACGACGGCGACAAGCTGCTCTACGTGGTCGCGCGGGCGCGTCACGCCGAAGGCCGGCTCGAGGGCGTGGTCGGCACGCTGATGAGCAACCTGGGCTTCGAGCATGCCATCGGCCGCCTCGGTGCGCCCTTTGCGCGCGCCAAGGTCGGTGACCGCTACGTGCTCGAGCTGCTGCACGAGCGCGGCTGGAAGCTGGGCGGGGAGAACTCCGGCCACATCATCTGCCTGGACCGCCACACGACCGGCGATGGCATCGTGTCGGCGCTGCAGGTGCTGGCCGCCCTCAAGCAGCGCGGCGAGAGTCTTGCCGAGGCCTGCGCCGATCTCCTCTTCTACCCGCAGCGTCTGATCAACGTGCGCATGGCCGCCGGTTTCGACTGGCAGGCTGACGCCACCATCGCTCGTGCGCGCGACGACGCCGAGCGCGAACTCGGTGACAGCGGCCGCGTGCTGCTGCGGCCTTCGGGCACCGAGCCCCTGTTGCGGGTGATGGTCGAAGGACGCGACGGAGCGCAGGTCGAGCGCCTGGCCAAATCGATCGCGTCGGCCGTGGAGCACGCCATCGGCTGATCCTGCATCCACGACTTCTTGCGCCGCAAGATGCGGCGCTGACAGACAAGGGCTTGGCGCTTTACTGCGCCAAGCCCTTGTTGCATTGGGACTTCCGTCTCCTGGGTGAGTCGTGCTCATGCCATCAGGAAGTGGTCTGCATGCTGCTCTTGCGATTGTTTCGTGACGTTTAACAGAACTGTCATCTTGGGTCCCGATAATCCACTCCGTTCCCGCACGACGGGGGCACCCGCCCCCCGGGGCAAGATGAATTCACGAATCTGGAGAGCCTGTACATGTTCAAGAAGAGCCTGATCGCAACTGCCGTCGTGGCCATGGCTGCCTCGGTCGCCGCGCCCGCCATGGCGCGCGACAACCTGCAGATCGCAGGTTCGTCCACCGTCCTGCCGTTCGCCAGCATCGTCGCCGAAGAGTTCGGCAGCGCCTTCCCGCAGTTCAAGACCCCGGTGGTCGGCTCCGGTGGCTCGGGTGGCGGCCTGCGCCAGTTCTGCCAGGGCGTCGGTGTGAACACCATCGACATCGCCAACTCCTCGCGTCCGATCCGCCCCGCCGAAGTCGAGAGCTGCCAGAAGGCGGGCGTCGCCAAGATCATCGAGGTGCAGTTTGGCTACGACGGCATCGTGTTTGCATCGCGCGCCGACAAGGGCAGCTTCGCGCTGACGCCGCAGCAGGTCTTCCTGGCTGCTGCCGCCCAGGTGCCGGTCGATGGCAAGATGGTCGCCAACCCCAACACTCGCTGGTCGCAGATCGACAGCGCGCTGCCCGACCAGGAAATCGTGCTGGTGATCCCGGCCTCCAACCACGGCACGCGTGAGGTGTTCGAGGAGAAGGTGACGCACCCGGGTTGCGAGTCGCTGGCCGAGGTCAAGGCACTCGACAAGGACGCGCAGAAGGCCTTCTGCAACAGCTTGCGCCAGGATGGTCGCATCATCGAGATCGCCGGCGACTACACCGAGACCCTGGCTCGCCTGCAGGCCCAGGCCGACGCGGTTGGCGTGTTCGGTCTGTCCTTCTACGACCAGAACCGCGACCGCCTGAAGGTGGCGACGGTCAATGGCGTCACGCCGAGCCTGGAAACGATCGCCTCGGGCGAGTATCCGGTCTCGCGCCCGCTCTTCTTCTACATCAAGGGTGAACACCTTGGTGTGGTGCCGGGCCTCAAGGAGTACGCCGAGTTCTTCCTTAGCGAGCAGATGTCGGGCTCGGGCAGCGCGCTCGAGAGTGCCGGCCTGATCCCGCTCGCCGACGAAGAGCGTGCCCGCATCGTCGCCGACGTGCGTGCCGAGAAAGTCGTCCAGTGATGTGTCCGGGGGTGGCGCTGATTGTCGGTGGCGCCCCCGAACTGAGGAAATGATGCCCAGCCCCGTGAAACGAAGCCTGTTTCCGGGGCTTTCATCCAGGGCCTCGGCTGCGGAGAAAACATGAATAACTGGATCATGATCGGTGCGCTGCTGGTGCTGATGGGTTTTGCCTATCAGTTCGGCGTCCTGCGCAGCCGTTCGGTGGCGGCCGGTGGGGCAGTGCGGATGCACTCCCGGCCCGGCTATTACGGCTTGCTGGTCGCGCTGTGGTGCGGGCTGCCGGCGCTGGCGGTATTCCTGCTGTGGTCCATGGTCGAGCCGAGCATGATCCGCTCCGTGGTGATCGAGCAGTTGCCACCGGAGGTGGCCGCGCTCGACGGCAACCAGATCAACGTGATCCTGCGTCGGGTGGAGTCGATCGCGAGTGGCTTCGGCGTGTCGGACCAGCCCGCGGCCTATGAACTTGCCGCCGCCGCGCGCGTGAGCGAGCTGCAGAGCACCGGTCGCCTGTCGATGGTCGCCCTGATGGCCGCACTGGCGGTCGGCGGCCTGGTGTTCACCCTCAGGCGCATCTCGCCGGCCCTGCGTGCGCGCAACAAGGTCGAGCGCGTGGTGCAGACGCTGCTGATCGTGTGCTCGACCATCGCCATCCTGACCACCATCGGCATCGTGCTGTCGATGCTGGGCGAGGCGATGCGCTTCTTCCAGTTCGTCAGCCCGGTCGATTTCTTCTTCGGCACGGTGTGGAATCCGCGCTTCTCCACCGTCGGCACCGGTGGCCAGGGCCAGTTCGGGCTGCTGCCGCTGCTGTGGGGCACGATCATGGTCAGCATCGTCGCGCTGCTGATTGCGGTGCCGATCGGCCTGATGACCGCCATTTACATGGCCGAATACGCGCCGGACTGGCTGCGCGCGATCGCCAAGCCGGTGATCGAGGTGCTGGCCGGCATCCCCACCATCGTCTATGGCTTCTTCGCCCTGGTGACCGTCGGCCCCTTCTTCCACGGCCTCGGGCTCGCCGTGGGCCTCGACATCCGCGCCACCAGCGCGCTGACCGCAGGCGTGGTGATGGGCATCATGATCATCCCCTTCGTGTCCTCGCTGTCGGACGACATCATCACCCAGGTGCCGCGTGCGATGCGCGACGGCTCACTGGGCCTGGGTGCGACCAAGGCCGAGACGATCCGCAACGTCGTCTTGCCGGCGGCCTTGCCGGGCATCGTCGGTGCCTTCCTGCTCGCGGCCAGCCGCGCCATCGGCGAGACGATGATCGTCGTGCTGGCCGCCGGCAACAGCCCGGTGCTGCACGCGAACCCCTTCGAGGCGGTGTCCACGGTGACCGTGACCATCGTCAATCAGCTCACCGGCGACCTCGATTTCGCCAGCCCGCAGTCCCTGGTCGCCTTCGCGCTGGGCCTGACGCTGTTCGTCATCACGCTGGCGCTGAACGTCGTCGCGCTCTACATCGTGCGCAAGTATCGCGAGCAATATGAATGAGTGAGCAAGCCGTGACCCACGATACCCTCCGCGTTCCTCCCCCATCCGACCGGCGGCGGACACCGCAGCACGAGTTGGTCAAGAATTCGCTTGGTCGTCGTCATGCTGCCGAGCAGCGCTTCCGCGCCGCCGGCATGGCAGCGGTGCTGTTCGGCCTTGCCATGGTGGCCCTGCTGTTCATCACCATCTTTGCCAAGGGCATTCCGGCCTTCTGGCAGGCGACGCTGGAAATTCCCGTTCATTTCGACCCGGAAATCGTCAAGGTCGAGCCGCGTCCGCAGATGCGGGCCGACGAGACGCCCGCCCAGCTGCGCGATCGCGAGCTGGCCTGGCAGACCCAGGTGACCATGGTCAACTGGAACCGGGTGATCGAGAACGCGCTGATCGAGCACCTGCCCGAGGCCGCCTCCAAGCGCGCCCTGGTGCGTCGGCTCGTGACCAGCGGCGAGCGCTTCGGCTTGCGCGACATGTTCGTCGCCAACCCTGATCTGCTCGGTCAGCGCGTCACGCTGCGCCTGCTGGCGGACGCCAACGTGGATGTCTGGCTCAAGGGCAACATCGACCGCGAGCTCCCCGACAGTCAGCAGCAACTGCCGCCCGAAGTCCGCCAGTGGGCCGATCAGCTCTATGAGCGCGGCGTGATCGAGATGAGGTTCAGCACCTCGCTGTTCATGAACCCCGACTCGCGCAGCTCGCTGGCCTCTGCCGGCCTGGCCGGGGCGATCATGGGCACGCTCTACATGATGCTGATCGTGATCCTGATCGCGGTGCCGGTGGGCGTGGCGAGCGCGATCTACCTCGAGGAATACGCGCCGCGCAACAAGTTCACCGACCTCATCGAGGTGAACATCAACAACCTCGCCGCGGTGCCTTCGATCATCTTCGGCCTGCTCGGCGCGGCCGTGTTCATCAATTGGTTCAAGATGCCGTTGTCGGCGCCCATCGTCGGCGGCCTGGTGCTGTCGCTGATGACCTTGCCCACGGTGATCATCGCCACGCGCTCGACCCTGAAGGCGATTCCGCCGTCGATCCGCCAGGCGGCGCTCGGCATCGGCGCCTCGAAGACGCAGACGATCTTCCACCATGTGCTGCCGCTGGCGCTGCCCGGCATCCTGACCGGGGCGATCATCGGCGTCGCCCAGGCCATCGGCGAGACCGCGCCGCTGCTGCTGATCGGCATGAGCGCCTTCGTCGCCTCGGTGCCGGCCACACCCCTCGACCAGGCCACGGCGCTGCCGGTGCAGATCTACCTGTGGCAGGGCAACGAACTGCGTAATTTCTTCGAAGCACGAACCTCGGCGGCGATCGTCGTCCTGCTTGCGGTGATGATCAGCATGAACGCGCTGGCAATCCTTCTGCGCAGACGGTTCGAACAAAGGTGGTGATGATGAAAATGGAATCGAACGTATTGCGCCAGGCGCCCGCTGCGCCGGGCGAGGCGGGCAAGTCGGTTGCCACGCCGGTGATCAAGATGCAGGCCCGCGACGCGCGCGTGTTCTACGGCGACAAGGAAGCCCTGCACGGCGTCGATCTCGACGTCTATGAGAAGGAAGTGCTCGCCTTCATCGGTCCGTCGGGTTGCGGCAAGTCGACCTTCCTGCGCTGCCTGAACCGCATGAACGATACCATCGACGGCTGCCGGGTGACCGGCCGGATCGAGCTCGACGGCGAGGACATCTACGACCGCTCGCTGGACGTCGTGCTGCTGCGCGCGCGCGTGGGCATGGTGTTCCAGAAACCCAACCCCTTCCCCAAGTCGATCTACGAGAACATCGCCTACGGCCCGCGCCTGCACGGCCTCGCGGCGTCCAAGAGCGAGCTCGACGGCATCGTCGAGAGCAGCCTGCGGCGGGCGGGCCTGTGGGAGGAGGTCAAGGACCGCCTCGACCAGCCTGGCACGGGCCTGTCCGGCGGTCAGCAGCAGCGCCTGTGCATCGCACGGGCGGTGGCGGTGAGCCCCGAGGTGATCCTGATGGACGAGCCGTGCTCGGCGCTGGACCCGATCGCGACCGCGAAGGTCGAGCAGCTCATCACCGAGTTGGCCTCGAACTACACCATCGTCATCGTCACCCACAACATGCAGCAGGCGGCGCGCGTCTCCAACCGCACCGCCTTCTTCCATCTGGGCGACCTGGTCGAGGTAGGCGATACCGAGGAAATCTTCACCCGGCCGAAAGAGTCGCGGACCGAGGACTACATCACCGGCCGCTTCGGTTGATGCCAATGGAGTCCAAGGAGAAACGCATGGCGAGCGAAGAATGCTTCAACGTCCTCTTCCTTTGCTCCGGCAACTCGGCGCGCTCGATCTTTGCCGAGGCCATCCTCAACCAGGAGGGCAAGGGGCGCTTCCGCGCCTGGTCGGCGGGCAGCGAACCCAAGGGCGAGGTTCACCCTCGCGCGCTCGAACTGCTGGAGAAGATGAGCTACCCCACCGCGGAGTTGCGCTCCAAGAGCTGGGACGAGTTCGCCGGTGGCGAGGCCCCCGAGATGGACTTCGTGATCACCGTGTGCGACAAGGCCGCGCAGGAAGTGTGCCCGGTGTGGCCCGGCCAGCCGATGACGGCGCACTGGGGCGTCCCGGATCCGGTGGTGGCCGAAGGCAGTACCACCGAGAGGCACCTGGCGTTCGTGGACGCCTATCGGATGCTGCGCAACCGCATCGCGGTGTTCGTGAACCTGCCGATCGCGAGCCTCGATCGGCTCAGCCTGAGGCGGCGGATGGACGAAATCGGCCAGATCGGGCCCGAGGATCAGGCTGGCGGCACGAAGGGCGACGCCCTGACGGGCTGAGCAAGGTGCCGGCCCGCACGGGGCTGCGCGATCGGGCTGAATCAGACGAAGGGGCGCCGTGGCGCCCCTTCGTGCGTGTGTTCGGCACCGTCCGCACGCCCACCGCGCGGGTAGGCGAGGGGCTCAGCGCGTAAGGCTCAGTGCCCGAAGCTGTCCGCGTCGAACATCTCCGGGTCGGGACGATCGAGGCTGCCCAGCGCGGCCATTTCCGCGTCGCTGAGGGCGAAGTCGAAGATGGCCAGGTTCTGCGCCATGCGCGTCGGGTTGGAGGACTTCGGCGTGGCGACGAAGCCCTGCTGCACCAGCCAGCGCAGCACGATCTGCGCGCTGGTGCGACCGTGACGCTCGGCGATCGCGGTGATTACCGGGTCGGCCAGCATGGCGTTGCCGCAGCCCAGCGGGCGCCAGGCGCCGGTGACGATGCCGCGCTCGCGGTGGAGGGCGACGAGGTCGTCGCGCAGATGGTAGGGGTCGAGCTGGATCTGGTTCAGGTGCGGCACCAGGCCGAGGTCGAACAGGCGCTGCAGGTGGGCGGGCTTGAAGTTGGAGGTGCCGATTGCCCGCACCACGCCCGCCTCGAGCAGCTTCACCAGGCCCTGGAAGGCCTCGACGTAGCGGTCCTGGTCGGGGTTGGGCCAATGCACCAGCAGCAGGTCGATGTAATCCAGCCCGAGGCGCTCGAGGCTGGCCTCGCAGGCCTGGCGGGCGCCGTCCACGCTGTGCCACTTGCGGTTGAACTTGGTGGTGACGAAGACCTCCTCGCGCGCCACGCCCGAATTGCGGATGCCTTCGCCGACGCCGCGCTCGTTCTCGTAGTTCTCGGCGGTGTCGATATGGCGATAGCCCATCTGCAGGGCGGCGGCCACGGTGAGGGCGCATTCGGCATCGTTCATCGGCCAGGTGCCGAGGCCGAGCTGGGGTATCCGTACGCCATTGAGGAGGGTCAGGGTCGGTGCGGGCTTGATGACTTCACTCATTGTGCTGTGCTCTCTTTGATCGGTGGCTGCAGGAGCCGGGGAGGGGGCCCGAGCATACCGCAGCGCCGCAACGGACGGCCACCCTGCGCGACGACCGCTCGGGGCCGCGCGGGGCAAGCCCGCTTTCCTAGCTTGGTGCCTACCGCGTCTGGCGGTGTAGGTGCCGCGAGGTGAATCCCCAATGTGAATCCCCGATGTAAATCCCGTTAACACAGCCGCAGGCGCGGTTCGCATTTCTGCGGCTCGCATTAACCGTGGCCGCGGAAGATCGCGGTCATGGGGCGGTCTCGGTATTCGAGATCGCCAACTGACCGAGGAGATTCATCATGTCGCTCAGCCGCCGCGCCTTCCTGAAGTCCACTGCTGCCGTGGCCGTTGCCGCGGGCAGTCTCAAGCTGTTCGGCATCAACGAGGTGTTCGGTTCGGACACCGTGCTGATCCCGCACGCTTCGCACTACGGCCCGTTCAAGGCGGTGGTGAAGAACGGCATCCTCGTCGGCGTGCAGCCGCTGAAGGGCTTCGACCCGATGCCGACGCAGATGCTGCTCGAAGGCGTGCTGAGCCGCACCTACCACCCCACCCGCGTGCAGTACCCGATGGTGCGCCGCTCCTACCTCGCCAGTCCGCGCGGCGACACCAAGCCCCACCTGCGCGGCAAGGAGCCCTTCGTGCGCGTGTCGTGGGAAGAGGCGCTCGCGCTCGTCGCCGACGCCAGCCTGCGCACGATCGAGCAGCATGGCAACGATGCACTGTTCAGCTCGTCCTACGGCGGCTGGTCGCATGCCGGCGTGCTGCGCCCGCAGGTGCTGCAGGGGCGGCTGTTCGGCCTCATCGGCGGCCACAGCGTGACCACCGGCGACTACTCGGGTGGCGCCTCGCAGATCAGCCTGCCGCACATCATCGGCGACATGGAGGTGTATTCGCCGCAGACCGCGTGGGAAGTGATCCGCGACCACACCGAGGTCTTCGTGCTGGTCGGTTGCGATCCATGGAAGAACAACCGCATCGAATACACGGTGGCCGACCACCAGATGTATTCGCGCTGGGAGGCGATCCGCGACGCCGGGGTGAAGTTCGTGTCGATCAACCCGCAGCGCACCACCACCGACGAGGCCATGCGCGCCGAGTGGGTGAAGATCGTCCCCAATACCGATACCGCGCTGTTCCTGGCGATGAGCTGGTACGTCTACACCACGGGCAAATACGACAAGGCCTATCTCGACAAATACACCGTCGGCTTTGACAAATTCCTGCCCTACCTGTTGGGCAAGGACGCCGACGGCACCCCGCCCAAGACGCCCGAGTGGGCCGAGAAGATCACCGGCATCCCGGCGGCGAAGATCGTCGACATGGCCGAGCTGTTCGCTAGCAAGCGCACCCAGTTCGCCGGTGCCTGGTCGCTGCAGCGTGCCCATCACGGCGAGATGAGCCACTGGGCGATCATCGCCTTCGCCGCCATGACCGGCAAGATCGGCAAGCCGGGCGAGGGCGTGGGCTTCTCGTGGCACTACGGCGGCGGTGGCATGCCGGTGTCCGGCAAGCGCAGCGCGGTCGGCATCGCCCAGGGGCGCAACCCGGCCAAGGGCCGCTGCCCGGCATCGCGCATCTCGGAGATGCTGCTCAACCCCGGCAAGCCCTACACCCGCGACGGCGCCAGCTTCACCTTCCCCGACGTGCACATGATCTACAACGCCGGCAACAACTTCGTCCATCACCAACAGAACACCAACGAGCTGATCGAGGCGATGGCGAAGAAGGTGCATACGGTGGTGAACCAGGACCCGTGGTGGTGTGCGTCCTCGCGCTACGCCGACATCGTGCTGCCGGCCACCAGCCACCTCGAGCGCAAGGACATCAGCAGCGGCGGCACCTACAGCAACGACAAGATCTGGGCGATGCGCCAGGTGATCCAGCCCTATGGCGAGAGCCTGGACGACTTCGAGATCTTCCGCCGCCTGGCCGAGCTCTTCGGCGTCGAGTACGGCTTCACCGAGGGCCTGACGGTGATGGACATCGTCAGGAACAGCTACGCCAACACCGATGCCAGGATCCCCTTCGAGGAATTCTGGGAGACCGGCGTGGCCGAGATGGAGGTGCCCGAGGCCGCCCGGCGCTGGGTGCGCCACGGTGACTTTTATGCCGACCCGGTCAAGAACCCGCTGCACACTGCGACGGGCAAGATCGGCCTGTATGTCGAAGCCTTCGAGCGCTTCGCCACCAAGGAATGCCCGCCGATCCCGAAGTACCTCGAGCCGGCCGAGTTCCTCGGCAACGCCCGACCCGGCCAGGTGCATGTGGTGAGCCCGCACCCCTTCATGCGCGTGCATTCGCAGATGGCCAACGCCGAATGCGCCAAGCACCTCAACATCGAGGGCCGCGAGTTCGCCCTGGTGAGCGAGGAGGACGCCCGCGAGCGTGGCGTCAAGGACGGCGACCTGATCGAGGTGTACAACGAGCGCGGCGCGCTGATCGTCGGGGCGCGGGTGTCGCCCAACATCATGAAGGGCGTGATCAGCATCTACGAAGGGGCCTGGTTGTCGAAGGACAGCAAGGGCCGCTGCAACAGCGGGGCGATCAACGTGCTCACCACCAGCGTGGCGGCGAGCGACCTCAGTCAGGCGACCAGCGCCAACACCTGCCTGGCCTACTTCCGCAAATGCACCGACGTCGAAGGGCCGAACCGCGCCTATGAGCCACCGCTGGTCGAGAACGCCGCCGGTCGCGTCGATGCCGCCGCCTTCGGCCTCACCGAGCGTGCCGCCAAGGCCAAGGCCGCCGCCACCGCCGGCATGACGCCGGGCGAGAAGCTGTTCTACGAGCGTTGCACCCTGTGCCACGTGCCGCGCGAGCCGGGCGACTTCACCGTCAAGCAGTGGCACGGCATCACCGAGAGCATGTTCCCGCGTGCCGGCCTCACCGACGAAGAGCGCAAGCTGGTGCTGGACTTTCTGGAGAAGAACGCCCGCGCGAACTGACGCTCCGGCCTACGCGGCAACCAGGGACGCCGGTGTCGGCCTACGGCCGGGCCGGCGTCCCTTGCGCTGGCGCCACCTCGTACACCGGCACGAAGCCGGCCGGCGGCAGCATCCAGTCGAGCGGGTAGTGGGCAAGCGCGTCGGCATCCACCCGCTCCACGCGCGGACCGAGATAGGGCTCGAGCGCGCGCCCCTCGAGGGCATGCAGGGCCTGGCGCACCGCAAGCCGCCCCTGCAGCACCGGAAAATCACTCACCGACACCTGGATGCGGCCCCGCACCAGGCCGCTATAGACCCCGGGCGTGACATACAAGGACACGATGCCGACGGCGTTCTCGCGGCCGCGCCGGCGCAGCTCCGCAATCGCCGCCTCGGCCATCGGCGCATTGCCCACCAGGTAGGCGAGCCCGGGATGGGCGTCGAGCACCTCCTCGACGAGCTGACGCTGGATCGAGCGCCCGGTGTCGCCGCCGCGCACGGTGGCGATGCGAACCGCGCTATCGGCGATCGCGGCGCGAAAACCGCGGTCGACGACGACGACCCAGTTTGCATCGAGCGGCCCGGGCAGCCAGGCCACGTTCACCGCTGCCGAGCCGGCCGGGTGGCGCTCGGCGAGCCAGCGCCCGATCTGCCAGCCGAGCTGGTACCAGGGCACACCGATCTTGGCGCGCACCGCCTCGGCGTCGATGTCATTGACCAGGCCGATCACCGGCCTTTGCGCGCGCTGGGGGGCGAGCAGGTCGTTGAGCCCGGCGAAACTGACCGTGCCGACCAGCAAGGCATCGGCTCGCTCACCGGTGAGGCACTCGGCTACGCGCTGGCGCTGGCGCTCGAGTGCTTCGTAGCCGGCGCCCTCGAGCACGCTCAGGCCCAGCCCGAGGGCGCGCGCCTCTTCTACCATGCCGAAGTTCACCGCCAGCCAGTAGCTGTCCTTGAGGTGGGGGTAGACGGCGCACAGCGTCCACGGGCGGGAGGCGCCGATGCGCGGCAGGCTCGGTGCCGGCTGGGCGGACGATGCGCCGGCGCGGCCATCGCCCGCCCAGCGCTCGAGGGGCCATTCGCTCGCGCTGGCGCTGCCCAGGGGCAGCAGCGCGGCGAACAATAGGGCGCCAAGCTGACGCCGAGCTGCGTTGCGCGCGCTGCTGCACCGGTAAGATGAAGCCATGTCTTTAGCGCTCACTGCGTGATGCGAGTTAACCGGGTCGTTGCGACGCGCCTGCGCAGCCTGGGTGCACGAATGCAGGACTATGCGAATGCAGGCATGGCGAGCCCGGAGTTCGACCTGAAATGGACGCCCAATCTTACGTGAAAGCCCCGTCCCGGCGACGATTCGGCCTGCGCGAGCGCCTCCTGCTCGGCCTGCTGCTGGGCGCGCTGGGCACGGTGCTGGTGGCAGTGGTCGGTTGGCTCAGCTTTCAGCGCGTCGTCGCCAGCCAGCAGGCGATCGTGCGCGACACGCTGCCGGCCGCCGATGCGCTGCACGAGACGGTGCGTGGCAATGCGCGCCTTGCCGCGCTCGCGCCGCGCCTCGGGCGGGCGGAGTCGCGCGCCGAGCTCGAGCAACTGCAGGCCGCGCTGGAGCAGGACTTGTCACTGGTGAGCGACCGCCTCGAACGCCTCGATTCGCCACACGTCGAGCCCGAACTGCGCGCCCGCCTGCAGACGACCGGCAACACGCTCGCCGAGCGCTTGCGCACGATGGCGGACACCGTCGGCGCGCGCCTGCTGCTGCGCGACGCCAGCCTGGAAGAGGGTAGGCGGCTGCGAGCGCAGGTTGACGCGCTCGATGCGCTCGCGCGTACCCAGTCCGACAACGCCACCGCGCTGCTGGTGGCGACGCTCACGACCCTGCTGCAGGGCGAGCCCTTGGCTGCGCTGCCCATGGCGGAAGATCGCCTGCAGGCGCGCGACCGTCTGCTCGATCTCGACCTCGACACGCTCGAGCGCATGCACGAGCTCGGTCTTGCCGCGCGTGCGCTCGGTGCGCTGCTCGACCGCCTCGACGAACTCGACGGCGAGGACCGCCTGCAGGTGGCGCGTGCCGACTTCGGCGCGCATCTGTCCTTGCTCGCGCGGCGCCTGCGCGACATCGCCGATCCCGGCGGGCGGGCGCAGGGCGCCGAGCTGCACGCCGCGCTCGGGTCCGCCTTGGCGCCGGTGGGTGTCTTTGCGCAGCGCAGCCAGGAGATCGCCCTGCGCGCGAGTGCAGAAGCCTTGCAGACCGAGATCGGCACCCTCACCACCGAGCTCGATGCGCTCGCCGGCGAGCTGATCCATCGCGGTGGCCGCATCCTCGCCGCGGCCGGTCTCGCCGCCGAGCGCAGCGCCAGCTCGGGGCTGGTGGCCTTTGGCGCCATCGGCGGCGCGCTGCTGCTGGTGACCGCGCTCGTCATCATCCACGTGCTGCGCCGCCACACCCTGGGCCGCCTCGTCGCGCTCGAGGAGGCGACGCTGGCGCTCGCGGGCGGCAAGCGCGACGTGCGCATCGACACCGCGGGCGACGATGAGATCGCCTCGCTGTCACGTGCGCTCGAGCGCTTTCGCAACGATGCCATCGAGCGCGATCGCCTGGCCCAGGCGCTGCGTGAGCAGCAGCAGGCGCTGGAACGCCAGGTCGCCGAACGCACCGCCGAGTTGCGCGACAGCAACGCCGCGCTCGCCACCGAAATGGCCGAGCATGCCGCGGCACGCAGCGCGGCCGAGGGCGCCGACCGCGCCAAGACGGCCTTCCTCGGCACCGTCAGCCACGAGTTGCGCACGCCGATGGCGGGCATCCTCGGCCTGCTCGAGCTGCTCGAGGACAGCGCCTTGCAGCCCGAGCAGCGCCAATACACCGCGCAGATCCGCGCCGCCGCCCTGCTGCTGCTCGAACTGCTGGAAGACATGCTCGACTTCGCCCGCATCGAGGCCGGTGGGGTGCATGTCGAGCACGCCGCCTTCAGCCTGCGCGACACGGTCAACGACGTGTTCGCGGTGCAGGGCGCGCGCGCGGCGGCGCGCGGCCTCGCCCTCGTTGCCGACGTCGGTGCGGACGTGCCCGACGCCCTGGTGGGTGACCGGCGCAAGCTCAGCCAGATCCTGCTCAATCTGATCGGCAATGCGATCAAGTTCAGCGATGAGGGCGCGGTGACGGTGCGGATCGTGCCGGGCGCGCAGCCCGGACGCCTGCGCTTCGAGGTCGAGGATCACGGCATCGGCATCGAGGCGGCGCGCCAGCGCGAGGTCTTCGAGCCCTTCGTGCAGGTGCGCGACAGTGGCCGTCACCATGCGGGCACCGGCCTCGGGCTGGCCGTGTGCAAGCGGCTGGTGGAGGCCATGGGCGGCGAGATCGCGCTGCGCAGCGCGCCGGGGCAGGGGACGACGGTGGGCTTCGAGCTGGCCTTCGAACAGGGCGAGGCTGTCCCGGTGCCCGCGTCGGCCAAGGACGAGGCTGCGCTGCAGTCGCGCCACGTGGTGCTGGTGGTCGAGGACGACGCCGTCAATCGCATGGTCGTTGAGCGCTTCCTGCACATGCTGGGGCAGACCCCGGTCTGTGTCGGCGATATCCAGTCGGCGCTGGCGGCGACCGAATCGACCGCGTTTGCGCTCGCGCTCATCGACATGAACCTGCCCGACGGCGACGGCCGCGAGCTGCTCGCACGGCTGCGCGAGCAGCCTCGCACGCAGCACCTGCGCGCCGTGCTGATGTCTGCCCACGTGCCGGCGCAGCAGGTGCAGGCCTTGCTCGAGGCGGGCTTTGTCGCCTTTCTGTCCAAGCCTTTCACGCGCGCGCAGTTGCGTGCCCTGCTCGTCGAACAGCTCGAAGGCGGCGCAGCCTCCGTGTTGCAGCCCGGCGCAGGCGAGGGCCTGGCGCCGGCACCCGAACCGGCGAGCGCCCAGGGGAACTGGGTCAGCCTGGACTTTCTGCGGGGCGAGCAGGCAGCGCTCGGCGATGGGGTGCTGACGCAGATCGCCGAGGTCTTCGTGACCCAGGGCGACGCCCTCCTGGCCGCGCTGGGGAGCGCGGCCGCGGCGGGCGATGGCGATGGCTGCGCGCAGCTCGCGCACAAGCTGCGCGGCGCCGCCTTCAACCTCGGCCTCGAACGCCTGGGCACGCTGGCGGCCGAGCTGGAGCGCGACCTGCGTGCGGGCGCGTGTTCGGCAGCGCTCGTCAGCCGCGCGCACGCGCTCGAGGAGAACTACCGCGAGACGCTCATCCGGCTGCGCGCCGCGCTGGCCGACATCAGCGGGGCAGGGCGCTAGCCCGGGTCGTGGCCACCGCGGGCCACATCGACCGCGAGGCGGTAGCCTTCGCCACGGACGGTGGTGATCAGGGAGTCGGGCTGGGCGGCGTCGTCGATCTTGGCGCGCAGGCGACGGACCAGGACATCGACCGTGCGGTCTTGGGGATTCCAGTCGTGGCCGCTGATCGCACGCGACAGCCGGTCGCGACTGATGACCTCGTTCGGGTGGCGCACCAGCAGGGCAAGGGCCTCGAACTCGCCGCGCGTGAGTGCCACCTCGCGTCCGCACGCATCCCACAGCCGGCGCCGGGGCAGGTCCAGGCTCCAGCCTGCGAAGCGGAAGGCGGTGTCGCTGCCGCTGTCGGCGCGCGATTCGCCGCTGCGCCGCAACAGGCTCTTCACCCGTGCCAGCAGCTCGCGAGGATTGAAGGGCTTGGTGACGTAGTCGTCCGCGCCCACCTCGAGGCCGACGATCTTGTCCACATCGTCGCTGCGGCTCGTGACGAGGATGATCCCGATCGCCCCGTCGCGTGCCCGCAGCTCGCGCGCGAGCGACAGCCCGTCCTGCCCGGGCAGGTTGATGTCGAGCAGCACCAGATCGACCCGATGTCGCTCCAGCGTCTTCCAGAAGCCCTCGCCGTCGCCGGCCAGCAGCACACGGTAGCCTTCCTGCGAAAAGTAGGCGTTGAGCCGGGCCTGGGCGACGAGGTCGTCATCGACCACCAGCAGGCTGGGCATGGTCGTGTCACGTGTGGGCTGCATGGATCGGCCTTCGAACGTCGAGCGGCGATTCTAGCGGCGATCGCCCGCAGGGGGTAAGCGCGGCGAAGGCGGCAAGGATCCGCTGAATGCGTTCCATGGCGTGGAACGAATTGAGCTTCGGCGCCGGTTCTCGAGATTTTTATTAAATTAATAGAACCTGTGAGAAACAGGCTTTATCCAAGGAGACAGAAAATGAGAGCAGCCCTTGCGTCGCTCCTGATTCCGGTGGCCTCGCTCGCCCTCGGCATGCAGGCCAGCCACGCCGCCCCTGCGGCCAAGCAGGACAGGCCCAACATCTTGCTGATCATGGCCGACGATCTCGGCTACACCGACATCGGCAGCTTCGGCAGCGAGATCGCGACCCCGAACCTGGACAAGCTCGCCGATACCGGGGCGAAGATGACCCAGTTCTACGTTTCCCCCTTCTGCTCGCCCACGCGGGCGATGCTGATGTCGGGCAGCGACAACCATCTGATCGGCTTCGGCGACATGGCCGAGCTGATGCTGCCGGAGCAGCGCGGCAAGCCCGGTTACGAGGGCTACCTCAACGAGCGCGTGGTGCCGGTGGCGCAGGTGCTCAAGGACGCCGGCTATCGCACCCTGATGACCGGCAAGTGGCACCTCGGCGTGCCCGAGGAATTCAGCCCGGCGACGCGCGGCTTCGAGCAGTCCTATGCGCTCGTGCACGGCGGCTCCAGCCACTGGAGCGACCAGGCGGGCATTGTCGCCGTCGATCCGGACAAGCCGCCCAAGGCGATCTACCGCGAGAACGGTGCCGCAGTCGATGTCCCGGCGGACTTCTTCTCGTCGGACTTCTTCACCACCCGGCTGATCGAGTACATCGACAGCGGCAAGGATTCGGGCAAGCCCTTCTTCGCCTATCTGGCGTTCACCGCGCCGCACTGGCCCTTGCATGCGCACGAGGCCGACATCGCGAAGTACGCCGACCGCTACAAGGCCGGTTATGACGCCTTGCGCAAGGAGCGGCTCGAGCGCATGAAGCGGCTCGGCCTAGTCGCGGCCGACACGCCGGTATTCGAGGGCCACCCCTTCTGGCCGAAGTGGGAAAGCCTGACGCCGGCCGAGCAGGCCTCGGAAGCGAAGCGGATGGCGGTGTACGCGGCGATGGTCGACAACATGGACCAGAACATCGGCCGCATGCTCGATTACCTGCGCCAGAGCGGCCAGCTCGACAATACCTTCGTCTTCTTCCTGTCGGACAACGGCGCCGACGGCAACTCGGTGTACGACGTCGCCCGCACCCGCGAGTGGATCCACAAGGACTTCGACAACAGCACCGAGCACATCGGCAAGTCCGGCTCCTACGCGGAGTACGGGCCGGGCTGGGCCCAGGTCGGGTCGACGCCGTTCAGGATGTACAAGTCCTTCATGTACGAGGGCGGCATCGCCGTGCCGGCGATCGCGTGGGGGCCGGGCGTGCAGGGTGGCACGGTCAAGCCGGCGCTCGCCCATGTGATGGACATCGCGCCCACCCTCTACGAGCTGGCTGGCACCCGCCACCCCGGCACGGCGTACAAGGGCAAGCCGGTGCTGCCGCTGCGCGGTGCCTCGATGCTGCCGTATCTGAAGGGCGCCGAGCCCGCCGTGCATGACGACTCGCACGCGATCGGCTGGGAACTCGGTGGCCGCAAGGCGCTGCGCAAGGGCGACTGGAAGCTCGTGTTCGCCAACACGCCATGGGGCACGGGCGACTGGGAGCTCTACAATGTGGCCGAGGATCGCACCGAAAGCCGCAACCTGGCCGCCGACAATCCGCAGAAGCTCGGTGAGATGCTGGTCGCGTGGCGGGACTACGTGGCCGAGACCGGGGTGCTGGAGATCCCGAACCTTGCCAACCGCCCCGGCTACAGCAACGGCGCGCGTTACTACGAGGACCTGAAGTACGAGGCCACGCTGCAAGCGCGTACCCCGAGGTAAGACGATGAGCCTGCCTGCGTTCGTGATCGGCCTGCTGCTGGCCTGGCAGTTCCTGCTGCCCGTCAGTGCGGCCGCCGCCAGCGAGGCCGATGCCGGCCCGCGGGCGGCCAGCCGGCCCGATCACGTCGCCGACAGCGAATGCCTGGCCTGCCATGAGGAGCAGGCCAGGCTGTGGCAAACATCGAAGCACAGCCGCGCGATGCAGCCGGCAACGGCCGACAGCGTGCTGGGCGACTTCGGCGGCGTGCGCTTTTCCAGTGGCGGCGAGTCGGTGCATTTCTTCAAGCGCGGCGAACGTTACTTCGTCGCCACGCAGGACAGTGGCGGCGCGCTGGCCGAGTTTCCCGTCACCCACACCTTCGGCGTCCATCCGCTGCAGCAGGTCCTGCTGCCGCTGCCCGGCGGGCGCTTGCAGGCGCTCAGCGTGGCGTGGGATACGCGACGCGGACAGTGGTTCTCGCTCTACCCTGGGGGCGGCTTCGAGCCCGGAAGCACGCTGCACTGGACGGGGCGCTACCAGAACTGGAACCTGATGTGCGGCGAGTGCCACACCACCGCCTACCGCAAGGGCTACGACGACGAGGCCGATCGCTACGCGACCACCTGGGCCGAGCACAACGTCGGCTGCCAGGCCTGTCATGGCGGCGGGCGTGCCCACGCCGAAAGCGCCCGCAGTCAGGCGCCGGGCGGCGACGGACGCCCGACGCTGACCGCGAACCGGCGGCTGGGCGCGGCGCATCAGCAGGTCGACCAGTGCGCCGCCTGTCACGCGCGGCGCACCCGGCTGGTCGAGGAGGCGGCCCCCGGGCTCGAGCTGCTCGACCAGTTCATGCCAGACAACTTGCGCGCGGAGCTCTATCACGCCGATGGCCAGCAGCTCGACGAGGTCTTCGAGTACGGCTCCTATCGCCAGAGTCGGATGTACGCGGCGGGCGTGGCGTGCACGGATTGCCACGAGATCCACAGCGGCCGGCCGCGGGCCGAAGGCAATGCGCTATGCACCGCCTGCCACAATTCCAGCCCGGATCGCGTGCGCTTTCCCGGCCTGAAGGCCGTCGACTACGACAGCGACGCCCACCACTTTCACAGCCCGGGCAAGGCCGGCAGCGAGTGCGTCGATTGCCACATGCCCAGCCGCAACTACATGGTCGTGCATGGCCGCCGCGATCATGCGATCCGGGTTCCGCGCCCCGACCTGACGGCACGCATCGGCGTCCCGAATGCCTGTCAGGACTGCCATGGCGAGCGCTCCGCCGAATGGGCCGCCGCCGCCATCGAGCGCCACCTCGGTGCGCGCCCGCGCGAGGTCCATTACGGCGAGGTGCTGGCGGCCTTCCGTGCCGGCGCGCCGGGTGCCAGCGACAGGCTGGCGGCGCTTGCCACCGATCCTGCCCAGCCTGCGATCGTTCGCGCCACGGCACTCGAGAGCCTCGCCCAGGCGGGCAGCCATGCGGTGCCGCCGGCCTCGCTGCAGGATCCGGATCCGGTGGTGCGCGCCACGGCCGCCGCGGCCTTGGGCACGCGCCCGCTGGACGAGCGCCGTGCGCACCTGCCCGCCTTGCTGTCGGACCCCCAGCGCGCGGTGCGCATTGCCGCCGCGCGGGGGCTGGCCGATGTCGGCGAGACGGGGCTCGAGCCCGCCCGGCGGCCGCTGCTGGGCGCCGGGCTCGATGACTTCGTCGCCGCGCAGGCGGCGATGGCGGACATGCCGAGTGCGCAGTTGAACCTCGCTAGCCTGGCGCTGGTGCGCCAGGACCCCGCCCGCGCCGAGCGCCATTATCGCCGCGCCCTGCAGCGCGATCCGGCGCTGCAGGCGGGGCGCCTGGGCCTGGCCACCTTGCTCGCGGGCACGCAGCGCGAGGCCGAGGCGGAACAGGTGCTGCGCGCCGGCCTGGCCAGCGCGGGCAACGCGGGCGAACTCCACTTTGCCCTCGGCCTGCTCGCCGGCCAGCGCCAGCGCTGGGAAGAGGCCGCGCGCGAGCTGCGTGCCGCCGCGGCGCTGCTTCCGCACAACGCGCGCGTACGGCGCAATCTCGATGCGGTCGAGGCCTATCTCGCCCAGCGTCAGCGTCGCTGATGCCCGGCGACGGCGATCGTGTTCAGGATGAGCGGGTGGCGTCGAAGGCTTGCGCGATCCTTGCCGCCGTTGCCTGCAGGTCATGCAGATGGGCTTCGACGATCTTCGCGCGCAGGTCATAGCGGCGCGGCCACACCAGGTTGATCGCCGCATGCACGCCGGCCGAGCAGGCGACCGGGACGGCGATGGCGTCCAGTCCGTCGTCGAAGCCCTCCATCGGCAACTCGGAGCCGCCGAAGGCGCTGTCGCGCACCGCATAACCGCGCTCGCGGGTCTGGTGCAGGATGTCGTCAATCTCGTTGCGAAAGACGGCGGCGCTGCGTGCGTTGACGGGCGGCGCCGCCTCGAAGTGGGCAAACTCGGCCTCGCGCTCGGCCTGGGTGCAGAAGGCCAGCCAGGCGCGGCCGGGGGCGGAGAGAAACAGATCGACGCGATAGCCGACGTGGTAGCGTGGATTGAGGGCCAGGCCGGACAGGCGGCGGGAGCTCTCCGCAAGCTCCATCGCGTGGTCGCGATGGACGAGCAGGTCGGACGGCCACAAGGCGCTTCGCTGCAATGCGACCAGGTGCGGCGCCGCGACTTCGACCAGGCGGCCGTAAGCCGTCGAGTTGCCGGTCGGGGGCGCCCAGTCGGCGGTGTGGCGCCAGTGGCCGTCGTAGATCGAGCGCCAGGCGAGGCCGCCCTGTTCGAGCGTATGCAGGATGCGCAGCAGCGTCGGCTTGGGCAGCCCGGTTGCACTGTGGAGGGCGCGCAGGCTGGCGACTTTGAGCGCGCCCAAGGCCCGCAGCACCTTGATGCCGCGTTCGAGGGCCCTGATCGATTGTGTGCCGTCCGTTGTCATCGCGCGCCTGTTGAGGACTGATGATCGAAGAGTAGCGCAGGATGCGCAGCGCCCCCAGCGCCATGGCTGGGCGCAACAAGCATGGGGTTGCCGCGGCAGACTCGGTAGAATCGCGGAACACTTTCTTGGACCAGACAGAGGCCCTGCCTCGAAACGATATGAACAAGCCCACTCCCCTGACCCAACTTCCGCAAGACGCCCTTTTTCGCGCGGGTGACGTGTTCGTGCTCTTCGGTGAGCTGTTCGGCCGCGGTTACGCCAGCGGCCTTGTCAACGAGGCGCGTGCGGCGGGCATGCAGATCGTGGGCATCACCGTCGGCCGGCGCGACGACAACAACGCGCTGCGTCCGCTCAACGACGAGGAGCTGGCGGCGGCCGAGGCCAACCTCGGCGGCCGGGTCATCAACGTGCCGCTGATGGCCGGCTTCGACCTCGACGCACCGGCGGGCGAGCCCACACCCACCGAGCTGCTCAACGCGCTGACGCTCAAGACCTGGGAGCAGGACAAGCTCGACTGGGCGCACATCGAAAAGTGCCGTGCCATCGGTACCGAGCGCTTCCGCAAGGGCGTGGCCGAGGTCATGGCCCAGCTCGAGGGCCTGATCGGCGCGGGGCGCAATGTCTTCTTCGCCCACACCATGGCCGGTGGCATCCCCAAGGCCAAGGTCTTCATGGTGATCGCCAACCGCATCTACAAGGGCCGCGGCGACCGCTTCATGTCCTCGCAGACGCTGCTCGACAGCGATCTGGGCAAGCTCATCCTGCAGAACTTCGACGAAGTGTCGGCCAATACCTTCCAGCACCTGATCGAGGGCAGCGCCGCGCTGCGCGCCCGCGTCGAGGCGGGCGGCGGCGAGGTGCGCTACACCGCCTACGGCTACCACGGCACCGAGATCCTCATCGACGGCCGCTACCAGTGGCAGACCTACACCAACTACACCCAGGGCTACGCCAAGATGCGGCTCGAGCGCATCGCCCGGGCGGCGTGGGAGCAGGGCATCAAGGCCACGGTCTACAACTGCCCCGAGATCCGCACCAACTCCACCGACGTGTTCGCCGGTGTCGAGCTGCCGCTGATCGCGCTGCTCGAGGCACTGAAGAAGGAGGGCGGCGGCGCCTGGGCGGAGTCGCAGTGGCAGGCCTGCCGCGAACTGCTGGCCGAGGGCGTCACGCTGGAAGACGTGCTCAAGAAGGTGGCGGACTTCCAGAGCAGCGCGGTGATGCAGCGCTATCGCGACTTCGCCGCCTGGCCGATGCCCAACAGCCCCGAGCAGGCCGATCTGCAGATCGGCACGTCCGAGGACATCGTGCAGATGCACAAGGACCGCAAGGCGCTGATCACCGACCTGCTCAGCACGCTGGTGCTGGAAGCCACCGGCGCGCTGATCTTCCGCGCGTCGTCGGCGCCGACCGGCCCGGTGCTGTGGCTCAACCACGACATCGTGGCGCGGCAACTGAATCAGCTGCACGCCTGAGCCAGCACGGGGCGGCCGGGTCGCCTACGGGCGCCTACGGGCTGCGAGCAGCCCTGATCAGCGCCCGTTCGATGCCGCTGAGGGCCTCGGCGCCGGTCATTGGCAGCGAGACACCACGATCGGTCGCGGTCTTCGCCTCGGTGGGGTTGATCCGGATCAGCGGGGCATGCTGCTCCTCGCCGAACAGGCGCACCGAAGGGATGGCCGTCCCCGCGCCGATCTCGATCACCAGCAGCCGCTCGACAGGCCTGCGCCAGGCGTCGAAGCGCGACCACTGCATGCGGGTTCGCTCCTCGATCCAGCCGTCGTCGTTGAACATCAGGATGTTGGGCCGCGCCAGTGCGCCGCAGTGCGGGCAACGCGGCGCCTCATCGAGCAGCTCGCACGCGTCGTCATCGACCGCGGGCACGAAGCCGTCGGCGGACCAGATGGTGTCGCGGCAGGGCATCAGGCATTGCAGATGGTGAATCGAACCGTGGCATTCGACGATGCGCTCGGGGTCGAAGCCGGCACGCTGAAACTGCCCGTCCACGTTCGAGGTGAAGACGAAAAGGCCTGCCGGCAGGCGTCGCCCGATCGCGCTCAGGATCGCGAAGCCGGGGCCGGGAAGGGTGCGACGGTAGAGCGCGAGCCGGTGCCCGTAAAAACCCCAGGCGAGCCTTGGCCGGGCGTGGAAAGCGTGCGGCGAGGCAATCTCCGCGAATGACATGCGCGCGCGCCCAAGGGCGGGATAGGCGCGCCACATGCCTTCATTACCCCGAAAGTCCGGCAGGCCGGAATCGACTCCGAGCCCGGCGCCGGCGGTGACGAGCAGCCCATCGGCCTGGCTGATCAGCCGCGCGCAACGGGCGAAACGGTCTTCGAGCTCAAGCGGGGAGGGGGGTGATGACATGGAAGCGGGCTTTCAAGCGGGGTGGTCAAGCTTCGGTCGGTGGTGAGCGGCGCTCGGGGCGGTGACGGTGCCGCCATAGGCGAGGTCGGCGCGGCCGACGCGTGGGGCAGGGTCTGCGCCTGCGCGAGGCCTTGGACGCGGCGCCGGAAGGCTTCGAATTTACTCCTTGCGACAATGCCGCGCCAATGCAATGCCGGTGCCAGGAGGAGGCGCAGGTTTTCGGTCAGCCGCCAAGGGAGCGGCAGGGGCAGGATGCTCGATGACTGAGCACACTGTCCCGCGCGGCACCGGTCCGGTTTGTCGCTGCGCCGCGCTCCGGTTGCTCACAGATAGTCGAGGGCTGGCCCGGCCGGCACGATCCCGCTCGGGTTCAGCGCCCGGATCGAGTAATACCCGGCCTTGATGTGGTCTGGCCGCACGCTGCGGGCGAACGCCGGCAGCGCCAGCAAGCGGCGCAGATAGGCCATCACGTTCGCATAGGCCGACAGTGGTCGCAGATTGCACTTGAAGAGCCCGTGGTACGCGAGGTCGAAGCGGATCAGCGTGACGAAGGCGCGGATGTCGGTCTCGGTGAGCTGTTCGCCGACAAGCCAGTGGGCCTTTGCGAGTCGGCTGTCCATCCAGGCAAGGCAGTCGAAAACACGCCCGACGGCCTCGTCGTACGCGGCCTGGGTGGTGGCGAATCCGGCCTGATAGACGCCGTTGTTGAAGTCCGCGTAGAGGCGCGTGTTGGCGGCCTCGATCGCGTCGACCCATGCGGCCGGTCGCAGCGCAACCGGGTTGTGGGCGAGGGCGCCGAAATCGCCGTCGAGGATCTGCACGATGTCCGCCGATTCGTTATTCACGATGGTGGCGCGCGATCGGTCCCACAGCACGGGCACGGTCGCGCGTCCCGTGTAGGTCGGGTCCGCGCGGGTGTAGAGCGCGTGGAGGTGGCGCGCGCCGTTGAGGTCGTCGAGGTCGGTGCCGAGTTGCCCGGTGAAGGCCCAGCCCTGCTCGGTGAGGCGCGGGTCGACGACACGGATGTCGATCGCATGCTCCAGCCCTTTGAGCCGTAGCGCGATCAGGGCGCGGCACGCCCAGGGGCAGATGTAGGCCATGTACAGCACGTAGCGTCCGGCCTCCGGGGTGAAACCCTCGGGGCTGTCCGCGCCGATACGATGCCGAAAGCCGGAGTCCTGGCGGATGAACCGACCCTCGTCGTCACTCGCCTGCACCGGCTGCCACCTTTCCATCCAACGTCCGTTGACCAGCATGATTGATTCGCTCCTCGTCGATTGATCGGTCTCACGCTGCTGGGCACGATATTCGTGTGCTCACCTCGGATAAAGAGGGGGTGCATGGATGGACTGTTCCAGCGACTGAAACGAAAGAGGCTCGGTGCGGCTGTTTCACCAGCCCGGAGGCGGCGTGGCGAAGCGTTCGGCAAGGAAATCGATCAAGGCACGCACCTTGGGCGGAACAAACTTGCGCGTGGGATAGAGGGCATAGATGCCGAGCTCGATCGAGCGGTATTCAGGCATCAGTTCAATCAGCGTACCGGCGGCCAGGTCGTCGGCGACCAGGAAGCCGGGCTGCAGGATCACCCCCTGGTCGGCGAGCGCCATCGCACGGCAGGTGTCGCCGCTGTTGGAATGTACGCGGGGCCGGGTGCGCACGCTCGTGCGCCCGTCCGGCCCCTCGAACTGCCACTCGTCGCCGCCTGACCAGTAGCTGTAGGCGATGACCGTGTGTTCGGCGAGATCGGCAGGCTTGCGCGGCATGCCATGGGCCGCCAGATAGCCGGGCGAGGCGCACAACACGATGCGGGTGCGGGCGAGCTGCCGGCATACGAGGGTGGAGCTGGGCAGCGCGGCGATCCGGATCGCCGCATCGAAACCTTCCTCGACGAGGTCGACGGTGCGGTCGGACAGGGTCAGCTCGAGCCGCACCTGTGGATGAAGGTCGCGGAAGGCGCCCCACAGCGGTGCGAGGTGGCGGATGCCGAAAGTGACCGGCGCATTGATGCGCAGCAGGCCGCGCGCCGTGCCGCTGCGCGCGTGCAGCTCGGCCTCGGCCTCCTCCAGTCCGGCGAGCAGTTCGCGACTGTGCGCATAAAAACGCTCGCCATCCTCGGTCAGTGACAGGCGGCGGGTGGTGCGGTGGAGCAGGCGGACGCCGAGCCTTGTCTCGAGCTCGGCCACATAGCGCGAGGTGGCGGCTTTGGACAGCCCGAGCGCATCCGCGGCGCCCACGAAGCTGCCGGCATCGACCACTGCACAGAAAGTCTGCATTTCGACGAATCGGTCCATTGTCGCAATTATTGGAACAGTATTTCGCGTGGACGCTTGTTTATCTCAATCAGCGCGGGCCGTAAAGTGCCCTCCATGGTCAGCGCATCGCACGAGACGCTGAACCAAAACACGATAACGACCCAAACGGAGAATGATCATGACCCATCCCCTCATCCAGCGCTTCCTTTCCACCAATGCCGGCTGGGGCGCGCTCGCCCTGCGCATCCCGGTCGGCATCATCTTCGCTGCCCATGGGGCGCAGAAACTCTTCGGCTGGTTCGGCGGTCACGGCCTGGAAGGCACGGGCCAGTGGATGGCCTCGATCGGCCTGGCGCCCGGCTACCTGATGGCCTTGCTCGCCGGCAGCGCAGAGTTCTTTGGCGGCCTGGCGCTGATCATCGGCCTGCTGGTGCGGCCCGCGGCGGCGGTGCTCGCGATCGCGATGCTGGTGGCGATCTTCAGCGTGCATATCGGCAACGGGCTGTTCATGAGCAACAACGGCTACGAATTCGGCCTGGCGCTGCTGGCGGTTTCGGTGTCGCTGATGTTGAGCGGCGCGGGACGGGCGTCGATCGACGCGGCGTTGAGCGGCAGCGCGACCAAGGCCTGAGCGTCGGCTTGAAGGCCCGGGCCGGTCGCTGGACCGGCTCGACCGCAACCCCCTCGGCACAGGGCAGCGCCGGTCGTTTTGGAGAATTCAGATGCAAGCACTTCCTACTCTGTTCGTTTCGCACGGCGCGCCCACGTTCGCGCTCGACCCTGGCTTCGCTGGCGCGAATCTCGCCGCGCTCGGCCGCCGGCTGCCGCGCCCGCAGGCGGTGCTGGTGGTGTCGCCGCACTGGATGACGCGCCAGCCGCAGGCCACCCTGTCGCTGCGGCCAGAGACGATCCACGATTTCGGCGGCTTCGATCCCGCGCTGTACACGCTGCAGTACCCCGCCGAGGGTGCGCATCTGGCCGCGCGCCGCGCGCTCGAACTGCTGCAGGCGGCGGGCCTGTCCGCGACGCCCAATGCCGATCGCGGCCTCGACCACGGTGCCTGGGTGCCGCTGATGCACCTGTACCCGAAGGCCGACGTGCCGGTATTCCAGGTTTCGCTGCCGGCGTGGCTGGATGCCGATGGCGCCTACGAGTACGGTCGCGTGCTGGCGCCGCTGGCGGCTGAGGGCGTGCTGATCGTGGGGTCGGGCAGCCTCACCCACAACCTGTACGAGTTCCGCCTCGGCGATCCGCGTGCCGAAGCCTATGCGGCGGAGTTCGCGCATTGGGTGCGAGACGCGGTGCTGGCGGGTGACCACGAACGCTTGCGCCGAGCGCTGGCGATTGCGCCGCACGCACGTCGGGCTCACCCTACCGCCGAGCATTACCTGCCGCTGCTGGTGGCCGCCGGCGCGGCGGCGCAGCCCCTGCCCGCCAGCGTCGTCGAAGGCGGCATCGTGCATGGCGTGCTGTCGATGGATTCCTTCGTCTTCCGTGCCGACCTCGCCCTGGGGCAGGACGCCGCCGAGAAAACCGCCTTACCCAACTGAGGCCCGACCATGTCCGATCAAGACCTTATCGTTCAACAAGCGTCCGTTCCCGCCAGACGCCTGATCCTGCTGTTCCACGGCGTGGGCGCGCAGCCCCGGGACCTCGTGCCGCTGGGCCGCATCCTCGCCGAAGCGGACCCCGCCGCCTGGGTGGTGAGCGTGCGCTCGCCCGAACCCTGCGACCTCGGCAGCGGCTGGCAATGGTTCTCGGTGCGGGGCGTGACCGAGGACAGCCGCCCGGCGCGTATCGCCGAGGCCATGCCCCTGTTCGCGCACACCGTACGCGACTGGCAGGCACGGGCCGCTGTGGATGCGGCCGGCACCACGCTGATCGGCTTCTCGCAGGGGGCGATCATGGCACTCGAATCCACGCAACTGCCCGAGGCCGTGGCCGGGCGCGTGATCTCGCTCGCCGCCCGGGTGAAGGCCTTGGCCGCCTGATCCGGGGCGCACCACTGAGATAGTCGGGGAGAAAGCGCTCATGTGCGGTCGCTATGCGCTCTATGGTCCGATCTCGCGCCTGCGCGAGGCCTTCGATGCCGAGCCCGAAGGCGTCGACTTCGAGCCGCGCTGGAACGCGGCGCCGATGCAGTGGCTGCCGGTGGTGCGCCAGCGGCCGAGCGGCGAGCGGGTGATCCATCGGCTGCGCTGGGGGCTGGTGCCCTCGTGGGCGAAGGATGAGGCGATCGCCACCAGGCTCATCAATGCGCGCGGCGAATCGGTCGCGGAGAAGCCGTCCTTCCGGGCGGCGTTCCGCCGCCGGCGCTGCATCGTGCCGGCAAACGGTTTCTACGAGTGGCAGCAGATCGCCGGCGGCAAGCAGCCGTTCTACATCCACCCGGTCGAGGGCCAGTTCTTCGCGCTGGCCGGACTGTGGGAGCGCTGGATCCGCCCGGCCGACGGCGAGGCACTCGACACCTTCACGATTGTGACCACCGCATCCAACGCGGCGATGCGGCCGCTGCACGATCGGATGCCGGTGATCCTGGCGGCGGGCGATCACCAGGGCTGGCTGGCCGGGGGGACGCCAGCCGATCAGGTGCAAGCCATGATCAGGCCGTGCCCCGAGGCCTCGCTCGCGCTGTACCCGGTGGGCAAGGCGGTCGGCAACGTCAGGAACGAGGGGGCGGGGCTGATCCAGCCGCTCGCGTAGCAAGCCGAGCGGCAGCCTCGGTGCACTTCGAGTGACGAAGGCGAAGTGTCCAAAAACGAAAAACCCACCGCTTGGGGTGGGTTCGTCGGCTTACTATGTGCTTACCGTGACTTTTCGCGCATCGCAGAATCGGCGCTAAGTCCTTGAGTTTTTGGGGCGACATACCGGTTTCGAACCGGTGACCTTTGGAGCCACAATCCAACGCTCTACCAACTGAGCTAATGCCGCCACTACCGGACCCCGGCAACGCCGAAGCCCTTGAAACCTGTCCTGGCCTGCCCGGCAGGGATCGAACCTGCAACCCCCGGCTTAGAAGGCCGGTGCTCTATCCAATTGAGCTACGGGCAGAATCCCGCGGGCATTTCAGGGTGTGAGCTGGTCGGGGTGGAGGGATTCGAACCCCCGACATCTTGCTCCCAAAGCAAGCGCGCTACCGGACTGCGCTACACCCCGAGAGCCGCGAACTATACAGAGTCCTTTTCGGCTCGTCAAACGTATTTGAAGCGCCCTTCAGGCTTGCCCAGCGCGATGCCATGCAAGTACCGCGCGCGACAGATTGATGAGCAGCCAGGCGAACTCGGCGGCTACCAGCAAACCGGCCAGCGGGGTCAACACCGGCACGAGGACGGCGGCGACGAGGGCGGCAAGCGCAATGCCATGCAGGCGCAACTGCAGGCGTGCGGGACGGTCGGGCAACAGCTTCTTCATGTTGGGCGCACGCACGCCGGCTTGCGTGAGGTTGAGCCAGGCGAGGAAGGGCACGATCTTGTACAGCATGGCGCTGATCGCGCCGGCAAAGGTGCCGTGCAGGATCAGCACGCCGGCGAGCACGGGCCACTGCGCGGCGTCGTGCAGCGTGGCCAACAGCAGCGCGACCAGGCTGGCCAGCAGACTCAGCATCGCCAGGCGGAATGCGCGGAAGGGCGCGTCGGGCGTGCTGCGTCGGGTGCGGCGCTGCAGACCGAGGGTCTGGGCAGCGAACGCCCCCGCGCACACCAGCAGGGCGGTGCCGAACAGCATCACGCCCCAGCCCAGCCCGACGCTCAGGCTCAGCGACCACAGCACCAGGGCGACGAGGGTGGCCGGGGCCCAGTAGCGCGTAAAGGCGGCGGGGTAGGCGGGCGTGATCTGGAACATCGGCACCACCACCCAGCTCGTCGCCGCGAGCAGCAGGCCGCCCCAGCCCATCCACGCCCACACGGCATGCAGGTCGACTAGGGTGGGCAAGGCCAGGGGCAAGCTGATGCCACGCCCGATCACGAAGGCCAGCAGCAGACCGAGGCCGGTGGCGATGGCCAGCGCCGAGAGGGCGAGGCGCAGGTCGCGCGGCGTGCGGCTCGCGCCCTGCGCCGGGGCGGCTCTGGCAAGCCCGATCACGCTGGCGAGCAGGAAGATGCCCAGCCCGCCGACCAGCAGCGCGCCGCCGGCGACGATGGCCAGCGGCTGTCCGAGGCCGAGGCCTATGGCGAGACTGGCGGCGCCCAGGCCGAGCACAACATGGGTGAGGCCGGCAGTGCGCAGCGGTGCCGGAACGCTCGCGCCAGCGACCACCGGCAGGATCTGCAACAGCGCGCCAAGCATGGCCTGCAGCATGAAGCCCGCGGCAAACAGATGGACGAGGGCGAGGGCGCCTGGCGTCCATCGCGACACCAGCAACTCGCCATCCGCAAGGAGCACCAAGCCCGCCGCCAGGCCGAAGAGCGGCGCGGTGAGGAAGAAACGTAGCGGTGCCGAAAGCGGAGGGGTGTCGTGGTAGGCGAGGCCGGGGTTGGCGCCGCTCATGGTCGTCCAATGAGGATCTCGACCGCGCCGTCTTCGCGGAAGCGTGCGTCGTGGCGGTAGCCGTCGCGATCGAGCATGCGCAGCAGGGGCTGCGGCATGCGGTCGAGCAGCAGGGTGAATTCGCCGCCGGGCGGCAAGTCGGCAATGGCCTCCATGGCGCGCTCGAAAGGCTCGGGGGGCTCGAGGCCGCGGGCGTCTACGGTCCGGGTATTCATGCTGTCAGCTTCCTGTTCAAGCGCAGTGCCAGGGTGTTGACGATCTCCTCGCGCTGCGCGCCGAGGCGGGTGTCGCACATCGGGTAGAGGATGTTCTCTTCCCTCATGTTGTGCTGCTGCATCATGATCAGCAGCGTCTCCGCTTCGCCGGCAAATTCATCCGCATCCCTGCGTTCGAGTGCCGAGCTCATCCGGTCCAGCGTGGCGCGCATCTCGACGTGCTCGCCGCGCATGACTTCGGTCGGACCCTGAGTCATTCCGGTGGCCGCCTCGAAGCGTGGAAACAGCTCCTGCTCCTCGGCCCGAAAGTGGGATTCGAGACTGGCGGCGAAGCAGTTCAGAGCCTCGGTCGCAGCCGGCCAGTCACCCTTTGCGGCGAGCGTCTCGGCGCGGGCGAAGTCGTGGTCGCAACTGCGATGGTCATGCGTCATCAGTTCGGCGATCGAGGTCATGGTGCGCTCCGGCGGTGGGTATGCGCATTCTCCGCAGCGCGTGCGCGACGGCATTGATAAGAGTCAAGTCGACGAATTCGGTGATGTTGTGCCAGTCCTCGGCATGCACCGCAACATTGGCGTCGAGCGCGCGCAAGCAGGCACAATGCCAGCTTGATTTTCTACGGGGATGCGGGCGATGCATGCGAGCGCGGCGCCCAGCGCGTGGGGCAGGATCTTTGTGCCCTTTGCCCTGGGTTACTACCTTTCCTACCTGCTGCGCACGGTCAACGCGGTGATCTCGCCCGCGCTGACCGAGGAACTCGGCCTGTCGGCAGCCCACCTCGGCTTGCTCACCAGTGCCTATTTCCTTGCCTTCGGCCTGGCGCAGATTCCGGTAGGCATGGCGCTCGACCGCTTCGGGCCGCGTCGGGTCGAGGCGGCCTTGTTGCTGGTGACCGCGCTGGGCGCCGTGCTGTTTGCGCTCGGTGATTCGCTGCCAGCGCTCGGCTTCGCGCGCGCCCTCATCGGCCTGGGCGTGTCCGCCTGCCTGATGGCGGCGCTGAAGGGCTTCGCGCTGTGGTATCCGCCCGAGCGCCAGAGCTCGATGACCGGCTTCATCATGGCCGCCGGTGCCCTCGGCGCACTCACCGCGAGCGCACCGCTGGAGGCGGCCTTGCCCTTCATCGGCTGGCGCGGCGCCTTCTGGCTGGTGGCGGCGTTGGCGCTGATTGCCTCCGTGCAGATCTACCGCTCGCTGCCCGATGCGCTGGCGAGCGGGCCGCGCGGCAGCATCGGTGGGGCCCTGCGCGTGGTGGCGGGGATCTACGTGGCGCCCGCCTTCCTGCGCTTCGCCGCGTCGGCGGCCTTCTTCGTCGGCGGCTTCATGGCCTTGCAGAGCCTGTGGGCGGTGCCCTGGCTGATGCACGTGAACAACTTCGATCTCGCCGGCGCGGCGCGCATGCTGGTGGTGCTCAATCTCGGCAGCCTGGTGGGGCAGTTGTCGATCGGCCTGCTCGGCGTGGGGCTGGCACGGCGCGGCATTCGCGCCCTGGCCCTGCTGCGCTGGGGCTACGTCTGCCTGCTGCTGGCGCAGCTCGCGATTTTGTGGTCGCTGGCGCCGCCGATCCTGCTGTGGTTCGTCTATGGCCTGTTCTCGGCGGTCAATTCGCAGACCTATCTGGCCGCCTCGCGCGCCTTCCCGCCCGCGCTGTTCGGCCGCGTGAGCACGGCGATCAACCTGATGGCGTTTGCCGGCGCCTTCTTCGTGCAGTGGGGGCTCGGCGTCGCGCTCGATCTGCTGCAGGCGCAGGGGTACGCGATGGCCAGCGCCTTGTGGCTCAGCTTTGCCGGCCTGATTGCGCTGCAGCTCATCGGTTTCCTGCCCTTGCTGAAGGCCAGGGATGCGGCGCCCAGCGCAGCGCCGCGCTAGCCCCGGCGCCGGCGGGCGGATTCAGACCGCCTGCCCGCAGGCAACTCCCGAGGACCAGGCCCACTGGAAGTTGTAGCCGCCGAGGTGGCCGGTCACGTCCACCACCTCACCGATGAAGTACAGGCCGGACAGCGTGCGTGCCTCCAGGGTCTTCGACGACAGCTGACGGGTGTCCACGCCGCCCAGCGTGACCTCGGCCTTGGCATAGCCCTGGGTTCCGGAGGGCGCCAGCGCCCAGGACGACAGCGCCGCCGCGATGCTGCGCAGCTCGGCATGGCGGTACTGGTTGAGCGGTCGCGTCCAGCCATGGAGCTCGCACCAGGCGTGGGCAAAGCGCCGCGGCAGGTGGGCGGCGAGCAGATTGGCGAGCAGGCCGCGGTCCTGGGCGTGGGCGAGCAGCCAGGCTTCGGCATCGACGCCGGGCAGCAGGTCGATGCTGACCGGCGCCCACTCGCCGTCCTCGTAGGCCTGTTGCTGCCAGTAGCTCGAGACCTGCAGGATCGACGGACCGGACAGGCCGCGATGGGTGACGAGCGCAGCCTCGCGAAACACCGGGCCGCGGCACTGTGCCTCGACCTCGAGCGAGATGCCCGATAGGGGCGCGATCAGGGCCAGGGTCTCGGGCGGCAGGGTCAGGGGCACGAGGGCCGGCCGTGGTGGGACCACGGCCAGGCCGAACTGCTCGGCCACTCGGTAGCCGAAAGGCGTGGCGCCGATCTTGGGGATGGCCAGGCCGCCCGTGGCGATCACCAGGCTGTGTGCGGCGAAGCGGCCCTGATCGGTTTCAATGACGAAGCGCTCGGCCGCATCGGCCGTGCGCTCGATGCCGTGCACCTGCGCCGGCATGGCCCACTCGACGCCCCCGTCCTCGCATTCGGCGCGCAGCATGTCGATGATCTGTTGCGCGGAGTCATCACAAAAAAGCTGGCCCCAGCTCCTTTCGTGAAAATCGATGCCGTGGCGGGCCACGAGATCGATAAAATCGCCGGCCGTGTAGCGCGACAGGGCGGAGCGCACGAAGTGCGGGTTGCGGCTCAGGTAGTTGTCGGCGCCGACGCGGCGGTTGGTGAAGTTGCACCGTCCGCCGCCGGAGATACGGATCTTCTCGGCGAGCCGGGTGGCGTGGTCAATCAGCAGCACGCTGCGGCCGCGCTGGCCGGCGGTAGCGGCGCACATCATGCCAGCGGCACCCGCGCCGATGATGACGACATCGAAGCTGCGCCGGCTGGGGCTGCAGACGGGCGTGCGTTCGAGCCTCACGTCCTTACCTGTGGATGGAAAGCGGCGCAGAATACGCCTTGTTCCCGGAGCCGGCAATGCGCGCTGCCGCGGCCAATTCAGTCGCATGGCGGCAGGGCCGGACGCGGTCCGGGCCCGACTCCGCACGGCTACGCCCATCCAAAAACAATACTTCCTGCTGGAGCACCTCATGCCTGACACCACCACCGAATCGAACCCGGCTGCACGCAGCGGGCGCGGGCGGCGCAAGGTGTTGTGGATCGGCGCCACGCTGCTCGCGCTGGCCGCCATCGTCTACCTCGCCGCGCCGCCGCTGGCGCGGCACTACACCGAAAAGCTGCTCGGCGAGACGCTCGGACGGGAGGTCGCCGTCGACCGCGTGCTGATCAACCCCTTCCGCCTCACCGCCGAGGTGGGCGGGCTCAGCATCAAGGAGGCCGATGGGGGTGGCGAGGCGCTGGCTTTCGAGACACTGCGCGCCAACCTCGAACTCGAATCCCTCGTGCGCGGCGGCATCGTGCTGCACGAGCTGGCGCTCATCGCGCCGCGCCTGCGGCTCGAGGTCGACGCCGCCGGCCGGCACAACTGGGCCGACGTCGCCGAGCGGCTTGCCGCCCTGGGTGGTGCCGAGGCCGATGCCGATGCCGATGCCGATGCCGCCCCCTTGCTGTTCTCGATCGGCAACATCCGCATCAGTAACGGCCACGTCACCGTCGCGGACAAGGCGCGTGGCCTGACGCACGAACTCAGCGACATCGGTCTGGGCGTGCCCTTTGTCTCCAATCTGCCGGTGCGGGTGGATGTCTTCGTTCAGCCTTCGCTGTCGGCCAGCCTGAATGGCCAGCCGCTGCTGCTGAATGCGCGCACCAAGCCCTTTGCCGAATCGCAGGAGACCATCCTCGACGTCGCGCTCAAGCAGTTCGACCTCGCACCCTGGCTCGCCTACCTGCCGATGGAGGCACGCTTCCGGCTGCCGTCCGCACTGCTGACCACCAATCTCGAGCTGTCCTTCAGCCAGCCGTCCGACGGACCGCCGGTGTTCGCACTGCGCGGCCCGCTGCAGATCGACGAGCTGGTGCTGCAGGATCGCGATGGCGCCCAGGTCGCCCGCATTGCCGAGGCCGAGCTGGAGTTTGCCGACGTGCAGCCGCTGATCGGGCGCTGGCACTTCACTCGCCTGCGGCTGGCGCAGCCCGAGATCGATGTCATCCGCCTCGAGAATGGCGGCCTCAATCTGCTCGACCTGTTGCCGCCCGCAGGCGGGAGCGCGCAGGGTCCAGCCGGGCATGGGGCTCCGCCAGCGGCGGCGGGCGCGGAGGGGCAGGGTGGTCAGGCGGGGGATGCCGCAACGCCGCCCGCGGCGGCCAGCCCGGACCTCCTGCTCGCGCTCATGCGCGTGCGTGACGGCGTGGTCCGTTTCGAGGACCGCAGCGTGGCCGGGCCTTTCCGCACCCGCATCGAGGCCATCAACCTCGATGTGCGCGACCTGGCCACCATCGGTGAGATCCCCGCCGAGATCCGCCTCGACTACGTGACCGACGCCGGCGAGAAGTTCGTGCACGAGGACCGTCTGCGGCTGCAGCCCTTCGAGTTTGCCGGCCACCTGCAGTTCGAGGCGCTGCAGCTCGCACGCTATGCCCCCTATGTGGCGGCCGCCGTGCCCGGTGGCGAGCTGCGTGCGGGCAGCCTGGGCGGCAGCGCGAGCTACCGCCTGGTGCTGGCGGACGACGGCACGCCGCTCATCGACCTCAGGACCGAGACCCTGGCCCTGCGCGACTTCGCCTTCGCGATCAAGGGCGCCAAGGAGCCGGCCGTGCGCGTGCCCGAGCTCGACGTGCGCGACGCCGTGATCGACCTGCGCGGGCGCAGCCTCAAGCTCGCCGCACTCGACGTGAAGGGGGCGGCGGTGTCGGCCGTGCGCCTCAGGAATGGCGACCTGGACCTGGTGAAGGCGCTGGTGCCGACGCCCGCCCGACCGCCCGCCCGCGCGCCGGCGAAGGCAGCCGCCGAGCCCGACTGGGTGCTGAGCGTGGACAAGCTTGCCGTCAGCGCCACCGCGCTGCGGCTCGAGGACCGCAGCGTGGCGCGGCCGGTGGTGACCACGGTCGACGACATCGACTTCCAGCTCGAGGGCTTCTCGACGGCGAAGGGCAACACCAGCCAGATCAAGCTCGACGCCCGTCTCAACAAGCGCGGCCGGGTCGCGGTGTCCGGACCGCTGAGCCTGGAACCGCTGAAAGCCGAGCTGCGCCTCGACCTGCGCAGCGTCGATCTGCTGCCGGTTCAACCCTATGTGCTGGCGCAGACCAAGATCGCGATCTCGCGCGGCAACCTGACCACCCAGGGCCGGCTCAACCTGCAGACGGACCGCCGCGGCCGCTTGCTCGCCAGCTTCCGGGGCGATGTCGGGGTGGCCAACTTCGCCTCGGTCGATCGCCTCAACGCCACCGATTTCGTGCGCTGGCGCACCCTGCGGGTGGGTGGCATCAATGCGCGGCTGGAGCCGTTTTCGCTCGCGATCCAGCGCGTCGCGCTCGACGACTTCTACACCCGCCTGATCCTCGACGAGGAGGGTCGCCTCAACCTGCGCGAGATCGGTGGGGCCGGCGGTGGGGGCGCCGGTGCGGGCACGGGCGGCAGTCAGGGCGGGCCGCGCACAGCGGCCGCCCCCCCCGCCGCGGCTGCCAGCGCTGCGATCGCCGGCGAGGGCCTGCCGGCCGCGCCGGCGGTGGGCGAGGGCGAGGGGCGGCGCAGCGTGGAGCTCGCGCCGCCGGCCGCGCCGCCGCCGCCGATCCGCATCGACCGCATCGAGCTCAAGCGCGGCAACGTCGCCTTCAGCGACCGCTTCATCCGCCCCAACTACGATGCCAACCTCACCGAGCTGGCGGGCGAGCTGGCCGGCCTGTCGACCGCGCCCGACACGATTGCCCGCCTGGCGCTGAGCGGCAAGGTGGACCACAGCGCGCCGCTCAGCATCACCGGCGAACTCAACCCCTTCCGCCAGGACGCCCACCTCGACATCCTCGCCACGGTGAAGGACTTCGAGCTCACCGGGCTGTCGAGCTATTCGGGCAAATACGTCGGCTACGGCATCGCCCGCGGCAAGCTGTCGGCCGAGCTCAACTACAAGATCGAGGAGCGCAAGCTGACTGCGACCAACCAGATCTTTCTCGATCAGCTCACCTTCGGTGACAAGGTCGATAGCCCGGATGCGGTGAATCTGCCGGTGCAGCTTGCGGTGTCGCTGCTCAAGAACAGCCGCGGCGAGATCGACCTGCGGCTGCCGGTGAGCGGCACGCTCGACGATCCCGAGTTCAGCATCTTCGGTCTGGTGCTGAAAATGTTCTTCAACCTCATCGGCAAGGCCATCACCTCGCCGTTCGCCCTGCTCGGTTCGGCGCTCGGTGGCGGCGAGGAGCTGTCCCAGCTCGAGCTCGCCCCCGGCAGTGCGCGCATCGGCGAGGCGCAGGAGGCGCGCCTGAGCGCGCTCGCCCAGGCCTTGATCGATCGCCCGGCGCTACGCCTGGACGTCACCGGCCGCGCCGACCCCGCGGTCGATGTCGATGGCTTGCGCCAGCAGGGGCTGGATCGGGCGCTGCGGGCGCAGAAGCTCAAGGCGATGATTGCTGCCGGCGAGGAGGCGCCCTCGCTGGAGGAGGTCGAGATCGGTGCCGAGGAGTACCCCGAGTTGCTCAGGAAGGCCTATCGCGAGGCTGACTTCAAGAAACCGCGCAACCTCATCGGCCTGGTCAAGGATCTGCCGGTGCCCGAGATGGAAGCCTTGATGCGCGCCAGCGTCAAGGTCGGCGACGAGGAGCTGCGCGGCCTCGCCCAGCAGCGCGCGCAGGCGGTGCGGGCGTGGCTGGCGGCAGAAGGGCAGGTGCCGGGCGAGCGCGTGTTCGTGCTCGAGCCCAAGGTGGAGCCGGCCGGCGAGGCGGGCCAGGTGCAGTTCGGGCTGCGCTGACCCGGCGCGGGCTCAGCGCAGCTTGATGATCGGCTCGCCGACGTTGAGGTTGCCGACGCCGTCCTGGCCCTGGATCATGATCTTGCCGACTGGATGCTCGGGCTTGCACGGCGCCAGGCGGCGGCCGGCGACTTCCATCCTGGCCTCGGTGACGCCGTCGAGCGCCGGGGAGTAGGTGGTCGTCAGCTCGCCGTGGTAGTTGTACTGGAAGTCGCCGGTGAAGCGCCCCTCGATGCGCGCGCTGCTGCCCTTGACCGTGCACTCGGCGGTGTAATACCGGTAGTGCGCGTCCTGGCGCCAGG
>NZ_JBLQGP010000021.1:0-72649 GCF_047806685.1 Thauera sp. WH-1
GTCCACGTGCTGGTGGCCGGTGCCGGCTGCGGCGCAGTCGCCGAAGCCGCGGCCAAGGTGGCCGGTGTGGCCAAGGTACGGGTGTGCGACGCCGCACACTACGAAGCCCAGACCGCCGAGAACGTCGCCGAACTGGTGAAGGGCCTGGCGGGCGAATACAGCCACGTGCTCGCCCCCGCGACCCCGGCGGGCAAGAACATGCTGCCGCGCGTCGCCGCGCTGCTCGACGTGGCGCAGATCAGCGACATCGTCGCGATCGAGGCTCCCGACACCTTCGTGCGCCCGATCTACGCCGGCAATGCGCTGGCCACCGTGAAGAGCGCCGATGCGATCAAGGTCATCACCGTGCGCACCACCGCGTTCGACGCCGCGGGCGAGGGCAATGCGGCTGCCATCGAGGCGGTCGCCGCAGGCGCCGACCTGGGTGCGACCGCGCTGGTCGGTCGCGAGATCGTCAAGAGCGCTCGTCCCGAACTCGGCGCGGCCAAGATCATCGTCTCCGGCGGCCGCGGCCTGGGCAGCGGCGACGCCTACCACCAGCTGCTCGAGCCGCTCGCCGACAAGCTCGGCGCCGCGCTCGGCGCCAGCCGCGCCGCGGTCGATGCGGGCTATGTGCCCAACGACTACCAGGTCGGCCAGACCGGCAAGATCGTCGCCCCGCAGCTCTACATCGCGATCGGCATCTCGGGCGCGATCCAGCACCTGGCGGGCATGAAGGACTCCAAGGTGATCGTGGCGATCAACAAGGATCCGGAGGCGCCGATCTTCCAGGTTGCGGATTACGGCCTGGTGGGCGATCTGTTCCAGGTGGTGCCGGAGCTGAGCGCGGCGGTCTGAAGCATCGGCCCTGTCCCGGGTGGGGCAGGGCAGTGTGTCCCCCGGCAGGCAGCCTCTCCCTCTTCTCCTCTATAGATGCTTGCTGGACTTGCTGCCGGTCTGACGCCACGCGCCAGACCGGCTTTTTTTTTGCCAGCGACTTGGGGGTATGGCGGCGGATATCATATGCATCCCGCGCCACCGCCCTGCGCGACGCCGCACGCGCCAAGCCTTGCGCAGCGGGTCCGCCACGAACCCCCAGACGCTGACTGTATGCCCCTGACCCTCCCCCAACTGGAACGCCACCTCTTCAAGGCGGCCGACATCCTGCGCGGCAAGATGGACGCCTCCGAGTTCAAGGAATACATCTTCGGGATGCTGTTCCTCAAGCGCTGCTCCGACGTGTTCGAGCAACGGCGCGAGGAGGTCATGCGCCTCGAGCGGGACGCGGGCAAGAGCGAGGCCGAGGCGCAGCAGTCAGCCGAGAACCCGCGCTGGTACAAGAAGGAAGGCTCATTCTGGGTGCCGCCGCACTCCCGCTACAGCTTCCTGCTCAACGACGCGCACCAGAACGTCGGTGACTTCCTCAACAAGGCGCTCACCGGCATCGAAACGGCCAACACCAGCCTGTACGACGTGCTGGAGCACATCGACTTCACGCGCAAGGTCGGCCAGAGCAAGATCCCCGACATCAAGCTGCGCCAGCTCATCACCCACTTCGGCACCTACCGCCTGCGCAACGAGGACTTCGAGTTCCCCGACCTGCTGGGCGCCGCCTACGAATACCTGATCGGCGAGTTCGCCGACTCGGCGGGCAAGAAGGGCGGCGAGTTCTACACCCCGCGCTCGGTCGTGCGCATGATGGTGCGGCTGATCAAGCCCACGCTCGCCCACGACATCTACGACCCCTGCTGCGGCTCCGGCGGCATGCTGATCGCGGCCAAGGAATACATCGACGAGCACGGCGAGGACGGGCGCAAGGCCAACCTGTTCGGGCAGGAATTCAACGGCACGGTGTGGTCCATCGCCAAGATGAACATGCTGCTGCACGGTATCAGCACCGCCAACCTGCAGAACGACGACACCCTGGCCGAGCCGCAGCACGTCGAAGGCGGCGAGCTGATGCGCTTCGACCGCGTGCTCACCAATCCGCCGTTCTCGATCAACTGGGGCAACACCGAGAAGGCCGCCGACGGCACGCCCGCCTGGGCGCCGAAGTTTCCCGAGCGCTTCCGCTACGGCCAGGTGCCGCTAGGCGCCAAGAAGGCCGACCTGATGTTCCTGCAGCACATGCTGGCCGTCACCCGCGACGGCGGCATGGTCGCCACCGTCATGCCCCACGGCGTGCTGTTCCGCGGCGGCGAGGAAAAGGCCATCCGCGCCGGCATCATCGACGACGACCTCCTCGAGGCGGTGATCGGCGTCGCACCCAACCTGTTCTACGGCACCGGCATCCCAGCCAGCATCCTGGTGCTGCGCCAGCAGGTGCACAACGGCGCCCACCGTGTCAGCGGCAAGCCGCCAGAACGCCAGGGCAAGGTGCTGTTCATCAACGCCGACCGCGAGTTCTACGAGGGCAGGGCGCAGAACCACCTGCTGCCCGAGCACATCGAGAAGATCGTCACCACCTTCGACGAATTCCGCGCGATCGACGGCTTCTCGGCCCTCGTCGACAACGCCACGCTCGCAGCCAACGACTACAACCTCAACATCCGCCGCTACGCCGACAACGCCCCACCGCCCGAGCCGCAGGACGTGCGCGCCCATCTGGTGGGCGGCGTGCCCAAGACCGAGGTGGCGGACAAGGCGGCGCTGTTCCAGGCCCACGGCCTGAACCCGCTCGATCTGTTCGTCGAACGCGATGCGAAGTACTTCGACTTCAAGCCAGAGCTGACCAAGCGCCAGGACCTCAAGCCCGCCATCGAAGGCAACGCCGGGCTGGTCGCCAAGGAAGCCGCCATCCGCGCGGCCTTCGAGCAGTGGTGGCAAGCGCACAGCGCCCGCATCACCGCGCTGGCCGGGCAGATGCAGAACGACAACGATGGCGCGGCCAGCCTCGTCGCCCTCCGCAACGACCTGCTGGCCAGCTTCAGCACTTCGCTGGAAGCCATCGGCTTGCTCGACCCCTTCCAGGTGCGCGGCATCGTCGCCGGCTTCTGGTACCAGACCAAGTACGACTTCCTCACCCTGATGGCACGCGGCGCCAAGGGCGTGGCCGACGCCTGGCGCACCAGCATCGTCACCGCGCTGGAAGACAAGGCCAGCAAGGAGAGCCCGCTGGAGCACAAGCTCGTCAAGTTCCTGATGAGCGACTTCGTCGAGGCCATCAATGAGCTGGAGGCGAAGAAGGCCGAATTGGACAGCCAGATCAAGGCGGCCAGCCCGAAGGATGCCGAGGGCGAGGATGGAGAATCCGCCGAGGCCGCGGAAGACGGCGACGACGAGAGCGCCGTCAGCGAGGAACAGCTCAAGGCCTGGAAGAAGGAACTCAGCGCCGTCAAGAAGCAGCTCAAGACCAAGAAGGAGAGCTTTGCGGCGCACATCAACGCCGCCGTTGACGGCCTGTCAGCCGAGCAGTCCGCCGAACTGCTGCTGACCATCCTGCACGACGACATGGGCGCCATCGTCGAGCGCTACATCGCCGCCCAGCGCAAGGCCATCGTCGCCGCGTTCGAGAACTGGTGGGACAAGTACCGCGTGACGCTGACCGAGATCGAGGGCAAGCGCGATGCGGCGGCGCAGGCGCTGCAGGGGTTCTTGAAGGGGTTGGGGTATGTCTGAGCAGATGGATTTTCAGCATTGTGCTGCCGACCTGGATATTCGGAAATCGCTGATTTCCAAGTTCCGTAAATGAGTGAGCACAGTGCAGCCAAAGATGACCTTACGTGATGCGGCGGCGCGGGTTTTGCCGGTGTTTTGGGAGGGGTTGCGGTATGTCTGACTGGCTCGAGGGTTGTCTTGCCGATTCGATCGCATCCCTCGATGCCGGCGTAAGCGTCAACGCTGAGGATCGTCCGCACGGTGCGGGCGAGATCGGTGTGCTCAAGACCAGCGCCGTCAGTGGTGGAACGTTCCATCCCGAGCAGAACAAGACCGTCGTTGAGCGTGAGCGACACCTGGTGGCCGAGCCAGTGCAGGGTGACTCGATTTTGGTGAGTCGCATGAATACACCGGCGCTCGTGGGGGAGTCATGCTACGTGCGGGATCCGCAACCGTCTTTATTCCTGCCCGATCGACTCTGGCAACTGAAGCCGAAGAATCGCTCGATCGTCGACATGCGATGGCTGTCGTTCACGCTGCAATCTGCCGCATGCCGCCGCCATGTCGAGATTCATGCGACGGGCACCAGCGGCAGCATGAAGAACTTGCCGAAGTCCAAACTGCTCGCACTGCCCGTCCGCTACCCGGCGCCCGAGGAACAGGTGAGGATCGCCCAAATCCTGGACACCCTAGACACCGCCATCCACGACACCGAGTCGATCATCGCCAAGCTCAAGGCCGTCAAGCAGGGCCTGCTGCACGACCTGCTGACGCGCGGAATCGACGCCAACGGCGAACTGCGCCTGGCCCAGGCCGAGGTGCCGCATCTCTACAAGGAGTCGCCGCTGGGGTGGATTCCGAAGGCGTGGAATGCATCGGTCGTAGATATCGAGTTTACGGTGGATTCCGGCATCACACTGGGCGCGCACCGAGCACCGCGAAGCCATCCCAGGAAATACCTTCGGGTTGCCAACGTGCACCGCGCGAGGCTCGTGCTTGATGACATTGCCGAGCTTGAGGCTTCGGATTCTGAGACTGCGGTACGGGCGCTAGAACCCGGCGATCTGCTGGTCGTGGAAGGACATGCAAGCACGGACGAAATCGGCCGATGCGCCATCGCCGATGAGTCCGTCCGTGGCATGCTGTTCCAGAACCATCTCTTCCGATTGCGCCCAAAGCGCCTGCTACCGTCATACGCCTTACTCTGGATGAATTCGGCATTCGTTCGAGCCTACTGGCGCTGCGAAGCAGCCACCAGTTCGGGGTTGAACACGATAAATCGATCCAAGCTGCGTCGCTTGAGGGTTGCCGTTCCGACGCCGGAGGAGCAGGAGATGATCGCTGGTCGTGAGGCGTGCCTGGCATCCCGGATCAAAGAGGAAACACGAGTACTGGGCAAACTGAAAACGGAGAAATCCGGCCTCATGGACGATCTCCTCACCGGCCGCGTCCGCGTCACACCCTTGCTCGAAAGCACCGCTCCACTCATGCATCAGCCCACTGCACCAATCGTCCAGCAACCCGCTGCACAAACCAGAGGCTGACATGACTCTTCGCCTCCCGCCCGCCGAATCCCTCACCGTCGAGTTCAAGAGCGACCTGAAGAAGCTCCCCGACCGCGAGCTGGTCGAGGCCCTGGTCTGCCTCGCCAATACCGAGGGCGGCGAGCTGTGGCTGGGCGTGGAGGACGACGGCAAGCCCACCGGCCTGCACCCCGAGCATCGCCTGCTGAGCGGGCTGGCCGGCATGGTGGCGGCGCGCACCTCGCCGTCGCTGCTCGTGCACGCCGAGGCGGTCGACATGGGCGGCGTGACCGTGGCGCGCATCCGGGTACCCAAGCGGGCCGAGGTGGCGACCAACAGCGGTGTTTACCTGCGCCGTCGCATCAAGTTCGACGGCACGCCGGAGTGCGCGCCGATGCTGCCGCACGATCGCACCAGCCGAGCGTCGAGCATGGGCATGCTCGACGTCTCCGCGCAGGCGGTCGAAGGCGCGACGCTGGCCGACTTCGACCCGCTGGAACGCGAACGCCTGCGCCAGGCGGTGCAGCAGTACGGCGGCGATCAGGTGCTGCTGGAGCTGAGCGACGAAGCGGTCGACGGCGCGCTCGGCTTTACCGTGCGCCAGCCGGACGGCAGTCGCGTACCCACCTTGACCGGCCTCCTGGTGATCGGCCGCGAGGCCTCGCTGCGCCAGTGGGTGCCCACCCACGAATTCGCGTTCCAGGTGCTCGCCGAACAGGCGGTCCGGTTCAACGAGTTCCGCAACTTCCCCTTGCTGAAGGCTATCGACTGGCTGGAAACCAATTTCCGCCCCTACAACCCGGAAGACGAACTGCAGGTCGGGCTGTTCCGGGTGCCGGTGCCCAAGGTGGACATGGGCGCCTTCCGCGAGTCGGTGGCCAATGCGCTGATACATCGCGACTACTACCGCCTGGGGGCGGTGCATGTGCGCCTGGAAAACGACGCGCTCGTCGTCAGCAATCCCGGCGGCCTGGTGGACGGCGTGACGCTGGACAACCTGCTCACCACCGAGCCGCGGCCGCGCAATCGCGTGCTGGCGGATGCGCTGAAGCGCATCGGCGTGGTCGAGCGCTCGGGCCGTGGCGTGGACAAGATCTATCGTGGCTTGCTGAAGTTCGGCCGTCCGGCGCCGGATTACAGCCGCACCGACATGAACAGCGTGGTGGTGCGCTTGCCGACGGCGGCGGCAGACCTCGATTTCCGGCGCATGGTCGTCGAGCAGGAGCGGGGCAGCAACGCCGAACTGCCGATCGACAGCCTGATTGCGCTGGCCGCCTTGCGGGAACTGAAGCGCCTGACCGCGAAGGCGCTGTCCGCCCGCATCCAGCGCGATGAGCTGAGCGCGCGGGCTACCTTGGAGGCGCTGGTGGAGGCCGGACTGGTGGAGGCGCATGGCGCCACCCGGGGGCGGACGTACACCCTCTCGCTGGCGGTCTACCAGGCCGAGGGACGCAAGGCGGCGTATACGCGGCAGGCGGGGTTCACGCCCCTGCAGCATGAGCAGATGGTGCTGAACTATGTGCGTCAGCATGGCCAGATCAGGCGGGCGGATGTGATGGACCTTTGCCACCTGACCGGCGATCAAGCGTGGAAGTTGCTCAAGCGCCTGATGGAGCAAGGAAAAATACAGCAGCATGGGGCCCGCAAGGGGGCGTTTTATACGGCGGGAGGGGCCTGATATGCGCTGGATATACGCCTTTATGCGTCGATATACGCCATGGCTCGCCAAAGGGCGTGCCACGCCCCGAGCGGGCTGGTGTATTTGAGGAGACAGGGGAATGGGGTGGGAACTGGATGACGTCGAGCGTCCCTTCGTAGAACAACTGCGAGGCCTCGGCTGGACCCACGTCGAAGGCAGCCTCGACGACCCGGCGATCACCGGCCGCAGCAGCTTCGCCGAAGTCATCCAGGAATCCGTGCTGCGCGCACAACTGCGCGGCCTGAACCCCGGCCCTGACGGCGCGCCCTGGCTGGACGATGTGCGCTTGTCCGAAGCCGTGGCGGCGATCACGCGGCTGGGCACGCACAAGCTGATGGAGGCCAACGAGAAGGCCACCGAATTGTTGATCAAGGGGCTGACCGTCGAGGGCCTACCCGGCTGGGACGGTGGGCGTGGCCAGACGATCCGCTACATCGACTGGGACACGCCGGCCAACAACCGCTTCACCGTGGTCAACCAGTACCGCGTGGAGTGTCCGCCGGGCTTCAATGCCGCCAAGGCCTTCATCGTGCCCGACCTCGTGCTGCTGGTGAATGGCCTGCCGCTGGTGGTGGTGGAGTGCAAGAGTCCATCCATCCCCGAGCCGCTGGCGGAAGCGGTCGACCAGTTGCGCCGCTACACCAACCAGCGCAAGGCGGCTTTCGAGGTCGATGACAACGAGGGCAACGAGGCGCTGTTCGCCGCCAACCAGTTGCTGGTCGCGAGCAGCTTCGATGAGGCGCGCGTCGCTTGCGTGGGGGCGGCGTTCGAGCACTTCGCGCAGTGGAAAACCGTGGTCGGCCCGGATGGCAGCGGGTCTGAGATCGAGGCGGCGCAGGCGCTGGGCAAGTCCGGCCTGTCTGAGCAGGAGCGGCTGATTGCCGGCTTGTTGAAGCCGGCGCATCTGCTCGACGTGGTGAAGCACTTCCTGCTCTTCATGCAGGTGGGCGGGCAGACGATCAAATCGGTGTGCCGCTACCAGCAGTACCGCGCGGTGAACCGCGCGATCGCCCGGCTCAAGACCGGGCAGACGCGTTTGCAGCATGGCGAGCGCGACCAGCGCGGCGGCATCGTCTGACACACCCAGGGCTCGGGCAAGTCGCTGACGATGGTGTTCCTGGTGCGCAAGATGCGCGCAGATGCGCAACTGCGGCGCTTCAAGGTGATCGTCGTCACCGACCGCAAGGACCTGCAGCGCCAGCTTTCGGTCACCGCGACACTGACCGGCGAAGTGGTGGAGGTGGCCGGCAGCACCGCGGGCGTGCAGGCGCTGGCGCGGCGCAAGGGGCCGGGCCTGATCTTCGCCACCATCCAGAAATACCGGGATAGCGACACGGCGGGTGATGCACCGCTGACGGCCGATGACCTACCCAAATTGGAGCAACCGGCGGCGAAGGAGCCGGACGCGCGCTACAAGGCCGGCGAGCAGTTCGAGGTGCTGAACGACGACGACAGCATCCTGGTGCTGGTGGACGAGGCCCACCGTACCCAGGCTGGCGACCTGCACGCCAAGCTGCTGGCCGGGCTGCCGAACTGCGCGCGCATCGGCTTCACCGGCACGCCGATCATCATGGGCGAGAAGAAGCGCACCCACGAGATCTTCGGCGAGTTCATCGACCGCTACACGATCAAGGAAGCCGAGGCCGACGGCGCCACGGTGCCGGTGCTCTACGAGGGACGCACCGCCAACGGTGCGATCAAGGACGGCGCCAGCCTCGACGAGCTGTTCGAAGACCTGTTCCGCCAGCACACACCCGAGGAGCTGGAGGCGATCAGGCAGAAGTACGCGACCCGGGGCCACATCTTCGAGGCCCCGGCGCTGATCGCCGACAAGGCGCGCGACATCCTGCGCCACTACATCACCCACATCCTGCCCAACGGCTACAAGGCGCAGGTGGTGGCTTACAGCCGGCTGGCGGCGATCCGCTATTTCGATGCGCTGGGCGCGGCCCGCGACGAGCTGCTCGCCGAGGCCCATGCCTTGCCCGCCGCGGACAAGGCGCTGGACGACGAGGCCCTGTGCCTGCGTCCGCCCAAGGTGCAGGCACAGGTCCAGGCCTGGCGCTACCGCGACACGCTGGCCCGCATCGAGTTCGCGCCCATCATCTCGGGCAGCAACAACGACGATCCGGCCTGGAAGCCGTGGACCGACAGCACAGCGCAGGACGGACTGATCCAGCGCTTCAAGAAGCCGCTGTTCAGTGCCAACCCGGACAAGACCGATGCGCTGGCCTTCCTGGTGGTGAAGTCGATGCTGCTCACCGGCTTCGACGCCCCCATCGAGGGCGTGATGTACCTGGATCGGCCGATCCGCGAAGCCGAACTGCTGCAGGCAATTGCCCGCGTCAATCGCACCGGCTTCGGCAAGCGCTGCGGCATCGTGGTGGACTACTACGGCGTCGCGCAGCACCTGAAGGAGGCCCTGGCCGCCTACGCCGACGAGGACGTGGAAGGCGCGCTGGCCAGCCTGAAGGACGAGGTGCCGGTGCTGCGTGACCGCCATTTACGCGTGGTGGACCTGTTCCGCCAGCGCGGCATCGAGTCGCTGGACGATACCGAGGCCTGCGTCGAGGCCCTGGGCAGCGAACGCCTGCGCGCCGAGTTTTCGGTCAAGCTCAAGGCCTTCCTGGCGTCGCTGGACACCGTGCTGCCGCGCCCCGAGGGCCTGCCGTATTCGGGCGACGCAAAGCGGCTGGCCTACCTCTACGCGCGGGCGCGCAACCGCTACAAGGACACGCCGGTTCTCGGCAAGGACGTTGGCGCCAAGGTGCGCAAGCTGATCGACGACCATGTGATCTCGCTCGGCATCGACCCCAGGATCCCGCCGATCCAGCTCACCGATGCCGAGTTCGACACCCAGGTGGCGCGCGCGGCCAACGATCGGGCGAAGGCATCGGAGATGGAACATGCCATCCGCTCGCACATCCGCAAGCACGTCGATGAAGATCCGGTGCTGTATCGCAAGCTGTCCGAGCGCTTGAGCGACATCCTGCGTACGCTCGGCGAACAATGGAACGCGCTGATCGCGCAGTTGCAGCAGATCGTTGATGAATTGCGCAGCGGCAAGGCGGGCCAGGCCGATGCGCCGGGCGATTTGCCAGCGCATTGCGCGCCTTTCCTGCGCACCGTGCTGGACGTGGTGTGCGCCGGCCAGGCGCCCACGCCGGCGGAACTACTGCGCCTGAAGGACGTGACCGTCGAACTGGTGGACCTGCTGGTGCAGGAGCTGCAGAGCAACCGCAACATCTGGACCCCGTACAAGCGCGCAGCGCAGGATGCGCTGAACGGGCAGTTGTTCGATCACCTGATGCGCCTGCGTCCGCCGCTGGTGGATGCCGACAAGGCGGGCGTGCTGGCCGACAAGCTGATGGAGCAGGCCCGCGCCAACCACGACAAGCTGGTGCAGTTGTGACGATGGTGGTCGACGAGCTGAAGTTCACGGTCCAGCGCAGCGCGCGCCGCAGGACGATGCAGATTACGGTCGAACGTGACGGGGAATTGGTACTGAGCGCGCCGCCGCAGGTTGACGAGGCCGCGCTGCGCGCCTTCGTGCTCGAAAAGCGCTTCTGGATCTACACCAAGCTGGCCGAGAAGGATCGCCTGCAGCGCCAGGTGCCGCGCAAGCAATACGTCGGCGGCGAGGGATTCCTGTACCTCGGGCGCAGCCATCGGCTGAAGCTGGTCGATGATCAGGACGTGCCGTTGAAGCTAACTGCGGGCAGGTTCTGTCTGCGCCGGGACGCCTTGCCCGCCGCGTGCGAGCACTTCATCCGCTGGTACAGCGCGCGTGCCAGGGCCTGGCTGTCGACCCGGGTAGCCGAGCACCAGAGCCGGATGGAGGTAGCGCCCGCTGGCGTGAAGGTGCAGGACCTGGGCTACCGCTGGGGATCGTGCGGCAAGGGTGACTGGCTGTACTTCCACTGGAAGGCGATCCTGCTGCCGGCGCGCATCGCCGAGTACGTGGTGGTGCATGAGATGGCGCATCTGCACGAACCGCACCACACCCCGGCGTTCTGGCTGCGCGTCGAGCGCGCCATGCCGGACTACGCGCAGCGCAAGGCCTGGCTGGCCGAGCACGGAATCGATGTCGAAGGAATATAGAACGATGACCGACGAAGACCTGTTGAACCACTTCGACAGCAAGCCCGCGTTCCAGACTTTCCGCGCCTCATGGTCGCCGCAGGACAAGGCGCTGTTCTGCCGGTTGGCCAGGGCGGTCCACTCAGCCGGGCTGGACTGGTGGCACATGGGCAAGGGCATTCAGGTGCGCTTCGGACGCAAGAACCCCGGCAGTGAGCGCGCGGTGGGAGTGCTGGGCGTCGTCCGCGGAACCCGCGCCCGGAAAGTAAACTGGACCCGAGCAGTGGGGGCGGTCGCCAAGCTCAACCGCGAGCCTCTCACCGACGCCTTGGTCGCGAAGATCGAAGCGGTCCTGTCGACCGAGCGTGAATCGCTAGCCGCCTGGCTGGTGCTCGAAACTGAGCGGCCCGGCCTGTGGCCCGATCAACTTCGGGACGATCCACTCGATCCTGGCGAAGACTTGGACGACGACGAGGCCAGTGATATCGAGGAAACGCGGCCGCCCCTCAACCGCATCTACTACGGCCCGCCCGGGACAGGGAAAACCTACGAGCTGTCGAGGCTGCTCAAGCGAGAGTACGAGCAGCCCATGGCTGCGGTATCCCAAGAGGAATGGTGCCGCCAGTTCATTGCCGACAAGATCGCCCCGAGCAAATGGTGGGAGGGCGCTGTGCTGGCCTTGTACGATCTGGGAGCGAAGGCGAGTGTCAGTCAGCTCCTGGAGCACCCTTTCATCGATGCCATCGCCGACGCTAAGGGGCGCAAGGACAACCTCCGGCAGACGATCTGGACCACGCTGCAAGAGCGCGCCATCGACGAGTCCGCGACCGTCAAGCAAGAGTTGCGGTTCAGTCCCCAGGTATTCGACAAGGACGAAGAGTCGGTCTGGCGCCTGGCCGGCGATTGGCGGGAGACCTGCAGCGGGCTGGTGGCGCTGGTCGACGAATACCGCGCGGGCGCTCCATCCTCGGATGTCCTTCACCACTACAGCTTCGTCACCTTCCACCAGTCCTACGGCTACGAGGAGTTCGTCGAAGGGCTGCGGCCGGTGCTTGGCGGCGATGCGGAGGCCGGTGAAATTCAGTATGAGATCCGCTCGGGCGTATTCAAGGATCTGTGCCGCCGAGCACGGTCGGCACCAGACCAGCGCTTTGCGATGGTCATCGACGAGATCAACCGGGGCAACATCAGCAAGATTTTCGGCGAGTTGATCACCTTGATCGAGCCCGACAAGCGCGAGGGCGCCGAGAACGCCGTGTCGGTGACGCTGCCCTACTCGGGCGAGCGCTTTTCGGTGCCGGCCAACGTCGACGTCATCGGCACGATGAACACGGCAGACCGGTCCCTGGCGCTCTTGGACACCGCGCTGCGGCGCCGATTCGAGTTCGTGCCGGTGATGCCGGATGCGCGCGACGAGTCGGGCGCCCCGCTCGAGGGCTTGCGAGTGCGCTCGGGCGAGCAGGTGATCGACGTTCCCCGCATGCTCGATGCGATCAACCAGCGCGTCGAGGTGCTGTACGACCGCGACCACTGCATCGGCCACGCGTATTTCACACCGCTGGCCAAGGTGCCCGATGGCGACGAACGGCTGGTCGCCCTGCAGCAGGTCTTCAGCGCCCGCATCCTGCCCCTGCTTGAAGAGTACTTCTTCGAGGACTGGCAGAAGATTCGCCTCGTCCTGGCCGACAACCAGAAGTCGGAGGCCGCGCAGTTCGTGCGGGAAAGCGCCGATCACGAGGACGATCTCGCGCGCATGTTTGGTAGCGACCACGGCCTGGACAGCTACGCCACCAAGCGCCGCTACGCGGTGCAGGATGCCGCGTTCTCCAACCCGGATGCCTACATCGGCATCTACCAGACCTTATCGTCCTGAGTGCCGGAGCTCCGGTGAGCGGCATCACGATCTACGAGTTCGACGCGCTGATGGCAGCGGGGTCGGAGGCCGCGAGTGGCGAGGGCTTGCATCGCGTCCCGGACAAGGTTTACGGCTGGCTTGAGGACCAGTGCCTGCGGGTTGCCGAGGACGGGGAGGCGACATGGCTGCGTCTCAACCAGCGCCGTGGGCGTCGCGTGGTGCAGGTCACCAGCTTCGTCGGCGTGATCCGCGCACCCGATGGATTCCAGATCGAGGTGCTGCCCAAGGTCGGCAAGGCGATCGGCGGCGGCGCCAATGAGGCGCGTCAGCTCTTGATCGACATGCTCAGCTGCCTCCAGGCCTTTCGCCATGTAGAGACGGACAGCGCCAAGATCGCGGCAGCGCGCATGCCACTGCTGGAGGTTTTCATCGCAGAGTTCTTGCGCGCCGTAGAACACATCGTCAAGCGCGGGCTGCGCGGCGACTATTCGAGCCGGCAAGACAACCTCTTCGCCTTCCGAGGCAAGCTACTGATGGCGCCGCACTTGCATCAGAACCTGTATCGCGCCGACCGCTTCTTCACCGAGCACGACGAGTTCTCGACCGACCGGCCGGAGAACCGCCTGCTGCATGCGGCCTTGCGGCGCGCCTTGAGCTTTTCGGCGGCGCAGGCCAACCAGCAACTGGCCCGCGAGCTGGCGTTCGTGTTCGCGGACGTCCCGGTGTCGACGCAACCGCGGACCGACTTTCAGCGCGTGCGGCTGGACCGGGGCATGGGGTACTACGCGGATGCGCTGGCCTGGGCCCACATCATCCTCGACGAGGAGTCGCCCTTGACCGGCAAGGGGGGCCACCGCGCGCCGTCGCTGCTGTTCCCGATGGAGGCGGTCTTCGAGGCGTTCGTCGCCAAGCATCTGGCAAGACAACTGGCGCGGTCACTGATCCTGAAGACTCAGGCCCGCAGCCATCACCTGGTTCGCCATCGTGAGCAGTACTGGTTTCGGCTGAAGCCCGATCTGCTGATTCGGGACAGGGGCCGCGATGCCCTGGTGCTGGACACCAAGTGGAAGCTGCTGGACGGCTTGAAGGCGAGCGGCGCGGACAAGTATGGCCTCTCGCAGGGCGACTTCTACCAGTTGCAGGCCTATGGCCAGAGCTACCTGGACGGCGAGGGAGCTGTCGTTCTGATCTACCCGAAGACCGCCGCCTTCCACCAGCCGCTGCCGGTGTTCGAGTTCCCGAAGTCTGACGGGCTGCGGCTCTGGGTGTTGCCCTTCTGCCTCACGTCGCGACGGCTGGCGATCCCGCATGGGGCGCCGTTTGCCGCCGCATTCGGGGTAGGTGTGATCGAGCCGACGCCGACGCGGTGACTTCATCCATCGGGTAGCCGTGCGGACGCCGGCGCAGGCCGCTGCAATCTCAGATCGCCTTCGATACACCCTGAGAGCTTGCTGATTGCGCTGTTTCGCTTGCGCATGCTGTCGTTGGTCATGCTCGTTGATAGCCCTCTCAGGCGTAAAGCTGGAATTGGTTGTTGTCCCGGCTGAGCAGTTGCATCAGCTTGGGGTGAATGAAGAGCTTTTCCTTGCCGACCGGCATTTCACGCAGCACGCCCAGATTGGCCAGGTCGTGCAGGTAGCGTGAGGCGGCCTGGCGCTGGACGATGCCTTTGTCCACCAGGTTGCCGATGCGGCAATAAGGCTGCTCGAAGATCACGTCCACCAACTCGCGCGTGTTGATCTTGGGCAGGCGCGAGCGCACGTGTTCGGTCGCTACCGACGACACGTCACTGAAACGCGTTCCTATTTTTCAGAAACGGCGACACATATCGGGTACGTGTCGCTGTTGACGACATGGACCCGCCTTACGGGAACAAACCCGAACCCTCTCGCTCCGGACATCCTCATATGAGGACGAGGTAGGGCGCTCAGCCTGCATCAACGTGCTGGCGATGCGGATCGAAATCAATGCCGACGAGGCGACGGCGTCCCTCATTTAGCCGCACTGACCCCGGCACGCGCGGCCACCGTGTCAGATCGCCATCGCCACCCTCAGTGCAGCTTCACCTGCGGTTCCGTGCGTCGCGTCAGCGTGCGCGCCAGCGTATCCAGGATCACCTTGGCCCAGCCGTGTAGCGCCAGCTCGTGCATCTTGTAGAGCGAGGTGTACATCAGCTTGGCGTACCAGCCTTCGATGAACAGGTCGCCGCGCACCAGGCCGCCCATCATGTTGCCGACGGTGCTGAACTTGCCGAGGGAGACGAGCGAGCCGAGGTCGCGGTAGTGGTAGTCCTGCAGGGGCTTGCCGTCGAGGCGGCGGCGGATCTGCTTGAAGAGGTGCGAGGCCTGCTGGTGCGCCGCCTGGGCGCGCGGCGGGACGAAGCCGTTCTTCTCCGGCCAGGGGCAGGCGGCGCAGTCGCCCATGGCGAAGATGTCGGCGTCGAGCGTGGTCTGCAGGGTCTGGCGCACCCGCAACTGGTTGAGGCGATTGGTCTCCAGGCCGTCGAGGCGGGTGAGGAATTCCGCGGCCTTGACGCCGGCCGCCCACACGGTCAGCTCGGCGGGCAGCTCCGTGTCGTCGGCCAGGCGCACGCCATCGGCGAGCACTTCGGCGACCTTGGCGCCGGTATGCACCTCGACGCCGAGCTTGCGCAGCAGGCGCTCGGTCGAGCGCGACAGGCGCTCGGGCAGGGCGGGCAGCACGCGCGGGCCAGCCTCGATCAGTACCACCTTGATGTCGCGCTTGGCGTCGACGCGATCGAGCCCGTAGGCCACGACCTGGCGCATGGTGTGGTGCAGCTCGGCCGACAGCTCGACCCCGGTGGCGCCGGCGCCGATGATCGCCACCTTGAGCTGTTCCGGGCGCAGCGGCGTCTGCTGCGCCTGCGCGCGCACGCAGGCATGCACCATGCGCGTGTGGAAGCGGCGCGCGTCGGCCGCGGTCTCGAGCTTGAGCGCGTGTTCGCGCACCCCGGGGGTGCCGAAGTCGTTGCTCTGGCTGCCCACCGCGATGACCAGGGTGTCATAGGGGAAGGAGCGCGCCGGCGTCAGTTCGCCGCCCTTGCGGTCGGTGAAGGGGGCAACGTGCACTTCGCGCGTGATGCGGTCGATGCCGGTCATCTCGCCGATGCGAAAGCGAAAGCCGTGGCGGTGGGCGTGGGCGAGGTAGCCGACCTCGTGGTCGCCGAAGTCCATGCTGCCGGCCGCGATCTCGTGCAGCTTGGGCTTCCAGACGTGGCTGTGCTTGCGCTCGATCAGGGTGATCTCGGCCTTGCCGCGGCGACCGAGCGTGTCGCCCAGCCGGGTGGCGAGCTCGAGCCCGCCGGCGCCGCCGCCGACGATGACGATGCGGTGCGGCGTCTTGCCGTTGCTCTGGTTCATCTGTGTCCCGTTTCGTCGTGATGCGCAGAGAGAAAACGTGAGGCGGGACAGGTCGTCCGGCCTCCGTGGCTCACATCCCCTGGTAGATCGGCCCTTCGCCACCTTGCGGCACCACCCAGTTGATGTTCTGGGTCGGGTCCTTGATGTCGCAGGTCTTGCAGTGCACGCAGTTCTGGGCGTTGATCTGCAGCCGCGGTCCGGCGGCTTCCTGCACGATCTCGTACACCCCGGCCGGGCAGTAGCGCTGCTCGGGGGCATCGTACCTGGCGAGGTTCACCGCGATCGGCACCGAGGCGTCTTTGAGCTGCAGGTGGCAGGGCTGCTCTTCCTCGTGGTTGGTGTTGGACAGGAACACCGATGAGAGGCGATCGAAGGTCAGCACGCCGTCGGGCTTGGGGTAATTGATCCTTTCGCACTCGGCCGCCGGCTTGAGCTGGTCGTGGTCGGCGCTGTTGTGCAGCGTCCACGGCAGCTTGCCCTTGAACAGCACCTGGTCGATGCCGAACAGCAGCGAGCCGACCCACAGGCCCTTCTTCATGTAGGGCTTGAAGTTACGCGTCTTGTGCAGCTCGGCATGCAGCCAGGAGGCCTGGAAGGCGGCCGGATAGGCGTCGAGCGCATCGCGCTGGCGCGCCGCAGCCAGCGCCTCGAAGGCGGCCTCGGCGGCGAGCATGCCGGACTTGATCGCGGCGTGGCTGCCCTTGATGCGCGCGGCGTTGAGAAAACCCGCGTCGTCGCCGATCAGCCCGCCGCCCGGGAACACCAGCTTGGGCAGGCTCTGCAGGCCGCCGGCGGCGATCGCGCGGGCGCCGTACTGCAGGCGTTTGCCGCCCTCGAGATACTTGCGGATCTCGGGGTGGGTCTTGTAGCGCTGCATCTCCTCGAAGGGCGACAGATGCGGGTTGGCGTAGTTGAGCCCGACCACGAAGCCCACCGCCACCAGGTTGTCCTCGAGGTGATAGACGAAGCCGCCGCCATAGGTGGCCTTGTCCATCGGCCAGCCGGCGGTGTGCACCACCAGGCCCGGCTGATGCTGCTCGGGCTTCACCTCCCACAGCTCCTTGATGCCGATGCCGTAGGTCTGAGGGTCGGCGCCTTCGCGCAAGTTGAACTTGGCCTCGAGCTGCTTGCCCAGGTGGCCGCGGCAGCCCTCGGCGAACAGCGTGTATTTGGCGTGCAGCTCCATGCCCGGCTGGTGGTGCGGTCCCGGTGTGCCGTCACGGTTCAAGCCCATGTCGCCGGTGGCGACGCCCTTCACCGCGCCCGCCTCGTCGAACAGGAGCTCGGCCCCGGCGAAGCCCGGATAGACCTCCACGCCCAGCGCCTCGGCCTGCTCGCCGAGCCACTTCACCACGTTCCCGAGGCGCACGATGTAGTTGCCGTGGTTCACGAAGCAGTCGGGCAGCAAGGCATTGGGCGCTTGGCGGGCACCGGTTTCGGACAGAAACAGCACCTTGTCCTCGGTGACTTCGGTGTTGAGCGGCGCGCCGCGTTCCTTCCAGTCGGGGATCAGCTCGGTGAGCGCCTGCGGGTCCATCACCGCGCCCGACAGGATGTGGGCGCCGATCTCGGCGGCCTTCTCGATCAGGCACACCGAAATCTCCTGGCCCTTGTCGGCGGCCAGCTGCTTCAGGCGGATCGCCGCTGCCAGCCCCGCGGGGCCGCCGCCGACGATCAGCACGTCGAATTCCATCGATTCGCGTTCCATCGTTGTCTCCATTTACTTGCTCGTTCTGCAGGGCGTGGCGCGTGTGTGAGGGCCGTTGCCTTGGCTGCGGTCGATGATCTCGCCTTTACGCGGCCGCCGACTCGCCGAACTGCCTGGCCATCTCGCGCAGCTTGAACTTCTGCAGCTTGCCGCTGGGGGTCTGCGGCATCTGCTCGAGCACCTCGAGGCGCTCGGGAAAGTAGGTCCTGGTGAGCTGCTGCTCGGTCAGGTAGGCCGTCATGTCCTCGAAGCTGAAGGTGCAGCCGGGGTTCAAGGCCACGAACGCGCACACGCGCTCGCCGAAGCGGCGGTCGGGATAGCCGACCACCGCCACCAGCGAGATCGCCGGGTGCTTGTAGAGCAGGTTCTCGACCTCGACTACCGGGATGTTCTCGCCGCCGCGGATCACCACGTCCTTGCTGCGCCCGGCCATGCGGATGTAGCCCTCGGCGTCGATGAAGGCGATGTCCCCGGTGTCGAACCAGCCCTCGGCATCCACGCCGTTCAGATGCGGGCGCTTGAGGTAGCCGGCGAACAGCGAGGGCGCGCGCACCAGCAGTTCGCCCGCTTCGCCGGTCGGCAGCGATGCGCCGTTGGCATCGACCACCTTGAGCTCGACGCCGGCCAGCGGGCGGCCGTCCGAGACGGGGGTCTTCTCGAGTGCACGGGAGGGTTCGGTCACGGTGACCGCGCCCATCTCGGTCATGCCCCAGGCCGAGCTGATCGGCAGCCCCATCAGCTTGTGGGCGCGCTCGACGATGGCCGGCGGAATCGGGGCGCCGGCGCAGCTGTACTTGGTGAACTTAGGCGAGGTCGGCTCGCCGGCCTCCACTTCCTGGCACATGTCGGCAACGAAGGTCGCCGCGGACATGCTGAAGGTGACGCCCTCTTCGCGGATGATCCTGAGCGCGCGCTTGGGCTCCCACACGTCGAGCATGGCGATGGTCGAATTGAGGATGATCGGTAGCGTCGCCAGGAAGCCGTAGCCGGTGAGGTGGGCCATCGGCGAGGCGGCCAGCACGATGTCGCCGCCGCCCAGCTCCATGATCTCGATGTAGCCGTGCAGGTTGGCGAACAAGGTGTTCGAGGTGTGCATCACGCCCTTGGGCTCGCCGGTCGTGCCCGAGGTGTACATCAGCAGCATGACGTCGTCGGGCTCGAGCGCCGGCGGGGGCAGCGGCGAGCTGTCGTCGCTCAGCAGCAGCTTGGCGAAGCTGTCCGCGCCGTCGCCGTCGACCACCACGAGCTGCTTCAGGTGCGGCAGCTTGGGCAGCATGCCGCGCGCCATCGCCTCGTAGTCGAACTTGCGGAACGCCTTGGGCACGATGAAGACCTTCGATTCGCCCATGTTGAGCATGAAGTTGAGTTCGTGCTGGCGGAAGATCGGCATCACCGGGTTGGCGGCCGCGCCGATGCGGGCGCAGGCCAGGGCCAGCGCGACGAACTCCCAGCAGTTCGGCAGTTGCCAGGTGACGACGTCGCTGCGGCCCACGCCGAGCGCGATCAGCCCGCGGGCGATGCGCTCGACCTGCGTGCCGAGTTCGCGGTAGCTGAGGCGGATCGCCTCCTCACGGCCGGCGCGGTAGGACACGATCGCGGGCTTTTCCGGGCACTGCTCAAGTGCGCGCTGGAAGAACAGGTTGATGGTTTCGTCGCGCCACAGGCCCTGGGCCTTCATGGGCTGCATGCGCGAGGCGAGCAGTACCGGATCGAAGTTCACGTGCAATCTCCTGGTGGGTGCCGCTTCTGCGTGGCCTTGACGAAGCGGTCTGTGCCGGGCATGTCGGGTGCAACATGCGTTCGGGAGATAGGTTAATCAGTGAGATTTATTGCGGCAATAGATTGACGCAAAGTTTCGCTGACCCGTAAGCTTTGGTCCGTGATGGGAGTCTTGTGTGGACTAAAAAATGATGTTAATCAATAAACTGTTGGTATCGTCCTTTTGTTCGCATGCGTGCGTGAAGTATAGATAAGTAAAATGGATGATATTAATGTGGCAGGCTTCGCGCGCCGCCGGTGTGCGCCAGCGCCTGCGCGAGGGGGGCGGGTCGTGCCCGCCTCAGAGCTTCGACATGTTCTTCTGCAGCAGGCTGATGTAGTGGATGAAGGCGAGGCGGTCGTCGAAGGACAGGCCCTTCAGGGCTTCGTCGTAGAAGTGGTGGATCGGGTCGGCGAGCGCCGCCCACAGTTCCTCCCCCTTCGGCGTCAGGCGGATCTTGCGCGAGCGGCGGTCTTCCTCTCCGGTCACGCGTTCGAGGTAGCCGTCGCGTTCCAGCCGGTTGAGCAGGCCGGACAGGTTCTGGCGGCTCACGAGCAGGTAGCGCGACAGCTCGCCGACGCTCATGCCGCCCTGGGCCTTGGGGCGCGACAGGGCGCCGAGCACCGACCACTGCTGGGTGGTGACGCCGAACTCGTCCAGCGCCTGCGTGCCCTTGGTGTGCAGGGTGTTGGCAGCCTGGAAGAAGCGGAAGAACAGACGGTTGTTGATCTCGATGGAGGCGAGGCTCTTCTCGGTGGACAGATCTTTCATCGCGGCGGGGGTCATGTTTGTTCGAGCCCTATTGAAACGCACAGCCGCCATCGGCGGCAATGGGACAGGGCGCCAGAACCTGCGCGCCCTGTCGTCGTCTGCCTGCGCGCCGGGACACCGCGGCGACGTCCCTACGCCGACACCGTGCCGGCTTCGACTGAGGGCTCGGGCGCCGGCAGGTAACGCGCAAACCGCGCCCGCCAGTCGCCCTCGATGGGCATCGCGCGCAGCTCCTTCAGCGAGGCCAGCACCACGGTGAGCCGCGCGCGCAGGCGTTCACTGTCGTCTGCGCGTGCGCGCACGTCGAGCGTCATCGAACTGCGGCCGATGCGCTCGACAGCGAGGGCGAAGTTCAGCACGTCGCCACATCGGCTCGGTGCCAGGTAGTCGATCTCCAGTCGCACCGCCGGCAGTCCCAGGCCGTGGGCTTCGTGCAGTTCGCGGTAGCTCACGCCGAGGCCCTGGGCGCACCAGTCCTCGACGACCTCGTTGATGAGCTCGACGTAGCGTGGGTAGAAGCCGATGCCGGCCAGGTCGCAGTGCGCGAAGCGGAGCTGCTTGTTCTTGTGGAAGACCATCGGTGAATGCCTCCTTGTTGTGTATATAAGTAAACAGATTGATATGTAAGGGCATGGCGAGCCCATCCCGATCAAGCAGATGTCAGCGAAAAGTGCGCATTAATGCGTGATCTTATACGCAATGGTGTGCCTTTTGGGCCTTGTTCTATACTTAAATAAGTAAATATATTGACTCAAAGCCGCCCGCTCGTTATCTTCGGAGTGCTAGGCCGGCTCGCGCTTCAGGCGAGCCTCGAGGGCCGTTTCACGGAGAAGAGCATGGAAGAAGTGATCGTCGAGCGTCCACAGGCGGCTGTTGCCGTCGTCCGCCTCAACCGCCCGGAAGCCCGCAACGCGCTCAGCCAGTCGGTGCGCCAGCGCCTGGCCGAGCACTTTCACGCGCTCGGGCGCGACGAGGACATCCGCTGCATCGTGCTCACCGGCGGCGACAAGGTCTTCGCTGCCGGCGCCGACATCCGCGCCATGGTCGATGCCACCCCGATCGACATCCTGCTGCTCAACAACCAGCGCATGTGGCAGGCCATTGCGTCCTGCGCCAAGCCTGTGATCGCCGCGGTCAATGGCTTCGCCCTGGGGGGCGGCTGCGAGCTGGCGATGCACGCCGACATCATCGTCGCCGGCGAGGGCGCGAAGTTCGGCCAGCCCGAGATCCGCGTCGGCATCATCCCCGGTGCCGGCGGCACGCAGCGCCTGGCGCGTGCGGTGGGCAAGTTCAAGGCCTTCAAGATGCTGCTCACCGGGGAGCCGGTGAGCGCGCAGGAAGCCGCGGACATGGGGCTGGTGAGCGAGGTGGTAGCCGACGATCGGGTGCAGGCGCGCGCGCTGGAGCTGGCGACGACGATCGCCGCCATGCCGCCGCTGGCGGTGGCGCAGATCAAGGAAGTGCTGCTCGCCGGCCAGGACGCCTCGCTCGAGACCGCGCTGATGCTCGAGCGCAAGGCCTTCCAGCTGCTGTTCGCCAGCCAGGACAAGAAGGAAGGCATGCAGGCCTTCCTCGACAAGCGCGCTGCGCACTTCACCGGAGCCTGAGATGTTCGACCCCAATCGCAATGATCTCGTGCTGGGCATCGTCGGCGCGGGCCTGATGGGCCGCGGCATCGCCCAGATCGCCGCCCAGGCCGGGCTCAAGGTGTTGCTGCACGACGCACGGGCAGACGCGGCGACCGAGGCCTGCGAGTCGGTCGGCCTGACCCTGTCGGCGCTGGCTGCCAAGGGCAAGCTCGACCCTGCGGCCGCCAGCGCGGCAGCGGCGCGCATTTCGGTCGCCGACACCCTGCGCCAGCTCGCCGCCTGCGACATCGTCATCGAGGCCATCGTCGAGAAGCTCGACGCCAAGCGCGAGCTCTTCGAGCGCCTCGAGGCGGTGGTCGGTGGCGACTGCGTGCTGGTCACCAACACCTCCTCGCTGGCGGTGACCCGCATCGCCGCCGCCTGCCGCCAGCCCGAGCGCGTCGCCGGCTTCCACTTCTTCAGCCCGGTGCCGCTGATGAAGATCGTCGAGGTCATCGACGGCGTGCTCACCGCGCCGGCGGTGGGCGACGCGCTGATGGCGCTCGCGCGGCGCATGGGCCACACCCCGGTGCGGGCGAAGGACACCCCCGGCTTCATCGTCAACCATGCCGGGCGCGGCTACCTGACCGAGTCGCTGCGCATCGTCGGCGAGGGCATCGCCGATTTCCCCGCTGTCGATCGCATCCTGCGCAGCGCGGTGGGCTTTCGCCTGGGGCCGTTCGAACTGCTCGACCTGACCGGGCTGGACGTGTCCCACCCGGTGATGGAGTCGATCTACGACCAGTACTACCAGGAGCCGCGCTATCGCCCCTCGCCGATCGCACGCCAGCGCCTGGCCGCCGGCCTGCTCGGGCGCAAGAGCGGGCGCGGCTTCTACACCTATGTGGAAGGCAAGGCCCTGGCGCCGGCACAGCCGGCCGTGCCCGCTGCCGAGCCTGTGCCACTGTGGATCGCGCCCTGCGCCTTGCCCGCCCGTGACGCGCTGCTCGCCCGCCTGGAGGCGGCCGGCGTGGCCCTGGACGGCGGCGAACGGCCAGCGGCGGGCTCGGTGTGCATCGTGCTGCCGCTGGGTGAGGACACCACGACGGCGGCGCTCGCGCTGGGGCTGGATGCGACGCACACCGTCGCCGTCGATCCGCTCTTCCTGTCGGCCCACGCCACGCTGATGACGACGCCGGTCACCACGGCGAAGGTACGCGATGCGGCCTGGGCGGCGCTGGCTGCGAGCGGGCTGGCGGTGGACGTGATCCACGACAGCAGCGGCTTCGTTGCCCAGCGCGTGCTGGCGATGATCGTCAACATCGCCTGCGACATCGCCCAGCAGCGGGTTGCCACCGCCGAGGACATCGACCGTGCGGTGACGCTCGGCCTGGGTTACCCGAAAGGGCCGCTGGCGCTGGGCGATGCGCTCGGCGCCGCGACCGTGCTGCAGATCCTCGATGCGCTGCACGGCTTTTACCGCGACCCGCGCTACCGCCCCAGCCCGTGGCTGATTCGCCGGGCACGGCTCGGCGTGTCGCTGCTGACCCCCGAGAACTGAACCCCACGCCACTGAACCCCAGGCACACGACAAGCTCAAGGAGACCCCCCCATGCTCGACGCCTACCTCTACGGCGGCCTGCGCTCGCCGATCGGCCGCGCCGCCGCGGGCGAGCGCGCGGGTGCCAGGCCGATGGCGCGCATCCTCGCCGGGGCGGTCGCCGGGGTCGAGCCGCGCATCATGGGGGTCGGCCCGGCCTACGCCATCCCCAAGGCCCTTGCGCGCGCCGGATTGAGCCTGGCCGACATGGACGTGATCGAGATCAACGAGGCCTTCGCACCCCAGGTGCTCGGCTGCCTGCAGCTGCTCGGGCTGGCCTTCGACGATGCGCGCGTCAATCCGAACGGTGGCGCCATTGCGCTGGGTCACCCGCTCGGCGCCTCCGGTGCCCGCATCCTGCTGACTGCCGTGCGCGAGCTGCAGCGGCGCGGCGGCCGCTACGCGGTCGTAAGCCTGTGCATCGGGGTGGGGCACGGCATCGCCGTCGTGGTCGAGCGCTGCTGAGCGCAATCAGCTGATCGTCGGCTGCTGCCGAGAGGCCGGCTGTCTGCCATGGCCCGCATTCACTCCAAACCGAGCAGGGCGGCGCTGCGCGCGACGATGCGGCGCAAGAGGGCGCGTGCCGCTTCGCCGCCGGCACTGTCGAGCCGCGGCGGGCGATAGGCGATCACCGCGCCAGGCCTGCCGTCGGCGGGCGCATACACCGCGATCGACAGCGGGCAGAGCGCGATGTGTTCGCGCGCTTCCACGGCCAGTCGGGCGGCGACGCCTGCGCTGCAGAAGGTGAGGATCTCGGCCTGGGCGTAGAGCCCGCGCGGGTGGCCGAGGTCGGCCGCGGTGCGATCGAGCATGTCGGCGAAGTGACTCACCACCGGTTGCGCGATGCCTTGCTCGGCGATGGCCTCGGCCAGTGCCTCGCGCACGTCGGCGAAGGCGGTGGCGTCGAAGTGGCGGGTGACGATGTCCTCGGCCTGCGCGCCGGCCTGCGCGGCCAGGCCCAGGGCAAGCAGCGCGGCGCCGATCGCGCGCTGCGCCATCCGGCGCAGGGCGGGGGCGGTGGTGAGCGGGGCGGTCAGCAGGTCTGGCAAGCTCGGGCTCCGGGTGCGTTTGTTGCTTCCGTCACTGTATTGCCTTCTTCGCCCGGAGACGAAGCCCATGCGTCGCAGAACCTGTGTTGCCCTCGCACTGCTGATCCAGTTCGGCCTCGCCCAGGCGGTCGACGAGGCCGAGCTGGCCGCACTCGTCGAGCGTCCGTCCATCGGCCTGTACAAGGCCTATGCCGAGTTCAAGATGGCCGACTACGACAGCGCGCGCCGCATCTGGCAGGCGCTCGCCGAGCGCGACGTGGCCGAGGCCTGGTTCAATCTCGGCATCCTGGCCGAGGACGGCCTTGGCGAGCCGAAGGATGCCGCGCTCGCGCTGGCGCGCTACCGACGCGGCGCCGAGGCGGGCTCGGTCAAGGCGCAGTATCGCCTCGGCCTGCTCCACCTGGACGGTCGGCTCACCGCGGTGGATGCCGTCCAGGCCCGGCACTGGTTCGCTGCCGCTGCCGCGGCGGGCGATGCGGAAGCCGCGCGCAGGCTCGAGGCGCTCGACGTCACGCATCTGCGCTGAAGCGGGGCCTCAGTCGCGCTGAGCGCGGGCCAGGGCGGCCTGCTCGGCGGCCGGGAACAGGTGCACCACCGAGCGCCGGAACTCAATCTCGACCAGGGCGAGCTGCGAGAAGCGGGCGGGGATGTCGAGCGCGAACACCTCGGTCATGTCGAGGCCGGCCTCGGCCGCGTCGCGGATGGTGGCCTGCAGCCACTCGAGGTAGTCGCGGGTTTCGTGCAGCGGCGCGAGCCGGGTGCTCACCTCGCCGTGGCCGGGCACCCAGAGGCGGGCGGGCAGGCGCGCGAGCGCCTCGAGGGCGCCGAGCCAGCGCGCGATGTCGGCGTGGGGGGTGGTCGGCGCGCGGCCGTTGAACATCAGGTCGGCGGCGTAGACGGTGCCGCTGTCGTGGTCGACCACGACGAGGTCGGCCGCGGTGTGGCCGCCCAGCGCGAGGAGTTCGACATCACGCCCGCCGATCTCCTGCCTGCCGGGCATGACGGCCCGGGCAGGCACGACCACTTCGGTGTCGCGCATCCAGTCGCCATTGAGGCGATACATGTTGTCGTTGAAGCCTTCGCCTTCGCTGCGGATGCCGGCGATCGTGTCGGGCAGCGCGGCCAGCGTGTCCTGCGGGAAAGCCTGGTTGCCGAGGAAGTGGTCCGGGTGGTGATGGCTGTTGAGCGTGAGCACGACCGGCAGCGGCGTGACGGCGCGGATGGCAGCCAGCATCTGTTCGCCGTAGCGGCGCGAGGGGCCGGTGTCGATCACGATGACCCCGCTGCGGCCGACGAGGAAGCCGGTGTTGACGATGTTGCCGCCGTTGGCGAACGAGAAATCCTCGCGCAGGCCAACGATGACGTAGGCACCGGGGGCGATCTCCTGCGCGACGAGGCCGTAGTCGAAGCTGCTGCGCTGCTGGGCCGCGAGCGGCAGCGCGAGCAATAGCGCAAACAGCAGGCTGGCGAGCGACAGGGGCAGCTTCATCGCGTCACCCAGGCGTCGATGCGGTTGCCGTTGTTGTCGCGACCGCTGACGTGCAGCCGCCCGCCGCTCGCCGTGCCGGCCAGGTCGAGGGTGAAGCTGGGGTTCTCGGCCACCGGCCCGAGCGGCTGGATGCGGCTGAGCACGTGCCCGTCCTCGTCGCTGATCACGATGTCCTCGATGTGGAAGGCGGGGATGCCGGCCGCCAGCCCGGTGTCCATGGGGTGGATGATGCGCATGCGCAGGCGCTCGCCACCGTCGATGCGCGCCCACAGCCGGCCGCTGACCTCGTTGAGCCGCTCCTGCCATTCGGGCGACCCTGAACCCACCGAGGGCAGGGTGCAGCCGCCGCCGGTGGCGGTGACCCAGGCCCCGCCCACGCGCCAGACCCCGTCTGCCGTGCGCGCCGCGACCCGCACCGGGGACGACTGCTGCAGCTTGAGGCGAAAGCCCAGGCGCGCCTGGGCCGCGCCGGGCTCGAAGCGCAGCGCCTTGAGGATGGGGTTGAAGTCGGCGAACACGATCAGCTCCTCGACCCCGGCCAGGGCGCTGGCGTCGACGGTGATCGGCACATTGAGCGAGTCCTCGGCCACCGCCGGGCCGCTGACCTTGATGCGCGGGTCGAAGACGACCTCCTGGCCGTCGAAGAAGGTCTTCAGCATGTCGCCCCAGCGCGGCGAGTCGAGCGGGTCCCTGGCGACGGTCTCGCCCGCGGCTGCGGCGAGGACAGGCGGCGTGGCGGCGGCGAGCGCGCACAGCCACAGCATGCCGGCCAGCAAGAGGGCGTGACGCTTCATGCGGTCTCCTCGATGCGCGGCGCCCCGTCCCGGATGGGGGGCGCCCTCTGTTGTGGCAGCGATGCTTGCAAGCCTCATGCCATTGCGCCGGTCTGTCCAGGCTTGCGCCGTGGCCCGGGGGCAAGCGCCCGCGCACGACCGGGTGCCCTGCAGTCTTGTTCCGAAGCGCAACGATTGTGCCCAAGCGCCACATCCGGCGGGCGCGCTTGCGCGCTATGTGGAACAGCGGGGCGCCTGGAATGGTGTCTGCCGCATTCTGGCATGGCGATTGCAGTTATTCGCCTGTCCGGTCCGAGTCCGTGCCGGAGAAGAAGTGGATCAAGAAACCATACGTCCGAGAGACACGAAGGAGGAGTCGATGATGAGCAAGAACATGCGGCAGCGTGCCCTGCCCGTGGTGCTGACGGCGCTGAGCGTGGCGCTGGCAGGTATCGGTAGCGCCCAGGCCAAGGGGGTGACCGACGAGGACATCCTCAAGGATGCGGAACTGACGCACCAGATCGTCACCCACGGGCTGGGCACCAAGGGCCAGCGCTACAGCCCGCTCAAGCAGATCAACCCCGACACGGTGCGCAACCTGGTGCCGGCCTGGGCCTTCTCCTTCGGCGGCGAGAAGCAGCGCGGCCAGCAGTCGCAGCCACTGATCCACGACGGCAAGATGTTCGTCACCGGCTCCTACAGCCGCATCTACGCGCTCGACGTCAAGACCGGGCAGAAGCTGTGGAAGTACGAGCACCGCCTGCCCGAGGGCATCATGCCCTGCTGTGACGTGATCAACCGCGGCGCGGCGATCTACGGCGACGTGGTGATCTTCGGCACGCTCGACGCGCAACTGGTGGCGCTCAACAAGGACACCGGCAAGGTCGTGTGGCGTGAGCGCATCGACGACTACAAGGCCGGCTACTCGATGACGGCGGCGCCGCAGATCGTCAAGGGCAAGCTGATCACCGGCGTGTCGGGTGGCGAGTTCGGTGTGATGGGGCGTGTCGAGGCGCGTGATCCGCTGACCGGCAAGATGATCTGGATGCGCCCGGTGGTCGAGGGCCACATGGGCTACACCTACGACAAGGACGGCAAGGCGATCGAGAACGGGGTGTCGGGCACGGTCAACGCGACCTGGCCGGGCGACCTGTGGAAGACCGGCGGCGCCGCCACCTGGCAGGCCGCCTACTACGACCCGGACGTCGACCTGATCTTCATGGGCACCGGCAACCCGGCGCCGTGGAACTCCTGGCTGCGTCCGGGCGACAACCTTTATTCGTCCGCCACGGTCGCCATCAGCCCGGATACCGGCAAGATCGTCTGGCACTACCAGAGCACCCCGCACGACGGCTGGGACTATGACGGGGTCAACGAATTCATCTCGTTCGAATACAAGGACCCGAAGACCGGCAACCTGGTCAAGGCCGGCGGCAAGGCCGACCGCAACGGCTTCTTCTTCGTCAATGACCGCGCCACCGGCAAGCTGCTCAATGCCTTCCCCTTCGTGTCCCGGATCGACTGGGCCAAGGGCATCGACATGGAGACCGGGCGCCCGATCTGGGACGACAGCAAGCGCCCGGGCAACCCCTTCGTCGAAGGGGCGGCCGAGGGCGCCAAGGGCGAGGTCGTGTTCAACGCGCCGTCCTTCCTCGGCGGCAAGAACCAGATGCCGATGGCCTTCAGCCCCGACACCGGCTACTTCTATGTGCCCGCCAATGAATGGGGCATGGACATCTGGAACGAGCCGGTGAGCTACAAGCGCGGCGCGGCCTACCTGGGTGCCGGCTTCACCATCAAGCCGCTGTACGAGGACTACATCGGCGCGATGCGCGCGGTCGATCCGGTGAGCGGCAAGATCGTGTGGGAAGTGAAGAACAACGCGCCGCTGTGGGGCGGGGTGCTGACCACCGGCGGCAACCTGGTGTTCTATGGCACGCCCGAGGGCTACCTGAAGGCGGTCAATGCCAAGACCGGCGAGGAGGTGTGGCAGTTCCAGACCGGCTCGGGCGTCATCGCGCCGCCAGTGACCTGGGACGACAACGGCGAGCAGTACGTGGCCGTGGTGTCGGGCTGGGGCGGAGCGGTGCCGCTGTGGGGGGGCGACGTCGCCAAGCGGGTGAACTTCCTCGAGCAGGGTGGCATGGTCTGGGTGTTCAAGCTGCACAAGAACTGAGCACAGGCTCACCGCCAAGGCGCGGCTCGACGGCCCGGCGGTGAAAACTGCCGGGCCGTTTTCGTTGCGCAGTGTTGAGGCGCACCGGGAGAGCATGAGATCCGGGGCGGTGCCGATCACTTGCGGCGCGACTCGACATAGGCCTGGATCGCCCACACCTGTTCGGTGGACAACTGCCCCTTCCAGCCCGGCATGTGGCGCACGTCCAGGCGCATCTTGCCTTCCTCGACCGACTTGAGAAAGTACGCATCAGCGTCCTCGGTGCAGCGTTGCTCGAGGGTGGGGTCGTCGAGGCGGCCGCAGTAGCGGCCGATCAGGCGAAGGTTGGCCGCTGGCCCGGGCTGGGTGGCCTCCTCGCCGTGGCAGCGGGCGCACGATTGCGCGTAGGCAACCGCGCCCGCGTCGATGCTGGCAGCGTCGCCACGCAAGGGGTTGGTCCATGCATCGGTTGTCCGCGTCGGTGGGGCCATGGACAGGGTGCTGCAGGCTTGAATGGTCAGTGCAAGCAGCGTGGCGAGGCCGATGCCGAGGGTGGGGCGCAGAGCGCGTTGGCTTACCAGTCGAGCGGGCATCCTGTGCAGTCCTTCATGTACGCATCGTTGAAGTTGGCGAAGCGCTTGAGGGCGCCCTCCATGTTGGTGCCGATCAGCTGCGCTCCCTGGAGCTTGGCTTCCTGGAGATCGGCACTCACCAGCCGGGCGTCCGTTAATCGAGCGTGGTTGAGGTTGGCGATCTCGAGGTGGGCAGCCGTGAAATCGGCCCCGGTGAAGTCCGAACGCATGAGGCGGGCTGCCTCGAGGTCTGCTCCGACCAGGCGGGCATGCCGGAAGATCGCGACCGGTGCGTTGACCTTGTTCAGGCGCGCCCCTCTGAGGTCGGCGCCCTCGAGGTTGGCGCCCGCGAGGTTGGCGCCGCGCAGGTCGGCACGTGCGAGGTTGGCGCCGCGCAGGTCGGCGCCGGCCAGGTTGCGACCGACAAGGTCAGCATGGCGCAGGTCGACACCAGGGCACCGGGTGTAGGGCCACAGGCCGCAGCCATTGATTTCGTGCACCGGTGTCGACTCCGCCGCTGCCGCGATGGGCAGGAGCGTGCCGGGGAGGAGGACGCATGCCACGGCCAGGCGCAGCAGCTTGTGGGTGAAGCGGGTTCGCTCCGGCATCTTCGGGACTCCATCGTGCGGGCAGGTGGCGCGCGGCCGCCTGCCCGTGATTGCAGGGTCAGCGCTGGGCAAGCTGCTTGGGCAGCTTGAACACCCACACGCTGCCGCCCTGGGTGACCTGGCGGGTCAACTCCGCCATGTCACCGCCCCACAGCGGTACCGCGCCGCCGTAGCCGGACTGGATGGCGATGTACTGCTCGCCGTCCATATCCCAGGTGATCGGGCTGGAAATGATCCCGGAGCCGGTCTGGAACTTCCACAGCTCCTTGCCGTTGCTGCTGTCGAAGGCCTTCACATAGCCGTCCGAGGTGCCGGTGAACACGAGGCCGCCGCCGGTGGTGAGGGTGCCGGCCCACAGCGGGAAGGTCTCCTTGTGCTCCCAGGCGATCTTGCCGGTGAGCGGATCCATTGCACGCAGGATGCCGACGTGGTCGCTGAACAGGCGCTTGATGCGGAAGCCCTGGCCGAGGTAGGCCGAGCCCGCCTTGTATTGCAGCTTCTCGGCCCAGTAGTCCATCGCCCAGTGGTTGGCCGGGATGTAGAACAGGCCGGTGTCGGGGCTGTAGGCCATCGGGTTCCAGTTCTTGCCGCCGAGGAAGGGCGGCGACACGAACACGGTCTCGCCCTTCTCTTGGCCTTCGGCCACGGGGGGCGGACGGTTGCCGGTCTCGATCGGCCTGCCGGTGGCGAGGTCAAAGCCTTTCGCCCAGGTGATGCCGTCAACGAAGGGCCAGGCGTTGATGAGCGCGGTGGGCTTGTTCGGATGGTCGGCGCGGGCGGAGAGCTTCTCGCGGTCGGTGACGAAGAAGAAGCCGTTGCGGTCGGCATGCGCGCCGGCCTTGATCAACTTTCCGGTCTTCGGGTCCTTGTATTCGAAAAGGACGATCTCGTTGTTGCCGGAGAAGTCCCAGGCGTCATTGGGCGTGTGCTGGTAGAAGCCCTTGAGCTCGCCGGTGGCGACGTCGACGTAGGCCTGGCCGGAGGTGAACAGGCTGTCCCAGTTCTGCGGATCGTCGCCGGGCGCGGTGCGCGCCCAGGTGTTCCAGGGCGCAGGGTTGCCGGCGCCGATCACGATCGTGTTGGTGTCGATGTCGAAGCTCGCGCTCTGCCACGGGGCGCCGCCGCCGTGGCTCCAGGCCTCGACCTTGCCGGTTTCGCGGGTGGGGTCGTCCGGCCACGACGGCGCCTTGGGGTCGCCGGTCGGGGTGCTCGGTTTGCCGTTCAGCGAGCCCATGTGACCTTCCACCAGCGGACGCTTCCAGATCTCCTCGCCGGTGTCCGGGTCGCGCGCATGGACATGGCCGACTACGCCGAATTCGTCTCCTGATTCGCCGTGGATCAGCAGTACGCGGCCCGATTCCTTGTCGCGCGCGATTGTCGGCGCGCCGGTCATGGTGTAGCCGACCTTGTGGTCGCCGAACTTCTTGCGCCAAACCACCTTCCCGGTGTTGCGGTCGAGGGCGACGATCGCCGCGTCGAGGGTGCCGAAGAAGATCTTGTCGCCATAGATCGCGGCGCCGCGGTTGACCACGTCGCAGCACGGGCGGATGTCGTCGGGAAGGCGGTGCTCGTAGCTCCACAGTTGCTTGCCGGTGCGGGCGTCGATGGCGAACAGGCGCGAATACGAGGCGGTGACATAGAGCACGCCGTCATGGACGATGGCCTGGGCCTCCTGGCCGCGCTGTTTCTCGCCGCCGAAGGAGAACGACCAGGCAGGAACGAGCCCCGCGACGTTGCGGGTGTCGATGTGCTTGAGCGGTGAGTAGCGCTGGGCCTTCAGACCCATGCCGTAGGTGAGCACGTCGGCCGTGGTCTCGTGGTCGCGAACGATGTCGTCCCACGTCACGGCGGTGACGGCGTGGGCTGCCGGGGCAAGTGCGAGGGCGACCGCGCTTGCGAGCACCGCACGCTTGATCCGGCTTGCCGGACCGCTGCTGCGGGTATTGGAAGAGTTTTGTTTCATGCCTGGTTGTCTCCTGAGTTCTTGAGTGAGCCGGCCCAGCGAGTCCTGTGCTTGGCTGACCCGCAGTCTGCGAACTCCGCGGCGCGCAGGCCACGGCGTTTGTCCCCGGAAGTCCGGGAATTTGTCCCGGGTTTGGCGTGGCACGGCGATTGCTAAAAACCTGGGGTGAATATCGGAGGAAGTGATGGATCTTCGCGTCAGGCTCATTCGCAGGTTGATCGTCTATTTCGTGCTCCTGCTCGTGCTTGCCTGCGGTTTGGTCGCCCTTGCCCTGCGCGAGGACGTGGCCGAGGAGATCGAGGCCTCGTCCCGCCTGGCCGAGTTGATGCTGGCTGTCAGCGCGCTACCCGATGGCAGGGTGGACCGCGTGCAGGCCTTGATCGAGCGTGGCGGCTTGCGTCATCTGGACGTGGCGCTTGCCGCGGGGGAAGTCCCTGCAACCCAGCCGTCCGCTATGGACTGGCTGACAGGCAGTCTCGGCCCGGGGGGTGACGCTGCGCGTGAGTGGCGTGTGGCGCTCGGTGAGGGTGTTCTGGTCGTTCGCCCCAACCCGGCGAGCGAGGTCTCCGAGATCGTCGAAGAATCCTCGCGCATGCTCGGACTCTTCGTGATCTTCATCGCGGCGGCAGCCGTGGGGACCTGGCGGACGGTGGGCGCCGCACTTCGGCCCGCTACCGAGCTCGAGGCCGGCGTGCGCCGTCTCGTCGGTGACGAGGTCCGTTCGTTGCCAACGTTCGAGCTCAAGGAATTCGACCGCATTGCGCGTACCGTCGAGGAGATTGCCGACCGCCTCTCCCGTGCGCGTGAGGCAGAGCGCCAGATGGGTGCACGGCTGATTCAGCTACAGGAGGAGGAGCGTCATGCGCTTGCACGCGAGCTTCATGACGAAATCGGACAGGCGCTGACCGCAGTGGGGTTGAGCGCGGCCTACCTCGAGCGGCATGCGGCATCGGCGGAACCCGGCGTGCTGGCCGCGTGCGCGCGCGACATCCGGATGGAGGTGGCAGAGGTGTCCAGGCAGGTGGCTGCAGTGCTCAAGCAGTTGCGACCGCATGCCCTCGATGGGCTGGGGCTGGTGGATGCGGTTCGTGATCTGACCGATTTCTGGCGGGCGCGCATGGATGCCGTGAGTCTGGACGCCCGGCTGCCCTCGGCCTTGCCGCCGCTGTCGAGCGAGGCCGGGCTGGCCTTGTACCGCACGGTGCAGGAGGCACTGACCAACATTCATCGGCATAGCGGTGCGCGACGCGTGCTGCTGCAAATGGCGGAGGTCGATGACGGCGTCGAGCTCAACGTCGAGGACGACGGCCGCGGCTGCAGTGACGCGCTCGTGCTGGAGTCGTCCGGTGGCATGCGCGGCATGTATGAGCGCGCCCGACTGGCCGGCGGACGCATCCGTTTCGGCGAATCCGGCCTGGGTGGCTTTAAGGTTGCGTTATGGGTGCCGCAAGCAACAGCGCGTGAGGAGGCCCGATGATTCGCCTGATGTTGCTCGATGACCATGCGCTCGTGCGCACTGGCTACCGCAGACTGTTCGATGCCGAGCCCGACCTGCGCGTCGTGTGCGAGGCGGCCGGCACCGACGAGGCCTGCGCCTGCCTGCGCGAGCGGGAGATCGACGTGGCCGTCGTGGACCTCAGCCTGAAGGGCGCCAGCGGAATCGAAGCGATCCGTCGCATCCTGCAGCGCAATCGTTCGATCCGCGTCCTCGTACTGTCGATGTACGACGAGCCCGGCTTTGTGCGGCAGGCCTTCCGCGCGGGGGCGCTTGGCTATCTCACCAAGAACTGCGAACCCGATGAGCTGATGCGCGCGGCGCGTAGCGTCGCCGCCGGGCGCCGCGTGCTGGGTGAGGGGCTGGCAAGTGCCGTTGTGTGCGCGGAGTATGACGCCGAGGCTTTGCTCGAACGCCTGACCCCCCGCGAGTTCGAGGTCCTGCGTCTGGCTGCGAATGGGGATGCGGCGGCGTGCATTGCGCGTTGCATGCACCTGAGCCAGAAAACGGTCGTCAACCATCTGTCTGCGGTGCGGCAGAAGCTGGGCGCGGACAACGATTTCATGCTGATGCGGCTCGCTGTGCGCCATGGGTTGGTGAGCCTCGAACAGAAGGGCCCGATCTGAGCCGTTCGACTGTTGCGCCGCGTAGCACTTGTTGCGAAATGTTGCTCCTAAGTGCGTCCGGGGCAGCGGAAAGCCCCGCAGTGGGCACGGGTCTGGTTCTTGCAGAAAGTGCGCTGCGAAGGATCGCACATCGTCTTGAACCGATGCCGAAGGCATCAATCGGAGCGAACATGAAGAAGCAGTTACGCAGGAAAACGACTCTGGCCGCGCTTGTCGTCGCGGCTTGCACCAGCCTCGGCGCCCAGGCCGCCGAGCGCGCCACCGCGCGCGAGGCCCAGGCGCTGTTCGAGCGCGCGGTCGAGTACATGAACCAGAACGGCCCCGAGCGCGCCTTCGCGGCCTTCAACGACCGCCAGGGTGCGTTCGTGCGCAAGGACCTGTATGTGTTCGTGATCGACGACAAGGGCGTCTATCACGCCAGCGGCGCGGCGCCCGAGGCGCTGGTGGGCCTGACCGTGCTCAACACCACCGATGCCGCCGGCAATGCGCTGTTCCGCGAGATGATCGACACCACCCGGGTGAATCAGGAGGGCACGGTGCGCTACATGTGGCTGAACCGGGTTACGAACAAGGTCGAGCCCAAGGTCAGCTATGTGCGCAAGGTCGGCAACTACGTGGTGGGCGTGGGCTACTCCGCGCCGCGTGCCAGCGCCGACGACGCGCGCGCCATGCTGGACCGTGCGCTCACGCTGGCGCGTGAGCAAGGCCACGCACGCGCGGCCGCGGCCTTCAACGATCGTCGCGGCGACTTCGTCAAGGACGACCTCTACGTGTTCATGATCAACATGGACAGTGGCCGCTTCGAGGCGATGGGCATGAACCCGGCGCTGTCCGACACCGATGCCCTCGGCCTGCACGACGCCGCCGGCAATGCGCTGGTTGCCGAGATGATCGCCAAGCTCAAGGAGGCCGATGAGGCCTCCGTCGATTACGTCTGGCGCAACCCGGTCACCAACGCGGTCGAGAACAAGCGCTCCTACGTACGCCGTGAAGGCCGTTCCCTGATCGGCGTCGGGCACTACATCGAGTAATACAATCCCCATGCTCCGCTGCGGAACAATTGTTCCGCAGCGGAGCATGGGGACGCGTCTTTGATGCTGGAAAGGGCTTAAGGCAGGCGGTGGCTGAGGCCGTGGTCAGCGAAAATCTTCGCCAGTGTGCCGGAGCGCTGGAGCTCGGCGAGCGCGTTCGACAAGGCATCGGCGAGCTTGCCGCTGTCCTTCCTCACGGCCATGCCCAGCGGCCACGGCCGGATGCGCAGCTCGGGCATGGACAGGGGGTCGAGGGCAATGTCGGTGCCGCCCCCGATCGCGCCCTCGAGCTCGGTCCGCGTGCCCATCGCGGCTGCGATCTCGCTGCGGCGCATGGCCTCCACCGCGGCGGCCAGGCTGGGGAAGTGCACGATGTTGGGCTTGAGCCGGCCGTCCAGGATGTGGAGCAGGAAGTCGCTCGAATGGGTGTCGAGTTCGACGCCGATCTTCTCGGTGGTGAAGGCCTCGAAGGACTCGGCCACCGAGTTCGAGGGCTGCGGGACGCGCTCGGGCAGGCGCGCAATTGCCAGCGTCTCGAGGTGGTAGGGGGCGAAGATGCGCACCTGCGGGTTGACCGAGGCAAAGTGCGTGTCCACCGGCACGTGCAGCATCACGTCGCCGGGCTTGGTGCCCAGGTAGTGGCCCCGCCACACCATGTTGCGCAGGTCATCCTTCATGTCCTCGTCGGCCGGGAACTCGACGATCTGGGGCTGCAGTCCGAGGTGTTCGGCCAGCGCGCGGCCGAGCGCCACGTCGACGCCCTTGCCGGCTGCCGAGTAGGGCGGAAAGTTGGCATACACCGCCACCCGCAGGGTGCCGGGCTGCTGCAGTTCGAGTTCTGCGGCCGCCGCGGTGGCGGACGGGATCAGGCCCGCGAGGGCCAAGGCCCCCGCAGCGCGCAGGAACCGGCGTCGCTCATTGCTGTTCATAAACCGTCTCCAGCCAGGCGCGGATGGCCCACATGGCTTCCTGCGACAGGATGCCCTCGAATGGCGGCATGTACACCGCGCCATTGCGCGTCACGCCGTTGCGCACCTTGCCGATGAAGAACTCGTCCATGTAGTCGTCGTGCTCCAGGTAGCGCAGGTCGGGGGCGATGCCGCCCGACACCGCGCCCAGGCCATGGCAGCGCGCACAGTTCTGGTTGAAGGCCGAGTCGCCGATGCGGATCGCGTCGGCGTTGCCACGGTAGGGGTTCTTCTCGACCCACTGCTCGCCCAGTTGCGGCAAGGTGCTGGTGTCGACTGCCTGCGGCACGACGTCGCCGTGCGCGTGCACCAGCGTGGCGGCAGCGATCAGGCTCAGGCCGGCCGTACCCAGGGCAAAGCGGCCAAACAGTGTCTCCTTCAAGGTTCTCGTCTTCACCTTGTCTATCCTCGTGTGTGGTTGCATCGGGTCATGAATGCCGGCGATTCCGGACAAGGTTGTCACTGCAATCGCCGTGCCAGAGATTGAGGAGCTGCCTGCAGGGTCCGCTGTTTGCGGGCTTGGGTGGACGCCCTTTACTGCAAGCGACTGGCAGGGTTCCTGCTTACGTTTCGGTCTGCGGAGCAGCGCATTTGTTTCGATCCGAATCAAGTGCTACGTTTCGAACCGAAGCACAAGAATCGATGGCAAGCCCGCAGGCCCAGGTCGCGAGGCAGCCCGGAGGAGACATGGAAACAATGGAGCATGCACTGGCGGCGCCAGCGGCGCGCGAGTATCGGCTTCGACAGGCGCGCAGCCAGTTCTTCGGCGAAGGCATTCATCCGGAGGAGGGCGTTCCGGCCCAGATCCTGGCGTCGTGGATGCGTTGCCGCGAGCTCGGGCTGGACAGCTCGAGCCGTGAAGTACGGGATCACGCCGAGCGGGCGCGCCTGTCCGAGGCGCGCGAACGCAGTGCGCGGCTGGTCGAGCACGCCAGCGGGGTGATGGAGCATGTGTTCGAGCAGATTCGCGCCTCGGGCAGCCTGGTGATCCTGTCGGACCCGAAGGGCACGATCATTCATAGCCTGGGTGACGCGGAGTTCGTCGATCGTGCGAACCGCGTCGCCCTGCAGCCGGGAGCGTGCTGGAGCGAGGAGGCGCGCGGTACCAATGCCATCGGCACCACGATCGCCGCGCGTTTGCCGACCGTGGTGCTGGGGCAGGAGCACTTCCTCGAGCACAACGGTTTCCTGTCCTGCACGGCGGCGCCCATCCTCGACTCGCGCGGCGAGCTGGCCGGGGTGCTGGACGTCTCCTGCGATCAGCGTGTGCACCAGCGGCACTCCCTGGGCCTGGTTCGGCTGTCGGTGCATTTGATCGAGAAGCGCCTGTTCGAGACCGAGTTCGCCAATGAGATCCTCGTCGCCTTCCACGAACGCCCCGAGTACGTCGGCAGCCTGCAGGAAGGCCTCATCGCCGTCACCCCCGAGGGCATCGTGGTCGGCGCCAACACGATCGCGCGCGAGTGGATGCAACGTCGCCTCGAGGTGGGCACCGGCGGCGCCTTCGCCGAGCTCTTCCGTCAAGGGCTGGGCAAGATCGCCGACCGCATGCGCAGCTCGGGCGATGCCCTGATCCGCCTCAACCTGCGCGAGGGATCTGACCTTTACGTGCAGTTGCGCTCGCTGCGCCCGCAGATTCGCAGCGTTGCCGAGGAGCCGGCGGTGGCGGTGGAGCCGGTGCGGCCGGCCCGTGTGGCCGGCCGGGCCACCAACGCGGCGGCGGGACGGACGAAGATCGTGCTCGATGCGCTCGCCACCGGCGACGCCGGCATTGCGCGCGCAGTCGATCGCGCGCGGCGCATCCTCGGCAAGGACATTCCGCTGCTGATCCAGGGCGAGTCGGGCGTGGGCAAGGAGTTGTTCGCGAGTGCCTTCCACAACAGCGGGCCACGCGCCGATGGCGCCTTCGTCGCCCTCAACTGCGCGGCGGTGCCCGAAACCCTGATCGAGTCCGAGCTGTTCGGCTACGTCGGCGGCGCCTTCACCGGGGCGCGCAAGGAAGGCGCGATCGGCAAGATCCAGCAAGCCCATGGCGGCACGCTGTTTCTCGACGAGATCGGCGACATGCCGCTCGGCATGCAGGCAAGGCTGCTGCGCGTGCTGCAGGAGCGCTGCGTGACGCCGGTCGGATCCCTGAAGTCGATCCCGGTCGATATCTCGCTCGTCTGTGCCACTCACCGCGTGCTGCGCGACTCGGTGGCACGGGGCGAGTTTCGCGAGGATCTGTACTACCGGGTCAACAGCCTCACCATCTGCCTGCCGCCGCTGCGCGAGCGCAGCGACATCCGCTGCATCGTCGAGCGCATCCTCGCCTTCGAGGCCCGCGACGCGGGGCTGGACGGGGTGAGCATCGGCGAGGAGGTCATGCGCTTCGTCGAGCGCCACAGCTGGCCGGGCAATGTGCGCCAGCTGCAGAACGTGATCCGGGTTGCGGTCGCGCTGCTCGACCCGGACGAGCGCGAGATCCTGCCGGTGCATCTGCCCGAGGAGCTTTTCATGGCCGAGCGCCCGGACGAGGCCGAGCAGGCGCCGTCGCCGCGCTGCGACGAGACCGCATCGGAGCTCGCCTTCGCGCTGCCGACAGCCGGGTCGGGCGCACGCCGGCTCGATCAGCTCGAAGTCGAGCTCATCGAGCGGGTGATGCGCGAGGTCGGCGGCAACCTTTCGGCCGCCGCCCGCACGCTCGGCGTGAGCCGTAATCGCCTGTACCGCAAGCTCGGCCGCAGCGCGCCCGGAGGTGGGTAATCCCAGGTTGACCTATGCTCGGCACAACATATGCTTGGAAGTGCATAGGCGTCTCGCGCGTAGCGGCGCCTGTGCGGCATCGGCGGTGCGCATCGGGGCGCTGGCGGTGACCGCAACCGACAACGATTCAGGAGACGATCGATGTGGAAAGCACTGCACATTGATCCCGCGAAGTGCACCGGCTGTCTGCAATGCGAGATGGCCTGTTCCTACGAGCACACCGGGGTCATCAATCCGAGCAAGTCGCGCATCAAGGTGTTCAACTTCGAGCACGAGGGCCGCAAGGTGCCCTACACCTGCACGCAGTGCACCGAGGCCTGGTGCCTGAATGCCTGTCCGGTGGACGCAATCCGCATCGATCTCACGACCGGCGCCAAGATGGTGTTCGAGGACACCTGCGTCGGCTGCAAGGTGTGCACGATCGCCTGTCCCTTCGGCACCATCAACTACAACCAGGACTCCGGCAAGGTGCAGAAGTGCGACCTGTGCGAGGGCAACCCCGCCTGCGCGAGCGCCTGTCCGACCGGCGCCATCACCTACGTCGACGCCGACTGGACCGGCATCGACAAGATGCGCGCCTGGGCCGCCAAGGCCAATACGCCGGCTTCGGCCGCTGCCTGAGGAGGACACGTCATGGGCTGGAACAGAAAGATCCTGCGGGTGAACCTCACGGCGGGCACCTGCACGGAAGAGGCGCTGAACATGCAGTGGGCCGACGACTACCTCGGCTCGCGCGGCCTGGCCACCAAGTACCTGGTGTCCGAGATCGACCCCAAGGTCGATCCGCTGGCACCCGACAACAAGATGATCATGGCCACCGGGCCCTTGACCGGCACCATGGCCTCGACCGGCGGGCGCTACACGGTCGTCACCAAGGGCCCGCTGACCGGCGCTATCGCCTGCTCGAACTCGGGCGGCTTCTTCGGCGCCGAGATGAAGTTCGCCGGCTGGGACATGGTGATCTTCGAAGGCAGGTCGGCCAAGCCGGTGTGGCTCTACATCGAGAACGACAAGGCCGAGCTGCGCGACGCCGCTGGCCTGTGGGGCAAGAGCTGCTGGGAAACCGAGGAGCACATCAAGGATGAACTGCAGGACCCGCTGGTGCGCATCTCCTCGATCGGCGTCGCCGGCGAGAACCAGGTGCTCTACGCCTGCATCGTCAATGACATGCACCGTGCGGCGGGCCGTTCCGGCGTGGGCGCGGTGATGGGCTCGAAGAACCTCAAGGCCGTCGCCATCCGTGGCACCAAGGGCGTGTCGGGCATCAAGGACTTCGGCGCCTTCCTCAAGGCCACCAACGACGCCAAGAAGGTGCTCGCCGACAACGCGGTCACCGGCCAGGGCCTGCCCAAGTACGGCACCCAGGTGCTGATGAACGTGATCAACGAGATCGGCGCGCTGCCTACCCGCAACCACCGCGACGTGCAGTTCGAGGACGCTTCCAAGATCTCCGCCGAGGCCATGCACGAGAAGCGCGAGTCGGACGGCAAGACGCATCTGGTGACCAACGCTGCCTGCTTCGGTTGCACCATTGCCTGCGGGCGCATCTCGGAGATCGACAAGGGTCACTTCACCGTCAAGAACAGCCCGAAGTACTGGGGCGCCTCCGGCGGCCTGGAATATGAAGCCGCCTGGGCGCTCGGCGCGGCCAATGGCGTGGGCGACCTTGAGGCGCTGCAGTACGCCAACCTGATCTGCAACGAGCAGGGCATGGACCCGATCTCCTTCGGCGCCACCGTCGGCGCGGCGATGGAGCTCTACGAGCTGGGCGTCCTCGATGACGAGAAGATCGGCATGGCGGCACCGTTCGGCTCGGCCGAGGCGCTGGCGAAGATGGTCGAGATGACCGCGCTGGGCGAGGGCTTCGGCCAGGAGCTCGGCCTTGGCAGCAAGCGCCTGTGCGAGAAGTACGGCCGGCCCGAGCTGTCGATGAGTGTCAAGGGCCAGGAATTCCCCGCCTACGACTCGCGCGGCATCCAGGGCATGGGCCTGGCCTACGCCACCTCCAACCGCGGCGCCTGCCACCTGCGCGGCTACACCGTGGCGTCCGAGGTGCTCGGCATCCCGGTCAAGACCGACCCGCTCACCACCGATGGCAAACCCGAGCTGGTGAAGGCCTTCCAGGATGCCACCGCGGTGTTCGACTCGGCCGGCATCTGCGTGTTCACCAGCTTCGCGTGGACCCTGGCCGACGTGCAGCCGCAGGTGGCCGCCGCCTGCGAAGGCGACTGGAGCATGGAGAAGCTGAACGAGGTGGGCGAGCGCATCTGGAACATGGAGCGCATGTTCAACAACGCCGCCGGCTTCACCGCCAAGGACGACAACCTGCCGCCGCGCCTGACCCAGGAGCCGGCCAAGACCGGCCCGGCCAAGGGCCTGGTCAACGGCCTGGCGAAGATGCTGCCGGAGTACTACCAGGTGCGCGGCTGGACGCCCGAGGGGCAGCCGACCGACGCCACCCGGGCACGCCTGGGCCTGTAATGGCATGAGCCTGAGCGGGCGCCCTGCGGGGCGCCCGCCTTCCGTTCGAGGACGTTCCAATGAAACACCTGATTCTCGGCAACGGCCCCGCCGGTGTCGTTGCCGCCGAGACGCTGCGCAAGGCCGCGCCGGCGGACGACATCCTGATGGTCGGCCACGAGGATGCGCCGCCTTATTCGCGCATGGCCATCCCCTATCTGCTGGAAGAGAACATCGACGAGTCGGGCACCTTCCTGCGCAAGGGCGCCGACCACTTCGAGCGCCTGCGCATCCGCCAGATGCGCGGCCGCGCGGTGGCGCTCAACACCGACAAGCGCACCGTGCTGTTCGACGATGGCCACTTCGAGGACTACGACCGCCTGCTGATCGCCACCGGCTCTCACCCGGTGCGCCCGCCCATCCCGGGCGTCGACCTGCCCGAAGTGCAGACCTGCTGGACACTGGCCGATGCGCGCGCGATCGCTGCGCATGCGAAGCCCGGTGCGCGCGTGCTGCAACTGGGCGCCGGCTTCATCGGCTGCATCATCATGGAGGCGCTGGCCAAGCGCGGTGTGCAACTCACCGTGGTGGAGATGGGCGACCGTATGGTGCCGCGCATGATGACGCCCAAGGCCGGCGGCATGATCAAGCGCTGGGTCGAGGAGAAGGGTATCCGTGTGCTGACCTCGGCCGGCGTACAGCGCATCGACCGTGGCAGCGAGGCGGGCAGCAGCGCGCCGCTGGCGGTGACGCTGTCGACCGGCGACCGGCTCGACTGCGACCTCGTCATCGTTGCCGCCGGGGTGGCGCCGAACGTCGGCTTCCTGGAGGAAACCCCGGTCCATGTCGCCAAAGGGGTGCTGGTGGACGACCGCATGGAGACCAGCGTGCCCGGCATCTTTGCCGCGGGTGACGTGGCCGAGGCGCCGGATCTGTTCACCGGCGCCCACCTGGTTGCCGCGATCCAGCCCAACGCCGCCGACCAGGCGCGCATCGCGGCGATGAACATGGCGCGCGGCGGCGCCGGTGGCGACACCCGGCTCAACGGCGTGCTGGCGATCAACGTGCTCGACACGCTGGGGCTGATCTCGTCGTCCTTCGGCCAGTGGTGGGGCGAGAAGCCGGAGCAGGGCGGTGCGGGCGTCGAGCTGGTCGATGAGGCGCGCTATCGCTACCTGAGCCTGCAGTTCAAGGACGACGTGCTGATCGGCGCCACCTCCATCGGTCTGACCCAGCATGTCGGGGCCTTGCGCGGCCTCATCCACGGCCGGGTCAAGCTGGGCGACTGGAAGGAGCGCCTGCTGCAGACGCCCCTGGCCTTCGTCGACGCCTACGTCGCGCGCAGCCAGCAACCGATGGCGCTGGCGCGCTGAGGGGGAGACGTGGAGACCCGCGTGACAATCCGTATCGGCTTCAAGCTCTTCGCGTCGCTGTCCGACTACCTGCCCGATGGCCATCGTGGCAACCGGCTGGAACTCATGATGGACGAGGGCACGACGGTGGCGGACGTGATCCACCGCTACCGCGTGCCCGAACGAAGCGCCCATCTGGTGCTGGTCAACGGCCACTTCGTGCCACCCTCGGAGCGCCCGAAGCGCCGCCTGCAGGACGGCGACGAGCTCGCCATCTGGCCGCCGATCGCCGGCGGCTGAACCGTGGCCTTCATCAACGGCCCGGTGCCCGAATCCTTCGCGCGCCGGGTCACGGCCACGCCCCGCGAGTTCGAGCGCGACCTGCGCCAGGCCTGGCCGGTCGTGCAGGGCAGCACCGAGGCGCTGCGCTTTGCCCTGCAGGATGGCGCCCAATCGCTTGTCATCGACATCGAACCCGCCGGCGTGCGCCGGCTTGGCCTGTTCGAACTGCCGCAACTGGACGTGCGCTACCGCTTCGGCCCCGGCGACGAAGCCAGCCGCGGCGCCTTGCTGGCGCGGCTGGATCGTGCGATGCAAAAAGGCGGGGGCTGACCGCCGCGCGGCCGCGCCTGCGCCTTTCGCGCTGCGACCCGTACGGGGTTTCGGGTATGCTCCCCGGCGATGTCTGCCTTCGCCAGCACCTTCTCCGATGCGCTGTCGCTGCTTGCCACCTTCGACCACACGGTGGCCGAGATCGTGACCTTGTCGCTGCAGGTCAGTGGTGGCGCGGTGGTGCTGGGGACGCTGATCGGGCTGCCGCTGGGTGCCTGCATCGCGGTGGGGCGCTTTCCGGGCAAAAGCACGTTGTCGGTCCTCATCAACGGCCTGATGGGCCTGCCCTCGGTGGTGGTCGGGGTGGTGGTGTACCTGCTGCTGTCGCGCTCGGGGCCGTTCGGCAGCTTCGGCCTGCTGTACACGCCGCTGGCGATGGTCATCGCCCAGACCGTGCTGGTGGTGCCGCTGATGGCGGCGATCACGCGCCAGGTGGTGGAGGACGTGTGGCAGCGCTATGCCGAGGAGCTTCAGCTGATGCGCTTTTCGTGGTGGGACAGCGTCACCACGCTGCTCTACGACTGCCGCCATTCCTTGCTGGTGGCGGTGCTGGCCGGCCTGGGACGGGCGATGAGCGAGGTCGGCGCGGTGATGATCGTGGGCGGCAACATCGACCGCGCCACCCGGGTGATGACCACCGCGATCGCGCTCGAAACCAGCAAGGGCGATCTGCCGCTCGCGATCGCGCTCGGTATCGTGCTCATCGTCCTCATCCTCGCCCTCAACGCGCTGGCCTTCGGGCTGCGCCACTGGGCGATGCGGCGTTACGGCTGAGGCGGACGATGGCGATCTTTCCCCTGCACATCCGCGACCTGCGCTACCAGCCCAATGGCCGCGCGGTGCTGGCCGGCATCGACCTGAAGCTGGGCGACGAAGGCATCACCCTGGTGCTGGGGCCCAACGGGGCGGGCAAGAGCGTGCTGCTGAGGGTGATCTGCGGCTTGGTCGAGCCCAGTGCCGGAACCATGGCCTGGGGCGACGAGGGTGCGAGCCGGCCGGCGCAGGGCGTGATGATGGTGTTCCAGCGGCCGATGATGCTGCGCGCCTCGGTGCTGCACAATGCAGCGCTGGGCTTGAAGCCGCTTGCCATGGCCGCGGCCGAACGCAGACGGCGGGCGCTGGCGGTGCTCGAGCGCGTCGGCCTCGCCGACCGCGCCGACGACAGCGCGCATCAGCTCTCCGGCGGCGAGCAGCAACGCCTTGCCCTCGCCCGCGCCTGGCTCACCGCGCCACGCCTGCTGCTGCTCGATGAGCCGACCGCGAGCCTCGATCCTTCTGCGAGTGCCGAGGTCGAGCGCATCATCCGCGAGATCCGCACCGACGGCACGCGCATCCTGATGGTGACCCACAACCTCGGCCAGGCGACCCGTCTGGGTGACGACATCGTCTTCATGTCCGCTGGCCGGGTGTGCGAACACACGCCGGTACAGCGCTTCTTCTCGCGCCCGCAGTCGGACGAGGCGCGGCTCTTCATCCAGGGGGAACTGCCCTGGCGCATGCGTTTTCCGAGTCCCTGAGGCGCAGCCCGATGCGCGCCGCGCAGTGCGGGGTGCCGCAATGCCACGACGACGCCAAGACCGAAGAGGGCTTCGCCTGGGCCTCACAGCACCGCGCTCAACAAGCCGCCCGCGACGCCGCTGCCGACCACCACCAGCCACGGCGGCAGCTTCCAGAACATCAGTGCGATCAAGGCCACGAGGGCCAGGCCGAAGTCTCGCGGCGTGTGGATCGCGCTCGTCCACACCGGTTGATAGAGCGCGGCCAGCAGCAGGCCGACCACGGCCGCGTTGATGCCCAGCAGCGCCGCCTGCGTGCGGGTGTGGCGGCGCAGACGTTCCCAGAACGGCAGCACACCCAGCACAAGCAGGAAGGAGGGCGCAAAGATCGCCAGCAGGCAGATCAGGCCACCCAGCCAGCCGGCCGGTGCCTGGTTCATCGATGCGCCAAGAAACGCCGCAAAGGTAAATAGCGGACCCGGCACGGCCTGCGCCGCACCGTAGCCCGCCAGAAAGGCGTCATTGCCGACCCAGCCATTGGGCACGACCTCGGTTTGCAGCAGCGGCAGCACGACATGCCCGCCACCAAAGACCAGGGACCCGGCCCGGTAGAAGGCATCCACCATCGACAGGGTCTGATTGGGGACCATCGCCGACAACAACGGCGAGCCCAGCAGCAGCGCAAGGAACAGCGTCAGCAGGAATATGCCAACCCGCGGCCGCGTGGCAATCGGCAAGGGCTCGTGCGTGGCCCCCTGCTGAGGCTTGAACAGCAGCAGGCCAAGGATCGCGGCAATCGCGATGACCCCCACCTGGCCCCACGCTGACGGCACCAGTAGCACGAAGCAGGCAGCCGCCGCCATCAGCGTGATGCGCGGTGCGTCTGGACAGAGATTGCGCGCCATCCCCCATACCGCTTGCGCGACCACCGCCACCGCAACCACCTTCAGCCCGTGCAGCACGCCAGAGGGCATCGCGTCGCCGTAGCTGGCGATGCCCAGCGCAAACAGGATCAGCGCAATTGCCGACGGCAGCGTGAAGCCGGCCCACGCGGCCAGGGCGCCGGCATGGCCGGCGCGGTACAGGCCGAGCGCGATGCCGACCTGACTGCTGGCCGGTCCCGGCAGGAACTGGCAGAGGGCGACCAGATCCGCATAGCTGCGCTCGGTCAGCCATTCCCGCCGCGTCACGAACTCATCGCGAAAGTAGCCCAGGTGGGCGATCGGGCCACCGAAGGAGGTCAGGCCCAGTCGGAGAAAAATCAGGAAGACAGCCCAGGGGCTGCGGTCGTCTTTGGTGCTGTCGGTCATGGTCGCATCTTGATCTCAGGCAGTGCGAGGGCAGGTTAGTCGAGATTCGTATCCGGAATACGACAAACTGATGCGACCTTGAGGGGTGCCGTTTCACCGCCTTTCCTTCAGAGAAGTCGCGGGAACCTGTCAGTGGTGGTTCCGTCCTGCATCGACTGGAGAATGCTCATGGCCATCGGTATCTGGATCAGTCTTCTTGCGTACTTTGCGCTCATGATCGTCATCGGCTTCTATGCGATGCGCAAATCGACGTCTTCGTCCGAAGACTACATGCTGGCGGGCCGAGGCCTCAGTCCGCAGGTGGCGGCCCTGTCGGCAGGCGCGTCGGACATGAGTGGATGGCTGCTGCTGGGTTTGCCCGGGGCGCTGTTCGTATCGGGTCTGGCCTCGGCCTGGATCGGTATCGGTCTGCTGGTGGGGGCGTACTTCAACTGGCTGCTGGTCGCACCACGCCTTCGCGAGCAGACGGTTCACTATGGCAATGCGATCACCATTCCAGAATTCCTGGCGAACCGGTTCCCGACCCGGGCAATGTCGATCAGGCCGGTATCCGCGATCGTCATCGTCGTCTTCTTTGCGGTGTACACCGCATCAGGCCTGGTTGCCGGCGGCAAACTGTTCGAGACGGCGTTTTCCGGGATCTTCAACTTTGGCGGTCTGAGCGACTACGCCGTCGGTATCGTGATTACCCTGGGCGTGGTGCTGGCCTACACGGTTGTCGGTGGCTTCCTGGCCGTCAGCATGACGGACTTCGTGCAAGGCTGCATCATGATGCTGGCACTGGTCATCATGCCGGCGGTCGTTCTCTTTGGCGAAGGTGGCGGCGGTTTCGCCCAGGCGTCGCAGAACCTGAATCGAGTCGATCCCGCGCTGCTTTCCTGGACGCAGGGGCTGACCTTCGTCGGCTGGTTGTCTGCGGTGACCTGGGGCCTGGGTTATTTCGGCCAACCGCACATCATCGTGCGCTTCATGGCCATCCGGGCGCTGAAGGATGTTCCAATCGCCCGCAACATCGGCATGAGCTGGATGCTCGTCTCGCTGGTCGGCGCAATCTCGGTGGGGATTTTCGGCCGGGCCTATGCGATCCGCAATGGGATGGATGTCCAGGATCCGGAAACGATCTTCATCATTCTGGCGGATCTGCTGTTCCATCCGCTGATCACCGGTTTCCTCTACGCCGCATTGCTCGCTGCGATCATGAGTACCGTTTCCAGTCAGCTGCTGGTGTCGTCATCGTCCCTGACCGAGGACTTCTATCGGCTGTTCCTGCGCAAACAAGCGACCGACAGCGAGCGCGTGACCGTGGGCCGGATTTGTGTCGTGCTGGTCGGTCTGGTCGCCGCCGTCATTGCGTCCGATCCGAACTCCCAGGTGCTGGGGCTGGTCGGTAATGCATGGGCAGGCTTCGGTGCGGCGTTTGGCCCGCTCATCATCCTGTCGCTGATGTGGCCGCGCACCAACGGCACGGGCGCGATCGCGGGGATGCTCGTGGGTGCCGCCACCGTCATGATCTGGATTTCGCTGGGCTGGAACGGATCGTTCATGGGTGGCCCCGGGGTGTACGAGATCATTCCCGGATTCATCGCCTCCTTCATTGCGATCCTGGCGGTGAGCAGTCTGACTGCCGATGCCGGCGAGTATCAGCACATCGAGCGCTGAAAGAAGCGCGCCTGCCGCACTTGTTCAAGCGGCTTCGAACAGGGTGTTCTCGTTTGCCCTGAGCGTGCAGGAGGGCAATGCCGGCTCGGGGCGTCGACGCCTTGTGTCGGATGGCCAGGAGAGATCGAGCATGAACGAAGCGAACCTTCATCCACAGCGCGAAATCGGCGCGCTCCGCTCGCGCATCCGCGACGACTGTTTCGCCGACGAGGCAGCGGTGCTGGGCAGGCTGGTCGACCGCATCAAGCTGTCGGAGCACGGTCGCCGAAAGGTGGCCGCCGTCGGCGCCGGATTCGTGGAGCGCGTGCGCAAGGAAACCTCGCCCTCGATGATGGAGGCATTCCTCGCCGAATACGGACTCTCCACCGCCGAGGGCGTCGGCCTGATGTGCCTGGCAGAGGCGCTGCTGCGCGTTCCCGATGCGGAAACCATCGACGACCTCATCCACGACAAGATCGAGCCGTCCGACTGGGGCGCACACCTCGGCAAGTCATCCTCGCCGCTGGTCAATGCTTCGACCTGGGCACTGATGCTGACCGGCAAGGTGCTCGATGACGACCCCAAGGGGCCGGTGCGGGCCTTGCGCGGCCTGGTGCGGCGGGTGGGCGAGCCGCTGGTCCGCACCGCGGTCGCCCAGTCGATGAAGATCCTCGGCCGCCAGTTCGTGCTCGGCCAGACCATCGAGGAGGGCATGAAGAACGCCCGCGAACTCGAGAAGCAGGGCTACACCTATTCGTATGACATGCTGGGCGAGGCGGCGCGGACCGATGAGGACGCCGTCCGCTATCACGCGGCCTACGCCCGGGCGATCAGCGCGATCGCCGGCCAGGCCAAGGGTGAGGTGCGATCCAGCCCCGGCATCTCGGTGAAGCTGTCGGCCCTGCATCCGCGCTACGAATACACCCACCGCGACACGGTCATCGCCGAACTCGTCCCGCGCGCGCTGGACCTGGCGAAGCAGGCGGCCAAGGCCAACATCGGCTTCAACATCGACGCCGAGGAGCAGGACCGGCTGGAACTCTCACTCGACGTGATCGAGGCGCTGCTGCCCGACCCCGCTCTCGCCGGCTGGGACGGATTCGGGATCGTGGTCCAGGCCTACGGGCGCCGCGCCGCAGCGGTGATCGAGGCGCTCTACGCCCTTGCCGAGCGGCTCGATCGCAAGATCATGGTGCGGCTGGTGAAAGGCGCCTACTGGGATAGCGAGATCAAGCTGGCGCAGGAGCTGGGCGTAGAGACTTTCCCCTTGTTCACCCGCAAGGTCAGCACCGATGTCAGCTACATGGCCTGCGCGCAGATGCTGCTCGATCGCCGTGACCGCATCTATCCGCAGTTCGCGACCCACAATGCCCATACCTGCGCCGCGGTGCTGGCCATGGCCGGCCATGACAAGGACAGCTTCGAGTTCCAGCGCCTGCACGGCATGGGCGAGTCGCTGCATCAGATCGTCAAGCAGTCGGAGGGGACGCGTTGCCGGATCTACGCGCCGGTCGGCGCGCACCGCGACCTGCTGGCCTATCTGGTGCGTCGTCTGCTGGAGAACGGGGCGAACTCCTCGTTCGTGAACCAGGTGGTGGACCCCGCCATTCCTCCCAGTGAGATCGCGCGCGACCCGGTGAGCGAGCTGCAGCGCCTGGGCGATGCCATCGCCAATCCGTCGATCCGCCCGCCCGCCGAGCTGTTCGCGCCCGAGCGCAAGAACTCGCGTGGCTACCGGATCAACGAACCCGCCTCGATCCTGCCGCTGCTGAAGGCGCGGGAGGCGTTCGCCGACGCGACCTGGACCGCCGGGCCCATGCTGGCAGGCTGCCCGGCGCCGCGGGGGCCGGCGCGCGATGTCGCGTCGCCGGCCGACCGTTCGCGGGTCGTGGGCAAGGTGCATGAGGCGACGCCGGACGAGGTGGCGGCCGCCCTCGACGCCGCCGAGGAAGGCTTCCGCGTCTGGTCGGCGCGTCCGGCGGCGGAGCGGGCCGAGGTGCTGCGCCGCACCGCCGAGCTCTACGAGGAACACGTCGCCGAGCTGATCGCGATCACCACGCGCGAGGCCGGCAAGACGCTGTCCGACAGCATTGCCGAGGTGCGCGAGGCGGTGGACTTCCTGCGCTACTACGCCAACGAGGGCGAGCGGCTGGAAGCGGAAGAGACGGGGCGTGGCCGCGGCATCTTCGTCTGCATCAGCCCGTGGAACTTTCCCCTGGCCATCACCACAGGCCAGATCGCCGCGGCGCTGGTGGCCGGCAATGCGGTGCTCGCCAAGCCCGCGGAGCAGACGCCCCTGATCGCCGCCCGTGCCGTCGAGCTGATGCGCGAGGCCGGCCTGCCGGAGGCGGCGCTGCAGCTGCTGCCCGGCGACGGGCCGACGGTAGGCGGGCCGCTGACCAGCGATCCGCGGATCGCCGGCGTCTGCTTCACCGGCTCGACCCCGGTGGCGCAGATCATCCACAAGGCCCTGGCGCAGAACGCGGGGCCGGATGCGGTGCTGATCGCCGAGACCGGCGGACTGAATGCGATGATCGTGGACTCCACCGCGCTCACCGAGCAGGCGGTGCGCGACATCCTGATCTCGTCCTTCCAGTCGGCCGGCCAGCGGTGTTCGGCGCTCAGGATGCTGTACGTCCAGGAAGAGGCGCGCGACCGGCTGCTCGACATGCTCTACGGCGCCATGGACGCGCTCACCATCGGCGACCCCTGGAACACCGCCACCGACGTGTCGCCGGTGATCGATGCCGACGCCCAGAACGACATCAGCGCCTATGTGGCGGCGCAAGAAAAGGCCGGCAAGGTGCTGAAGAAGCTGTCTGCGCCCGGCGTCGGGACCTTCGTCACCCCCGCCGTGGTCGAGGTCGGGGGCATCGAGGATCTCGAGCGCGAGATCTTCGGCCCCGTGCTGCACGTGGCCAGCTTCAAGGCACGCGACATCGACAAGGTGGTCGACGCAATCAATGCCAGGGGATTCGGGCTGACCTTCGGACTGCATACCCGGATCGACGACCGCGTGCAGCAGGTCGTCGAGCGTCTGCATGTCGGCAACGTCTACGTCAACCGCAGCCAGATCGGCGCCATCGTCGGCTCCCAGCCGTTCGGCGGCGAGGGCCTTTCAGGCACCGGGCCCAAGGCCGGCGGCCCGCACTACGTCACCCGCTTCCGCCGCACGGCCGCCGTCGAGCAGCACGACGCGCCAAAGGGGAGGGCCGTGCCACTCGGGGAGCTCCAGTCGGCCCTCGACGGGCTGGACGCAAGCAACTGGGCGGCGCGACCCGATCGCGTCGCGGTGCTGCGCAAGACGCTGAGTGGCAAGGGCGGGCTGATCCGCAAGGCCCTTAACGAGACCGCGGCCTTCGACATGACGCCGCAGACGCTTCCAGGGCCGACGGGGGAGAGCAATCGCTTGTCGCTGTATCCGAAGGGGCCCGTGCTCTGCCTCGGGCCCACCCCGGAGATCGCGCTTGCCCAGGCGGTGCAGGCCCTCGGTGCGGGCTGCGCCGCTGTGCTCGTCGCGCCGGACGTGAAGCAGTCCGTGCGCCCGCTGATCGATGCCGGGGCGCCGGTCGCCGCGCTCGACGGCGTCGTCACCGCCGAGACGCTGGGCGCGGTCCGGGGGATCGCGGCGGTGGCCGCGGCGGGCGCCAGCGACTGGACTCGCGAGCTGCGCATCGCGCTCGCCAGGCGCGACGGCGCCATCGTACCGCTCGAGACCCAGACCATCGCGCCGGAACGCTACGTGGTGGAACGCCATCTGTGCATCGACACCACCGCGGCGGGTGGCAACGCGAGCCTGCTGGCAACGGCGGGGTAGACGCCGCGTTGCCCGCAGGCTTCAGGCTCGACGGCTTGCCAGGTCGGGGGCTAGGCCATCGAACCCAAATGGCCCCAGACGGGCTGGGTGCCCTGGTTTGGAGGGGGCAGCAGGTTGCCACGGGTGGCTGACGGCAGCCGACCCTTACGGAAAGCTTTCCATAAGGGTCGGGCTGAGACGTTGGCCTCGGCGGCCTCGGGCAGCAGCAACAGTCATCCTTTCAGGGAGAGGAAGCCGGTTGCAGCGCAATGATGGCCATGCCGGCAAGCGCGACGCCGGCGCCTGCGATATCCCAGCGGGTCAGTGCAATGCCATCCACGACGCGAAGCCACACCAAGGCGACCGCGATGTACATTCCACCGTAAGCAGCATAGGTTCGCCCGGCCGCCGTCGGGTGTAGCGTCAGCAACCAGGCGAAGGCGGCCAGCGACAGCGCTGCGGGCACGAGCAGCCAGGCACTCCTGCCCTGCTTCAACACGAGCCAGGGCAGATAGCAGCCGACGATCCCGGCCATTGGTCGTCCTCGAATCCGTGGTGCGCACGGGCTAACGACGCTACGCTGCGGCGCTCGAGCGGACGGCAATGACCAGTGCGGTCAGGACGAAAGCACCGGCGACGGAGAAGGCGAGCGCGCTGACATAGCCGGGCAAGCCCAAGCCGGCGGACAGGCGAGGCAGTGTGAAGGCACCCAGCCGCATCGCCACCAGGCCGGCAACGGCCATGCGCTGGGGACCGAAGCGATCCACCAGGCGGCCGGCAGGCAGGCCCGACAGCGTGGCCACGAGGGGGCCGGACGACATCACCAGACCGACCCGCGCCGCATCCAGTTCGAACGCACTGGCGAGATAGAACGGGCCGACCACCAGCGTTGCCATCACCACCGCAGTGACGAGGGCGCTCATTGCAAACCCGGCGCTGAGCGGCCTCTGCCGGAACAGGGTCAGCCGCAGCAGCGGTGCTTGTGTCCGCGCTTCGCGCCACACGAACAGGCCGCCACCGACGATGGCCGTCAGGAGCAGCATGCCGTTGAGGAGCCTAGAACTGCCCTTGTTGATCGTCATCGCCAACGCATAGGCGGCCGCGTCAGCGCGAGTACGACGACGCCCGTCGTGTCGAAGGCCGTCCGCGGGATCGCGACCGGCCGTACATCGGCCGGGCTACGTTCGCAATGCTGGTGCCCAGCGAGGACAGCAACATTGACAGCGACAGGCCGGCCATTGCCCGCCGTACGGCCGCGTTCTGCGGCGCCATCACCACCGCCGGTGAATCCAGTCTGTTCATGCAGCGCACCGCAGGGTTCGTGAGCTCATACGGGATGGCTGCGGAACCGGCCATTGACCATGCCTGCCGAGCGGCGCGGGTTGATGTCAATCGATGCGAAGATTCAATGCGCCCGCGACGACGTCTGGAAGTACCTCCTCGGTTGATCAAGGCTCCGACCTGATCGGGGTGGGGCCAGATCGACACCCGTTTGCCGGTTCAGCGGGCGGACTCCGGCTCGGCGAGTAGGGGGCGAGCTGTCGGCCGAGCCGGATCGCCTCGGCCGACAGATCAGGCCTTCCAGTGCCCCGACTTGCCGCCCAGCTTCTCCGTCAACTGGATGCCCTCCATGCGCATGCCGCGATCGACCGCCTTGCACATGTCGTAGATGGTGAGGAGTCCCACGTTGACCGCCGTCAGCGCTTCCATCTCCACCCCGGTGCGGCCGACCGTTTCGGCGGTCACGGTGCACTGGATGGCGGAGCCGGCCTCGTCGGGCTCGAAGTCCACCGCCACCCGGGTGAGCGGAATCGGGTGGCACAGCGGGATCAGCTCGCTGGTGCGCTTGGAGGCCTGGATGGCGGCGATGCGCGCGATGCCGAGCACGTCGCCCTTCTGCGCGCTGCCCGATTTCACCATCGCGAAGGTCTCGGGGCGCATCGTGATGCGGCCGGTGGCGACCGCCACGCGGCGGGTTTCGACCTTGGCGCCGACGTCGACCATGTGGGCCTGGCCGTCGGCGTCGAAGTGGGTCAGCGGGGAGGGGGCTTGTGCATTCATGAGACCTCTGCAGGGCAGGGGCCGAGCGCGATGTGTGCCGCGTGAGTGCCAGGGCGGGACGGCAGAACACACCGATACATCGGGCAGGGGAACGGGTTCGGATCGGCGGGTATCATAGCACCCGATGATGCGCCGACCTCTTGCCCTGCTGCTCAGCCTGGCGCTGGCCCTGCCAGCGCCTCTGCCTGTACTTGCCTACGATCTGCCCGATCTGGGCGACGTCGCGGCGTCCGAGCTTTCCCCCGCCGCCGAGCGCCGGATCGGCGAGCAGATCATCAGCCAGATCCGCTGGCGCGATGCCGCTTATCTGGACGATCCCGAGGTCGAGGAATACGTCAATCGCCTCGGCCATCGGCTGGCGGCAGCCAGCAACAATCCGGCGCAGGACTTCGACTTCTTCGTCGTGCGCGACCCCACGCTCAACGCCTTTGCGCTGCCGGGCGGTTACATCGGCGTGCACACTGGCCTGCTGCTGGCGGCGCAGACCGAGTCCGAGTTCGCGTCGGTGCTGGGGCACGAGATCGCCCACGTCACCCAGCGCCACATCGCGCAGATCGTCGGCAAGCAGAGCCAGTCGGCCATGCTGATGGTGGCCTCGCTGCTGGTGGCGGTGCTGGCCGCGCGCAGCAACTCGGACGTGAGCCAGGCGGCGATCGCCGCCGGCCAGGCGGGCGCGATCCAGTCGCAGCTCGGCTACACCCGGGCCTTCGAGCGCGAGGCCGACCGTGTGGGCCTCGAGACTCTGCATGGCGCCGGGCTGGACGTGCGCGGCATGCCGAGCTTCTTCGAGCGCCTGCAGCGCGCCACGCGCATGTACGAGAACAACGCGCCGGCCTATCTGCGTACCCACCCGCTGACCACCGAGCGCATTGCCGACATGGAGAACCGCGTCACCGCGATGCCTTATCGCCAGGTGCTGGATTCGCCCGATTTCGGCTACGTGCGCGCCAAGCTGCGGGCCAGCGCCGGCCAGCCGGCGGATGCGGTGCGCGACATGGAGGACCTGCTCGCCCGCAGCCCGCAGGACGAGGCCGTCGCCTACGGCCTGGCGCGGGCCTTGCTCCGTGCGGGGCGGGCCGACGAGGCGGCGCGGCAGATCGAGGCCTTGCGCGCGCGCGCGGCGCCTTCGCCCTGGCTGGCCTCGCTCGCGGCCGAGATCAGCCTGGCGCGCAGGCAGGCCCCGGCTGCGATCCGCACGCTCGAGGCCGCGCAGCAGCAGTTTCCCGCTCATCGCAGCCTGGTCTACCTGCTTGCCGAGGCGCGCATCCAGGGCGGTCAGGCCGAGCAGGCGGCGACGGGGGTGCGGCGCATGATCGACACCCGCAGCGCCGACCCGCGCCTGTGGCAGTTGCTGTCGCGCGCCAATGCCGAGCTGGGCCGGCGCACCGCGCAGCATCGGGCCCAGGCCGAGGTCTACGTGTTGCGCGGCAGCCTGCCGGCGGCGATCGAGCAGCTCGAGATCGCGCGGCGGGCGGGCGACGGCGATTTCTACGAGCTGTCGGCCGTCGATGCGCGGCTGCGCGAGCTGCAGCAGCGCCTGCTCGAGGAGCGGCGCGAGCGCTGAGCGTGGCGGCTGCCCTGAGGGGTCTGCCGTGCTGCGCCTGGCCGCCAGCGCTGCTCGGCAAGGGCGGTGCGCGCCTTTCGGCGTATGGCGGCATCCATTAGAATCATGGGCCCGAACAGAACCCTGGACAGAGGACAAAGGATGAATTTCGACAAGGAAGTGGATGCTCGTGGGCTGAACTGTCCCCTGCCGATCCTGCGCGCGAAGAAGATGCTCGCCGAGATGCAGTCCGGTCAGGTCGTGCGCGTGCTCGCCACCGATCCTGGCTCGGTCAAGGATTTTCAGGCCTTCGCACGGCAGACGGGCAACGAGCTGGTGGGCCAGACCGAGACGGCTGACAAGTCCTTCGAGTTCTACCTCAAGCGCAAGTAGGTCGCGACAAGCCGGCGCGATCGCGGCGCCCGCAACAAAAAAACGGGCCGCGGCCCGTTTTTTGTTGGGGGCGCAGGCGTTGTGCGCGCCCGGCGTCAGCCGCCCAGCTTGGTCAGCTGCGGCTTGAGCTTGTCGAGCGTGGCCTTGAAGCCTGCCAGGCGCTCGCGCTCCTGGGCGACGACCGCGGCCGGGGCGCGGTCGACGAAGCTGGCGTTGCCGAGCTTGCCTTCAGCCTTGGCGATCTCGCCCTCGAGACGGACGATCTCCTTCTTGAGGCGTTCGCGCTCGGCGCCAACGTCGATCTCCACCTTCAGCATCAGGCGGGTTTCGCCGGCCACCGCCACCGGCGCGAGCTCCTCGGCGCCGATCTCGTCGACCACCTGTACCTCCGACAGCTTGGCCAGGCCGGCGAGGTAGGGCGCATACACCGCCAGCGCCGCCTTGTCGCCCGCGGCCACCAGCGGCAGGCGCTGGGCGGGGGAGATGTTCATCTCGCCGCGCAGGTTGCGGCAGGCGTAGATCATCGCCTTGAGTTCGGCGACTCTGGCCTCGGCGGCCTCGTCGATGCGGCCCAGGTCGGCCTGCGGGTAGCGCACGCGCATGATGCTGTCGCCGTCCTTGCGCCCGGCGAGCGGCGCCACCGTCTGCCACAGCTCCTCGGTGATGAAGGGGATCAGCGGGTGCGCGAGGCGCAGCACGGTCTCGAGCACGCGCAGCAGCGTGCGGCGGGTGGCGCGTTGTTGCTCGGGCGTACCGCTCTGGATTTGCACCTTGGCGAGCTCGAGATACCAGTCGCAGTACTCGTCCCACACGAACTCATACACCGCGCGCGCGACGAGGTCGAAGCGGTAGGCGGCGAAGTGTTCGGCCACCTCAGCCTCGGTGCGCTGCAGGCGGGAGACGATCCAGCGGTCGGCAAAGGAGAAGTCGAGGTAGCCGCCGGGCACGCACTGGTCGGCACCGTGATCGCCCAGGCCGCAGTCCTGGCCTTCGGTGTTCATCAGCACGAAGCGGGTGGCGTTCCACAGCTTGTTGCAGAAGTTGCGGTAGCCCTCGCAGCGGGCGAGGTCGAACTTGATGTCGCGGCCCGGGCTGGCCAGGCTGGCGAAGGTGAAGCGCAGCGCGTCGGTGCCGAAGGCGGGGATGCCGTCGGGGAATTCCTTGCGCGTCTTCTTCTCGATGCTCTGCGCCTGCTTGGGGTTCATCAGGCCATAGGTGCGCTTCTTGACCAGCTCGTCGAGGGCGATGCCGTCGATGAGGTCGATCGGGTCGAGCACGTTGCCCTTGGATTTCGACATCTTCTGGCCTTCCGCATCGCGGATCAGGCCGTGCACATAGACGTGCTTGAACGGGATCTTGCCGGTGATGTGCTTGGTCATCATGACCATGCGCGCCACCCAGAAGAAGATGATGTCGAAGCCGGTGACGAGCACGGTCGAGGGCAGATAGAGGTCGAGCGCGTCGTTGCTCTTCTCGGGCCACTCGGCGGTCCAGTCCAGCGTCGAGAAGGGCCACAGGGCCGAGGAATACCAGGTGTCGAGCACGTCCTCTTCCTGGCGCAGGCGGCCTTCCTCATGACGCGCGTGCAGGACCGACAGCCGCTCGGCGAGCTCGGGATAGCTTTCGGCCGTCTGGCCCTGGCGCTGGCGGGCCTGGACCTCGGCCTGGAGGCCGGCGATCTCGACTTCGAGGTCGGCCTTCCAGTGGGCGATGGCCACTTCCTCGCTCTGGGCGACGTAGATGCGGCCTTCGTCGTCATACCAGGCGGGGATGCGGTGGCCCCACCACAGCTGGCGCGAGATGCACCAGTCCTGGATGTTGTTGAGCCACTGGTTGTAGGTATTGATCCAGTTCTCGGGGTAGAAGCGGATCTCGCCCGAGGCGACGACCTCGAGCGCCTTCTGCGTGATCGACTTGCCGTCCGCGCCCGGCTTGCTCATGGCGACGAACCACTGGTCGGTGAGCATCGGCTCGATCACCACGCCGGTGCGATCGCCACGCGGCACCTGCAGCTTGTGCGCCTTGACTTCCACCAGCAGGCCGGCGGTTTCCAGATCTGCAACGATCGCGTTGCGTCCATCAAAACGGTCGAGCCCCTGGTAATTAGGCGGAATTACCAGAGATACGGCCTCATCAATTGAAGAAGCCTTTGAGCACTCCGCCATCAAGTCGTAGAGGACTGCGTGGATAGGACGCTCCTCTTCGTCGTACGCATCGTAGTTCCAGAAAATCTCCTTAGCAGATCTGACGGTGGTGGGGGAAATGATGGTCCCGTCCAACGCCAAGATGCGTATGCAAGGCATGTTGTGCCGTCCGCCCACCGCGTAGTCGTTGAAGTCGTGCGCCGGGGTGACCTTGACGCAGCCGGTGCCGAACTCGCGATCGACATAGTCGTCGGCGATGATCGGGATGTGGCGGCCGGTCAGCGGCAGTTCGACGGTCTTGCCGATGAGCTGCGCGTAGCGCTCGTCCTCGGGGTGCACCATCACCGCGACGTCGCCGAGCAGGGTCTCGGGGCGGGTGGTGGCCACCGTCAGGCCGCGCAGCTCGCCGATCGGGCCGTCGGAGAAGGGGTAGAGGATGTGGTAGAGCTTGCCGTCCTCTTCTTCGGACACCACTTCCAGGTCGGATACCGCGGTGCCGAGCTTTGGGTCCCAGTTCACCAGGCGCTTGCCGCGGTAGATCAGGCCTTCGTTGTACAGGCGAACGAAGGTCTCGGTGACGACCCGGGACAGGCCCTCGTCCATGGTGAAGCGCTCGCGCTTCCAGTCCGGGCTGGTGCCGAGCCGCCGCATCTGGCGGGTGATGGTGCCGCCCGAGTACTCCTTCCACTCCCACACCTTTTCCAGGAACTTCTCGCGGCCGAGGTCGTGACGCGAGATGCCCTGGGCGTCGAGCTGGCGCTCGACGACGATCTGGGTGGCGATGCCGGCGTGGTCGGTGCCCGGCTGCCACAGCGTGTTGTCGCCGCGCATGCGGTGGTAGCGCGTGAGCGCGTCCATGAGCGTCTGGTTGAAGCCGTGCCCCATGTGCAGCGTGCCGGTGACGTTGGGCGGCGGCAGCAGGATGCAGAAGGCGTTGGGGTTCGACGTGTCGAGCCCGGCGTCGAAATGGCCGCGGGATTCCCATTCCGGGTACCAGCGACGTTCGATGTCGGCGGGCTCGAAGCTCTTGGCCAGTTCCATGGTGTCTTTAGCGCGTGAAGGCAAAGCGCGGATTATAGCGGATGCGTCGCTGCGGCCCGTGTGCGCGCACGGGATGGGCGAGGCGCTCAGCGCGGGGTCGCCAGCGCCCAGTCGCGTGTGACCCAGTTCGGGTCGCCGAAAAGACTCTGCAGGAACTCGATCCAGGCCAGCACCTTGGTCGGCACCAGGCGCGGCGAAGGATAGACCGCGTGCATCTGCTGCCCGGGCAGCGTGTGGTGGGGCAGCAGCGGGACCAGCGCCTCGCGCACGATGGCGGGCCGGGCGAGATAGGCGGGGAGGGCGGCGATGCCCATGCCCGCGAGCGCGGCGGCAAGGATGGAGTCGATGTCGTTGGTGCGTAGCGGGCCGCTGACCGCGACCGCCACCGCGCTGTCGTCCGCCGCGCGGTAGTGCCAGCGCTGGTCGCCCTGCACGCTGCTGTACACCAGGCAGTCGTGGGTGGCGAGCTCGTGCGGGCTGACGGGCATGCCCTGGCGCTCGAGGTAGCTCGGGCTCGCCACCGTCACCCAGGGGTTGCGGCCGAGCTGGCGGCTGCCCAGCGCGGAGTCGGCCAGGCGCCCCATGCGCACGGCGACGTCGATGCCATGCTCGAGCAGGTTGAGGGTGTGGTCGTCGAGCTGCAGGTCGAAGCGCACGCCCGGGTTGCGCGCCATGAACTCGCGCGCCAGCGGCAAGATGACGTGGCGGCCGAGGCCGGCCGGGCAGGCGATGCGCAAGGGGCCAGAGATGTCCTCGCCCAGGTTGGTGACCAGGCGGTCGGCGGCCTCGAGCTCGCGCTCGATGATCTTGCAGCGCTCGTAATACAGCGCGCCGGCCTCGGTCAGCCGCATGCCGCGCGTGTTGCGGTTGAGCAGGCGCCCGCCGAGGCGCGATTCGAGCGCGGCGATGTGCTTGGTCACCGTCGGTTGCGAGAGCTTCATGTCCCGTGCGGTGCGCGAGAAGCTGCCGCTTTCGACGAGGCGGATGAACAGTTGCAGGCCGGTCAGTTTGTCCATGGCATGGGCGCGGCAGATGCCGGATTATTAATTCCGTAGAAGCATAAGCGATATTCCTTATGCAGGGTTTGCGGGCCATTTGAATGGGGGCAAGATGCGCTGACGCCACTGCCTGATGGGGGCGGAAGTCCTGCGGGTTTTCCCGTATGTAGCGCATCCGGGCGATGTTGGGGAATTCCCTAGGCATCTCTCGGAGTCACTTCGAGCGCAGGCGGCGGCTTTGTGGCAGGGAGGTTCGGCAGCTTGATTGCTGCGCTGCAGGAATAAGTGACGCTTGCACGACATTCACCACGAAGAGGGAAGGAGACACCATGAGCAAGACATTCACGCGACGCGACATGCTCAAGACCACCGCCGCCGGCGCGCTGGTGAGCGCCCCTTTCATCGGCAATGCGCAGGCCCAGGCGGGCACGACCTGGAAGGTGCAGTCGGTGTGGGATGCGGGCACCACCGGTTACCGCCTGTTCGAGACCTGGTGCAACGGCTTCAAGGAGAAGTCGGGCGGCGAGCTGACCATCCAGCCCTTCCCGGCGAAGGCCGTGGCGGCCGACAACAACTCGCTGTTCGATGCGGTGCGCAGCGGCGTGCTGCAGGGCATGAACCCCTTCACCCTGTACTGGGCGGGCAAGATCCCGGCCACCGTGTATCCGATGGGGCCGGACCAGCCGGCGCAGTGGGACACGATGTACTACGGCCTGGGGATGCTCGAGATGGCGCGCGAGATCTACGCCAAGCAGGGCCTGTACTTCGTCGGCCCCATCCACCACGACGCCAACATCATCCACTCCAAGGTGCCGATCCGCTCGGTCGATGACCTCAAGGGCAAGAAGATCCGCCTGCCGGGCGGCATGGTGGCCGAGGTGTTCCAGGCCTTCGGCTGCTCGACCGTGGCGCTGCCTGGTTCGGACATCTTCCCGGCGCTGGAGAAGGGCACGATCGACGCCGCCGACTACGTGGGGCCAGCGGTGAATTACGACCTCGGCTTCCATCAGGTCACCAAGTACATCCTGTTCGGGCCGCCGGGCACGATGAGCGTCTATCAGCCGGTCGACCTGATGGACCTCACCATCAACATGGGCGCCTGGCGTCGCCTGAACCCGAAGATGCAGCAACTGGTCGAGGACCAGGTCCGCACCTACTCGGTGACGCACTTCGTGGAGATCCAGAAGGCGAACATGGCGGCGATGACCAAGTTCCGCGAGGCGGGCTGCGAGGTGTCGCGCATGGGGCCGGACGACATCGAGAAATTCCGCAAGGCGGCGATCCCGATCTGGTTCAACTGGGCGAAGAAGGATGCGGACGCCGGACGCGTGTTCAAGATGCAGCTCGAGTTCATGAAGAACGACCTGCTCGGCTATGTGACGGACGACGATCTCAAGGGCCAGTCGCTCTGAGCTGTCGGGGTGCCGGGTCGGCCTGCGGGGCCGACCCGCTTCATTTGCGGAGCGGGACAGGATGTACGAGCTCAAGGGATTCGGCTTCGTCATGCCCCACTGGGCTTACTGGGGCTGGCTGGCGGTGATGCCGCTGCTGCTGATCGTCGCTGCCCGCGCAAAGGGCGTGCTGCCGGCGGTCAAGCACGAGGAGGGGGCGAGCGCCTTCGAGCGCGCGGTCGACTGGCTGAGCGATCGCACCGGCATGTTCGTGGCGCTGTGGAGCGTCAATGCGGTGCTCGCCTACACCTACGAGGTGGTCATGCGCTACGCCTTCAACCAGCCCACGATCTGGGTGCATGAGAGCAGCTATCTGCTGTTCGGCATGCAGTACGTGATCGCCGGCGCCTACGGCCTGCTGCATGGCGCGCACGTCCGCGTCGATGTGATCTACACCAAGCTCTCGGCGCGCGCACGCGGCGCGGTCGATGTGATCACCTCGGTCTTCTTCTTCGCCTTCGTGCTGGTGATGATCTCCACCGGCTGGCGCTTCTTCAGCGACAGCTACAACATGGGGGAGCGCTCGCTGGAGACCTGGCAGGTGCAGTACTGGCCGGTCAAGGCGACCCTGGTGCTGGGCGCGGTGCTCATCCTGCTGGCCGGCATTTCCCATCTGATCAAGGACATCCGCCGCTTCGAGCGCGCCTGTCAGGAGCACCACTGAGATGCAGCGCACCGTTGCTGACCAGGCCAGGGGAGGGCGCCCCGCCTATCGCTACACCGTCTACGGGCTCGCCCTGCTGCTCGCCGTGGTGATGGCGGTGGAGGCGGTCAACATCGCCTTCTACGACCCCTGGGGCGAGGACTACTTCCTGTTCCGCCTGCAGGGCGTGCTCGGCAACGTCGACATGGGCCCGCTGACCTGGATCATGTTCGGCTCGCTGTTCGTGCTGCTGATGGCAGGGCTGCCGCTGGCCTTCGTTGCCGGCGGCCTGGGCGTGGTCTTCCTCTACCTGGTGGGGGATGCGGCCATGCTCAACATGGTGCCGAGCCGCATCTTCCCGATGATGACCAACCCCGACCTGGCGGCGATCCCGCTGTTCATCTTCATGGCCACCATGCTCGAGCGCGCGGGGCTGATCGAGGAGATGTTCGACGCCGTGTACCAATGGATGGGCGGCCTGCGCGGCGGGCTGGCGGTGGCGACCATCCTCGCGTCGACGATCCTGGCGGCGATGGTCGGCGTGGTCGGCGCGGCGATCGTCACCATGGGCATCATCGCGCTGCCGGCAATGCTCAAGCGCCGCTACGACGAGCAGGTCGCGCTCGGCTCGATCATGGCGGGCGGCGCGCTCGGCGTGCTGATCCCGCCGTCGATCCTCGCCATCCTGTACGCGGTGGTGGCCCAGCAGTCGGTGGGCGAGCTCTACGCCGGCAGCGTGATGCCGGGCCTGATGCTGTCGGGCCTGTACATCGCCTATGTGCTGCTGCGCGCCTACCTGAACCCGGCGGTGGGGCCGGCGGTGCCGGTGGCCGAGCGTATCGGTCTGGCCGCCAAGGTCAGGCTGCTGCGCGGGCTGATCGCGCCGATCGCGCTCGTCGTCACCGTACTCGGGCTGCTGTTCACCGGCATCGCGACGCCGGTGGAGGCGGCCGGCCTGGGCTCCTTCGGCGCCATGATCGTCGCCCTGCTGCACCGGCGGCTGACGCTGGAGGGCTTGTTCGGCGCCAGCCTGTCGACGGTGAAGGCGACCGCGATGGTGCTGTGGATCATCTTCGGGGCGTCGATCTTCGTCGGCCTCTACATCCTCAAGGGCGGCCAGACCTTCATCACCGAGACCCTGCTCGGCACCGGCCTGTCGCCCTACGGCATCCTGCTGCTGATGATGGTGTTGCTGGTGATCCTGGGCATGTTCCTCGACTGGGTGGGTATCCTGCTGCTGGCGGTGCCGATCTTCGTGCCCATCATCAAGCAGCTCACCTTCGACGGCCTGTTCGGCCTGCCCGGACCGAGCCCGGACCAGGTGCTGGTGTGGTTCGGGGTGTTGTATCTGGTGAACATGCAGATGAGCTTCCTCAGCCCGCCCTTCGGCTATGCGCTGTTCTACATCCGCGGCGTGGCGCCGGCCTCGATCAGAATGGCGACGATCTTCCGCTCGTCGCTGGTGTTCCTCGCCATTCAGGTGCTGGCGCTGGCGCTGGTGGTGGTGTTCCCGGCGATCGCGACCTGGCTGCCGGGGCTGATGTACGGCAAGTAGGGCGCGCGAGGCTTGCGCGAAGGCCGCTCCGTCAGTCGTCCGAAGGCCGGTCAGGCTCCTCGTGCGGGGTGGCCTTGTGGTCCAGCAGGCTGCCGACGCGGGCCGACAGCGCGGGCAGCAGGGTGGCACGCAGGTGGGCCTGCATTTCGGCCTGCACGCGGCTGGCGAGCTGGTCGAGCTCGCGTGCAAGGATCTGCGGCATCTCCATCGCCACCCAGTTGCCGATCTCACGCGCGATCTCGGTGTCGAGCTCGACGAGGCGCTCGGCCAGCTTCGCCGACAGGGCGTCGTGCAGCGCGGCGGGGCTGGGTGTGCTCGCCGCGGCCAGCGCGGCGGCGGCGGTCGCTTCCGGCGCGGGCGGGCGCTCGAAGCCGGTCGGCGCGCGCACCGCGGTCGGCGGCAGCGGATGCGGCAGCTCGAAGTCGTCGACCACCTCGGTGAGGATGGGCAGGTCGTCGTCATCGAGCTCGGTGCCCGGGGCCCAGTCGTCGGTGCTCGCGGGTGCGGGCTGGTCGCTCTGGTGGTGACGGCGCAGCAGGGCATCGGCCTGGTTGAGCAGGTCGTCGGCGCGAGTGAGCTCGTCGTCGGGCGGCAAGGCGGGCCACTCTCTCATGCCTGCGGCCTCACAGGGCGACCCTCAGTTCGGCGTCGAAGGCCTTGAGCTCGCAGCCGCGCTGCTTGTACGTGCCCCAGCGCGCCCGTGCAGGCAGCCTGTCGGCCTCGGCCTGGCCGACGATCTCGACCAGCAGGCGAAAACGATCGAAACCCGGCGGGACGTCGTCGGCGAGATTGAACATCATGTCGGCATGGGGCCAGGCCTCGTCGCCGCCGGCGGCGGCGAGCACGACCGGCGTCTCGGCCGCGAGCGGGGAGTCGATTGGCACGTGGGGCAGGAAGGACAGGGCCTCCCGTGTCCACAGCAACTGGTCGAAGCGCTTCAGGCTGGCGGCGTCCGGCAGCCGCACCGCGGCCTTGCGCCCGCGCTCCAGCGCCCGCCCGACCAGCTCGCCGGCGAGGGCGAGGCGGTCGGGCGTGTTGTGATAGAAGTGGACGCGGGTGTTCATGCAAGCCGCGGTACGGGCGCCGCTCAGCTCGAACTGCCGTGCGTGCGGCCGATCAGGAACTCGGACAGCAACGGCACCGGGCGGCCGGTGGCGCCCTTGGCGTCGCCCGACACCCAGGCGGTGCCGGCGATGTCGAGGTGTGCCCACTTGTAGGCCTTGGTGAAGCGCGCCAGGAAGCAGGCCGCGGTAATGGTGCCGGCGTAGCGGCCGCCGATGTTGCCCATGTCGGCAAAGTTGCTCTTGAGCAGCTCCTGGTACTCGTCCCACAGCGGCAACTGCCAGGCGCGGTCGCCGGATTCGGTGCCGCGCTTGAGGATCTCGGCGGCGAGCTCGTCGTCATTGGCGAGCAGGCCGCTCGGGATCTTGCCAAGCGCGACCACGCAGGCGCCGGTCAGGGTGGCGATGTCGATCACGCACTCGGGCTTGAAGCGCTCGGCGTAGGTCAGCGCGTCGCACAGGATCAGACGGCCCTCGGCGTCGGTGTTGAGCACCTCGATGGTCTGGCCCGACATCGAGGTGACCACGTCGCCGGGCTTGGTGGCTGCGCCGCCGGGCATGTTCTCGGTGGTAGGGATGAGGCCGACGACGTTGATCGGCAGGCCCATCTGCGCGATCGCCTTGAAGGTGCCGAGCACGCTGGCGGCGCCGCACATGTCGTACTTCATCTCGTCCATCTCGGCGGCGGGCTTGAGCGAGATGCCGCCGGTGTCGAAGGTGATGCCCTTGCCGACCAGCACGATCGGCTTGGCCTTCGCCTTGCCGCCCTTGTATTCCATGACGATGAACTTGGGCGGCTGGTGCGAGCCGCGCGCCACCGACAGCAGGGAGCCCATGCCGAGCTTTTCCATGTCGGCGCGCTCGAGCACCTCGACGTCGAACTTGTACTGCTTGCCCAGCGCCTCGGCGGTCTCGGCGAGGTGGGTGGGGGTGCAGATGTTGCCCGGCAGGTTGCCCAGGTCCTTGGCCAGCGCCATGCCGGTGGCGACGGCGTGGCCGCGCAGCACGGCGGTGTCGAGTTCGGCGCTCAGCTCGGTGCTGACGAGCATGGCGAGCTTCTTCACACCGCGGTGTTTCTTGTCCTTCCTGTCCTTGTCGGACTTGAGGGCGTCGAAGCGGTAGGCGCCGTCGGCGAGGAGGCGGGCGGCCTGCTGCAGGCGCCAGGCCTGGCTGCGGCCAGCGAGCTCGACGTCGGCCAGGGTCAGCACCGCGTCCTTGGCGGCGCTGGCGGCGAGCGCCTTGGCTGCCGCGGCGAGCGCGTCGCGGTAGGCCTTGTCGCTGAACTCGTCTTCCTTGCCCAGGCTGACGAGCAGCACGCGCTCGGCGTGGGTGCCGGCGAGCTCGGGCATGAGCAGGGTGGCGCCGGCCTTGTCGTCGAGATCGCCACGCTTGATCAGGGCTGCGATGCGGCCTTCGGCGGCGCCATCGACCGCCGCGGTGAGCGCCGGCAGCCTGCCGCCGGCAAAGGCGCCGAGTACCAGCAGGCCGGTCTTGAGCTTCGCCGGGCTGCCGGTCTTTATGGTAAATTCCATCCGCTTTTTCCTTTAAGAAACGCTTGGTTCGGATTGCCAGCGATTATGGCCCGTACGCGAGCGGGGCGTCAAAATCGCTTCCCGACGACATCGGCTGCGGGCGCACTCCGGGCTTCTCCTTCGCCTTCATAACTCGGTTTCATAAGATTCGCCCGATGATCTTCCGGCGCGCCCTGCAACGGGAATTCGCCCAGACGGCGGCCGCGGTGTTCGTGGCGCTGTTCGCGATCCTGATTTCCACCGTGCTCATCCGCCTGCTCGGGCAGGCGGCGGGCGGGCGCGTGCCGGCCGATGCGGTCGCTGCGCTGATCGGCTTTGGCGCCCTCGCGCAGCTGCCCACGGTGCTGACGCTGACCCTCTTCATCGCCATCCTGGTGTCGCTGTCGCGCAGCTACCGCGACAGCGAGATGGTGGTGTGGTTTGCCTCCGGCGTGCCGCTCACGGCCTGGATCGCTCCGGTGCTGATGTTCGCCGTGCCGCTGGTGGTGGTGATCGGCGCCGGCTCGCTGTACCTGGCGCCCTGGTCCCAGCTCAAGAGCGCCGAATATCGCCAGTTGCTCGAGAGCCGCGACGACACCCACCGTGTTGCGCCCGGCGTATTCCGCGAATCGTCGGGCGCGCAGCGGGTGTTTTTCGTCGAGGTGGGGGCGGGCGAGGACGGTCGCGTGCGCAACGTCTTCGTCAGCGAGCAGACGCGCGACGGCGGGCTGGTGGTCATCGTGTCGGCGGAGGGTTACCTGCGCAGCGACGAGGAAGGGCGGCGCTTCGTCGTGCTCGAGAAGGGCCGGCGCTACGATGGCCAGCCCGGCACGCCGCAGTATCGGGTGATGGAGTTCGAGCGCTACGAGGTGCTGGTCGAGCAGGCCAGGGCCGTGGGCGCGCCGTCGCGGATTCGCGCGCTGCCGACGGCGGCGCTGCTGGCGGCGCCCGAGAAGCCGGCACTGGGCGAACTGCTCGGGCGCGTCGGCGCGCCGCTGGTGGCGCTGTTGCTGGCCTTGCTGGCGATTCCGCTGTCCTTCGTCAATCCGCGCGCCGGACGGGCCAACAACATGCTGGTGGCGCTGCTGGTGTACCTTTTCTATAGCAATGCGATCTCGGTCTTCCAGTCCTGGGTGGCGCAAGGGCGCATCGGCTTTGCCACCGGTCTGCTGCTGCCTCATCTGGTGGTGCTGGGCGTGCTGGCGTTGATGTTCTACAAGCGTCTGGCGATCTCGCCCTTCTGGCGGAGGCGGGTATGAGTGCCGTGCTGCTGCGCTACCTCGCGCGCGAGATCTTCGGCGCCACGGCCCTCGTGCTGGTGGCCTTCCTGGGCTTGTTCGCCTTCTTCGACTTCATCAACGAACTCGAGGACGTGGGCAAGGGCGGCTATACGCTCTACCAGGCGGTGGTGTTCGTCCTGCTCACGCTGCCGGCGCGGGTCTATGAGCTGATGCCGATCGCGGTGCTGATCGGCACCCTGTATGCGCTGGCGACGCTGGCGCGGCATTCCGAGATCACCGTGATGCGGGCGGCCGGCATGTCGAACCTGACGCTGGTGCGCATGCTCGGCATCATCGGCGCCGTCTTCGTCGTGCTTACCTTCGCCATCGGCGAGTACATCGCGCCGCCGGCCGAGAACGCCGCGCAGGAATGGAAGCTCACCGCCACCAAGGCGACCGTGTCGCAGCAACTGCGCTCGGGCCTGTGGGTGAAGGATGGCCGCCTCGTCATCAACGTGCGCACCCTGATGCCGGATCGCACGATGCGCAACGCCCGCGTGTATGCCTTCGGCGAGGACTATGAATTGCTGTCGATCAGCGAGGCCAAGCGCGGGGTGTACGACGGCTCGGGTGAATGGAAGCTGCTTGAGGTGTCGCGCACGAACTTCCTCGGTGAGCGCACCGAAGTCGAGAAGCTGCCCGAGATCGGCTGGCGCTCCGACCTCACGCCGGAGGTGCTGAGCGTGCTGATGGTGGCGCCCGAGCACATGCCCTTCGGCAAGCTGTGGTCCTATATCAGCCACCTGCGGGACAACAACCAGAACGCCGACCGCTTCGAGATCGCGCTGTGGAAGAAGGTGGTCTACCCCTTCGCGGCGCTGGTGATGATGGCGCTGGCGATGCCTTTCGGCTTCATCCATGACCGCATGGGCGGGGCCAGTGCGCGCATCTTCATGGGCGTGATGCTGGGCGTCGGCTTCCATCTGCTCAACGGCCTGTTCTCCAACCTGGGCATGATCAACGCCTGGCCGCCGATCATGGCGGCGCTCACTCCCAGCCTGATCTTCCTGGGTGCGGCGGCCTGGATGCTGCACTACGTCGAGCGCCGCTGACGCGGCGGCGGTGGGGCAGGCACAAAAAAACGGGCCGAAGCCCGTTTTTTTGCCGCTGTCTTGCCGGGACCGGCAATCAGCCTTGCTGCTGGGCAGCGCGCTTGGCAGCGGCGGCCTTGTAATCCAGCTTTTCCTTGATACGTGCCGACTTGCCCGAACGCTGGCGCAGGTAGTAGAGCTTGGCGCGGCGGACATCGCCGCGGCGCTTCACTTCGACGCCGGCCACCAGCGGCGAGTAGGTCTGGAACGTGCGCTCGACGCCTTCGCCCGAGGAGATCTTGCGGACGATGAAGGAGGAGTTCAGGCCCCGGTTGCGCTTGGCGATGACCACGCCTTCATAGGCCTGAAGACGCTCGCGCGTGCCTTCCTTGACCTTCACCTGCACGATCACGGTGTCGCCGGGACCGAATTCGGGGATGGTCTTGCCCTCGGAAACGCGGGCCATCTCTTCCTGTTCGAGTTGCTGAAGCAGGTTCATTGCAAAACTCCGTCTATGTTATCGGCCTTTGCCTGGGGGCATCGGCCTGGCAGCAGAGCAGGTCGCAACCTGATGCCTGCCGTTTGTAATCGGGCCTTCAGATGTACTGCGTGTGCAGCACGTCGTCTGCCCCGGCTTGCTCCTGCCTGAATTCCTCAAGCAGTTTCAATTCGGTCTTGCTCAGCGGCCGCGCCGCCAGCAGGTCTGGCCGGCGCAGCCAGGTGCGGCCCAGCGATTGCTTGAGCCGCCAGCGGCGGATCGCCGCATGGTTGCCCGACAACAGGACCTCGGGCACGCGTTGGTCCTCGTACAGCTCTGGCCGCGTGTAGTGCGGACAGTCCAGCAGGCCGTCGACGAAGGAGTCTTCCTGCGCCGAACCGGCGGTATTCAATGCGCCGGGCAGTTGCCGCACGATCGCGTCGAGCAGCACCATCGCCGGCAATTCCCCGCCCGACAGCACGAAGTCGCCGAGCGAGAGTTCTTCATCGACCTCGCGGTCGATCAGGCGCTGATCGACGCCTTCGTAGCGGCCGCACAACAGCACCAGGCCGGGCTCGGCAGCAAGTTCCATCACCACCGTCTGATCCAGCCTGCGACCTTGCGGCGACAGGTAGATCACGCGGCCGGCGCTGCCGTGCGCGCTCCGCTGCGCGCTGCGTGCCGTGGCGATCGCCTGTGCCAGCGGTTCGGCCAGCATCACCATGCCCGGCCCACCCCCATAGGGGCGGTCATCGACCGTGCGGTGCGGATCGTGGGTGAAGTCACGGGGGTTGTGGAACCCCAGCTCGTACAGCCCGCGCTCCTTCGCCCGCCGCGTGATGCCGCTCGCGGTGAGGGCGGCGAACATCTCCGGGAACAGCGTGATCACGTCATAGCGACGCAGTCCCGCCGACAAACCCATGGGCGGCATCGCCTGCTGCGCTCCGCCGTCTACCAATCTTTTTCCCAGCTCACCCGTATGCGCCGGGCGGCGAGGTCGACATCGAGGACGTAGGCGGCGACGAAGGGGATCAGCCGCTCGGTCGCGTCCTCACCTTCGCCGTCCTGCACCTGCAGCACGTCGTGCGCGCCGGTCGACAGCAGTCCGCTGACCGTTCCCAGTGCCTCGCCGGCTTCGTTGTCGACGGCCAGGCCCACCAGGTCGCCCCAGTAGTACTCGCCTTCCGCGGTGGCGGGCAGGGCCTCGCGCGGCGCGGCAATGTAATAGCCGTCGATCGCCTCGGCCGCGTTGCGGTCGGGGATCTCCGCCAGCGCGGCAACCAGCCCCTTGCCGTGCACGCGGCACGCGTTGAGCGTGTATTGCTTCCACTGCGCGTCCGGCGCCGTGTCGTCGCGGCTGAGCCACCAGTACGACATCTTGCGCCAGGAAGCCGGGTCGTCACCGAAGGGGTGAATCTTGACCCAGCCCTGAACGCCAAAAGGGGCGACGATGCGCCCCAGTACGATCATGCCTCGTTCCGCCGCAGCAGACAGACGCTGATCAGGCTGCAGCCTTGGCGGCCTGCTTGACCAGGCGGGCAACCGTCGGCGACAGCTGGGCGCCGTTCTGCTCCCAGTAGGCCAGGCGTTCGGTGTTGACCACGAGGCCCTTTTCGGCGCCCGAGGCGATCGGGTTGTAGTAGCCCACGCGCTCGATGAAGCGACCGTCACGACGATTGCGGGAATCGGCGACAACCATGTTGAAGAACGGGCGCTTTTTGGCGCCACCACGGGCAAGGCGAATGACGACCATCTGATTTTCCTGATCGGTAGATGCGAAAAACGTCGGAGTATAAGGTATGGACCGCCGCTGGGCAAGGACTCGTCGGCGATTCATCGGTGCGCCGGCGTGGGGCGGGCTGCTGCCTGCTCCACGCCGGGCGCGCGGTGGCGCTGCGGATCAGCGTGCAGCGTGGATCGGGTCGGTGACCCCGAGCACGTAGATCGCGATCGTGCCCAGGGTGCCGGCGGCGATCAGGTAGTACAGCGTGGGCAGGATGGTCTTGCGCAAGGTCGTGCCTTCGCGGCCGAGCAGGCCCACGGTGGCCGAGGCGGCGACGACGTTGTGGATGGCGATCATGTTGCCCGCGGCCGCGCCGACCGACTGCAGCGCCACCATCATCGCCCCCGACACGCCGAGCAGGCCGGCGGTGTTGAACTGGAACTGCGACAGCATCAGGTTGGACACCGTGTTGGAGCCGGCGATATAGGCCCCGAGCGCACCCACCCAGGGGGCGAAGAAGGGATACACGCCGCCGACGCTGTCGGCCACCAGTTGCGCCATCGCCACCGGCATCGAGGCCAGGCCGGAGGCATTGACGCCCGAGTTGATGAGGATACGCACCATCGGGATCGTGAAGATGAGCACGAAGCCGGCGCCGAGCAGGGTCTTGCTCGACTCGCCCACCGCCTTCGCCAGCTCACGGCCGTGCATGCGATGCAGGAAGAAGGTCAGCAGCACGACGAACACCAGGATGCCGCCGGGCAGGTAGAGCGGCTCGATGTTGCCGCTGATGCCCTTCTCGCCGAGGATGTCGACCCAGCCGAACTTGATGCTCAGCAGGAAGGCCTTGAGCTCGGGGATGACGCGGGTGGCCACCAGTACCGCGGCCAGCAGCAGGTAGGGCGCCCACGCCATCGGCGTGGAGATCGGCGTCTTGCCCGCAATCTGGTCGAGCTTCATCTCGAACTTGCCCATCCACTCGGACGGCCATTCCTTGGGCGGGGCGAAGTCCCAGTTCTCCTTGGGCAGCAGGAAGCCGCGCTTGGCCGCCGGCACGACGATGGCCAGGCCGACCATGGCACCGATCATCGACGGGAACTCGGGGCCGAGGAAGACGCCGGCGAGCATGTAGGGCAGGCCGAAGCTGACCGCGGTGAAGATCGCGAACGGCGCCACCACCAGGCCCTCGGCCCAGGACTTGTTGCGGCCGAAGAAGCGCGTCATCACCATGACCATGATCAGCGGCATGAAGATGCCGACCAGGGCGTGGACGATGGCGACGCGGCCGGTGATCAGCATGAAGAAGCTGTCCCAGTCGCCGCCCACCGCCGCCAGCTGGGCGGTGATGCCGCTACGGTCGAGGCCGGCACCGACGCCGACGATGATCGGCGTGCCCACCGCGCCGAAGGACACCGGGGTGGATTGCACCATCATGCCCAGCACCACGGCGGCCAGCGCCGGAAAGCCGAGCGCCACCAGCAGCGGGGCGGCCACCGCGGCCGGCGTGCCGAAGCCCGATGCGCCCTCGATGAAGCAGCCGAACAGCCAGGCCACGATCAGCGCCTGCACGCGGCGGTCGGGGCTGATGTTGGAGAAGCCGCGGCGGATGGCGGCGATGCCGCCCGAGTGCTTGAGGGTGTTGAGCAGCAGGATGGCGCCGAAGATGATCCACAGGATCGACACGGTCAGGATCAGGCCCTGCAGGGTCGAGGCCAGCACCCGGTTGAAACTCATGTCCCAGGCGAAGAGGCCGATCAAGGCCGTGATCACATACACCATGGGCATGGCGTGCCGCGCCGGCCAGCGAAAGCCGATCAGCAGCACGCCGGCGAGCACCAGTGGCAGGAATGCCAGCAGTGAGAGCGTGGTTTGATTCATTGGGAAAAGTCTCCTTGTCTTCGTTTTTGATCAAGCGGGGGTGCGGCCTGCGGTTGGAGCGGGAAGTTGGGGAGCAAGGTGGCGTTGCGGAAGGAGGCTTCCCCTTCTGCAACGCCGCGCGATGCCATCAGCCGCCGGACTGGGCCTTGAACTGCTGGCGATAGCGGTGCAGCAGCGGCTCGGTGTAGCCGCTGGGCTGGG
>NZ_JBLQGP010000022.1:0-68486 GCF_047806685.1 Thauera sp. WH-1
TCGGACTCTCAGGACTGGATGTTGACAAGCTTCCACCGCTTGGACGGTACGGAACCGTGGAAGGATGCGATCGAATGGCGCCCGGGTCAAGACTCGGGAGCGAAAGTCCTCTATAAGACACAACATATGATTCGATCAACCCCGCCTGCCACGTCAACGTACCGCGGCCTCACCCCGCCGGCGGACCGATGACGACGGTCCGCCCCATATGAGGGCGGGGCCGCGGACGCTACAGGCGCTCGGAGTCGGTCTGCTGCACAAGGGGGTCGCCAAGGAAGGTCTCGGGCACCGGCAGCGGCGTGCTCGGCACCAGCATGTCGCCCGGGCAGAGCTGCTCGGTGAAGCCATCGAGCGAGCCCATCGAGCGGCAGTCACGGCGCGCCACCGGCTCGCTGCACATGTAGGCGATCACCAGCCGGGTGAGCGCCTCGAGCGCATCGCGATGGGTGCGCTCCTGCGCATGCGAGGCGTCGGCGCCAAAGCCGATCAAGGCGGTACGGATGTCGTTGCCGGCCTCCACCGCGGCAGCCGAGTCGGAGCGGTAGTAGCGGAAGATGTCGCGGCGGTGGGCGACGCCATGCGCCTTGGCGAGCGCGATCAGCTTGTGCGTGAGGTGGTAGTCGAAGGGGCCGGACATGTCCTGCATGCAGATCGTCGCGGCATGCTCGGAGGTGTTCTGCCCGGGCGCGGCGATCGAGATGTCCAGGCTCACCATCTCGGCGATCTCGCCGTGCAGCGCGGCCGAGGCGCCCGAGCCGATCTCCTCGGTGATGGTGAGCAGCGGATGCACGTCCACCGGCAGCACCAGCCCATGGTCGCGCACCGCCTTGCAGGCGGTCAACAGCGCCGCCACCGCGGCCTTGTCGTCGAGGTAGCGCGAGTTGATGTAGCCATCGGGCTGGATCTCGGGCTGCGGATCGAAGGCGATCCAGTCGCCCACCTCCAGCCCGGCGGCGGCGAGCCCGGCGCGGTCCTCGGCCGCCAGGTCGACCCGCACCTCGACATGCTCCCAGCCCACCGGCTGGGTGTCGATCTCGCCGCCGAAGGCGTGGCCCGAGGTCTTCAGCGGCAGACAGGTGCCGCGCACCTGGCCATGGTCGGTGAAGATGGTGAGCCGGCTGCCCTCGGCGAAGCGCGCCGACCAGTGGCCGATGGGCACGATCTCCAGCCGGCCATTGGGCTTGAGCGACTTCACCATCGCCCCCAGGGTATCCAGATGCGCCACCACCGCGCGCGCCGGCTGCGCCTCCCTGCCTGCCAGGGTGGCACGGATTGCGCCGCGGCGGGTGATCTCGTAGGGGATGCCCAGCGCCTCGAAGCGGCCCGCGGTGTAGCGCACGGCCGCATCGGTGAGCCCGACCGGGCTGGGGATGGCGAGCAGCTGGAGCAGGGTCTCTTCCAGATAGGCGTAGTCGATGGCCGGCAGCGCCGCCGGCGCCAGAGCTTGGGGGAGCGGGATGTTCATTATTGTTCTCCTTCGTTCGCGGCCGCGCCCACGGCGCTCGCCGCGTGTTCAGGCGTCACCGCCCGGGTGCGCGGGAACAGCAGGTCGATGAAGCGCTCGGCGGTGGGCTGTGGCTCGTGGTTGGCGAGCCCGGGGCGCTCGTTGGCCTCGATGATCACGTAGTCGGGCGCCGTCACCGCCGGCACCAGGAAGTCGAGCCCGGTAACCGGGATATCCAGGCAGCGTGCCGCGCGCTCGGCGGCTTCGCGCAGGGTCGGGTGCAGTTCGGCGGTGACGTCGTGGATGGTGCCGCCGGTATGCAGATTGGCGGCCTTGCGCACCTGCAGGCGCTGCTCGGCTTCGAGCACGGTGTCCAGGCTGCAGCCGCCGGCGGCAACGCAGCGCTCGGTCTCGGCGTCGAGCGGGATGCGCGACTCGCCGCCGGTGGCGGCCGCCCGGCGCCGGCTCTGGCGCTCGATCAGCGCGCGCACCGTGCTGCAGCCGTCGCCGACCACCACCGGCGGTCGGCGCACGGCCGCGGCCACGACGCTGAAGTCGATCACCACGATGCGCAGGTCCTCGCCGGCGCAGAACTGCTCGACGATGACGCGGTCGCAGAACTGCCGCGCGCGCCCGATCGCCGCACGCACCGCCGCGGCCTCGCGCAGGTCGACGCTGATGCCCTTGCCCTGCTCGCCCTCGACCGGCTTGACCACCACCGCGCCGCAGTCGGCCAGCAGCGCCTGCCAGGCCGCCTCGTCGTCGGCACAGGCCTGACGCGGCACGGCCAGGCCGGCGCCCGCGAGCAGCTTCAGCGTCACGCGCTTGTCCTGGCAGCGGCTCATCGCCACCGCACTGGTGAGCTCTGACAAGGACTCGCGGCAGACGATGCTGCGCCCGCCCAGGGTGAGGCGGAAGTAGCCGTGCTCGGCGTCGATCACCTCGGCGTCGATGCCGCGCCGCACCGCCTCGTCCACCAGCAGGCGGGCGTACGGGTTGAGCCCGGCGAACTGCCCCGCGCCGCCGGTAAACAGCGCCTCGTTGATGGCATTGCGCCGCTTCACCGCAAACGCCGGGATGCGCTGGAAGCCGAGCTTGTCGTAGAGCGCGATGGCCTGCTCGTTGTCGTGCAGCACCGACACGTCCAGCCACTCGCGGCCGCGCGCCTGGTAGTGCTCGGCCAGGTAGCGGACCAGCGCCTCGCCCACCCCCGGGTGCGCCGCCTGCGGCGCCACGGCGAGCGCCCACAGGCTGGCGCCGTGCTGTGGGTCGGCGAAGGCCTCGACATGGTCCAGCCCCATCGCCACGCCGATGACCTCGCCGCTGGCGCGATCTTCGGCGAGTGCATAGGTGATGTGGCGGCTGGCGCGTGCCTTCCACACCGCCGGCGCGTCCACCGGCACCATGTGGCGCACGCGATAGAGCACATTGATCGCCGCCACGTCGGAGCGCGTGCGCAGGCGCCGCACCGTGAAGCCGCGCCGCCCCGGGCCTTGCGAGGGGGTGCGATAGGCGGCGAGGCTGAGGCGAAAGGCGTCGGAGGGGTCGAGAAAGAGCGCCTGCGGAGCGCAGGCAACGACGACCTGAGGCTTCTCGACGTAGAAGGCGATGTCACGCTGGCCGGGGCGCTCCTGCAGCAGCGCGGCGGACAGCGCGGCCGAGTCCTTCCAGGTCTGCGCCGGCAGCAGACGCCCCCAGCCACATTCGACGGCGACATCGGCGGGGCGCGCCGGCGCGGACTCGGCGCCGGCCGCCTGCCAGGCGGCAGCCGCTGTCGACGCATGGGGTGCGAGCTGCGAGCTGCGCTGCTCCGCGCGCAGGGCGCGGGCGATATGCTTGCGGATCATCGCCCTTCCTCAGCCGAGATGGCGCTGCAGCCACCACTCCAGCAGGCCCAGCTGCCAGAGCTTGGAGCCACGCAGCGGCGTGAGGTGTGCCATCGGCGCGGCCAGCAGGCGGTCCACGTAGTCACGGCGGAACAGGCCCCGTTCGCGCGCCGCCCGGCTCGACAGCGCATCGCGCACCGTCTCGAGCACCGGCCCCTGCAGATACTTGAGCGCCGGCACCGGGAAGTAGCCCTTCGGGCGGTCGATCACCGCAGCCGGGATCAGCTTGCGCGCGGCCTCCTTGAGCACGCCCTTGCCGCCGTGGGCGAGCTTGTGCCGCGCCGGGATGCGCGCCGCCAGCTCGACCAGCTCGTGATCGAGGAAGGGCACGCGCGCCTCCAGGCCGAAGGCCATGGTCATGTTGTCCACCCGCTTCACCGGGTCGTCGACCAGCATCACCGTGGTATCGAGGCGCAGCGCCTTCTCCACCGGGTCGTCCGCCCCCGGGGCGTTGAAGCTCGCGGCGACGAAGGCCGCGCTGGCATCCACGCCATGCCACTGCGGATCCACGGTGGCAAGGTACTCGTCGTAGTCGCGGTCGCGGAACGCGGCCAGGTAGTCAGCCACCGGGTCGGCGCTGCCCGCCAGCTTCGGATACCAGTGATAGCCGCCGAACACCTCGTCCGCCCCCTGCCCGCTCTGCACCACCTTGCTGTGGCGCGACACCGCCTCGGAGAGCAGATAGAAGCCGATGCAGTCGTGGCTCACCATGGGCTCGTTCATCGCCGCCACGGCCTCGGGCAGGCGAGTGAGCAGCTCCTGCTCGGGCACGAAGATGCGCTCATGAATCGTGCCGAATTCGCGGGCGACGATGTCGGCGTACTCGAACTCGTTGCCCTTCTCGCCGCCGACATCGGCGAAGCCCACGTTGTAGGTGCGCAGGTTCTTCACCCCGGCCTCGGCCATCAGGCCGACGATGAGGCTGGAATCCACGCCACCCGACAGCAGCGCGCCCACCGGCACGTCGGCCACCAGGCGGCGCTTCACCGCGGTGCGCAGGCCATCGAGCAGGATCTCGGTCCATTCCTCGAAGCCGCGCGACACGTCGGCCGCATCGCGCGCATAGGCCAGCGACCAGAAGCGGCGCTCGCTGCGGCGGCCATCGGGCTCGATGCGCATCAGGGTCCCCGGCGCCAGCTTGCGCACGCCCGCCAGCAGCGTGTGCGGCGCCGGCACCACCGCATGGAAGGACAGGTAGTAATTGAGCGCGACCGGATCGATCGCGGTATTCACCCCGCCGGCCGCGAGCAGCGCCGGCAAGGCCGAGGCGAAGCGCAGGCCGCCGTCGATGTCGGCGTAGTACAGCGGCTTGATGCCCAGGCGGTCGCGCCCGAGCAGCACACGGCCGCTGTCGCGCTCCCAGATCGCGAACGCAAACATGCCGTTGAGGCGCGACACGAAATCCTCACCCCAGGCGTGATAGGCCTTAAGCAGCACCTCGGTGTCACCATGGGAATAGAAGCGATAGCCCTTGGCCTCGAGCTCGCGCCGCAGTTCCGGGTGGTTGTACACCGCGCCATTGAAGACGATGCCCAGCCCCAGCGCAGGATCGAACATCGGCTGCTGGGCCGACTCGGACAGGTCCATGATCTTCAGCCGTCGGTGGCCCCAGGCCTGTGCGCCCTGCACGTGCAGCCCCGCCGCATCCGGCCCGCGGCGCTGCTGACTGTCGTTCATCCGCTCGAGCGCCGCCACATCCGGACGGCCACCATCGAACCTCAACTCACCTGCAATTCCACACATCGGACTTCCTGATCGATATCAACGGCCTCAATTCTAACAAATTTGTTTTGTCCAAATTCACTTGAACGGGAACCGGGAACGACAGGCGCCAGACGACGGCGGCCGGGCAGGCGGCCGACCCCGTCCCGGTCGCGGCCGCGCCGCCCTGCAGCGGCGCCCCTATCCAAGCCGGCGCAACGGAGCACACAATTAAAGTTAAGGCGGTCGCGTGTGGCCAGGATGTGCTCGCAAGCTGCCACGCCCCCAAGCTTCCATCCACACCTGCTGCCCGATGAACCTGCGTCGCCGATTTCTCGATATCCAGTCGCTGCTGATGGAGCACGACGCCTTGTGGCGACCCTCGCCCTTCCACATCACGCGCCCGCCCTGGTGCGCACAGTGGCCGCAGCTGGCCACGGCGCTGGAAGCGCTCGACGGCGACACGGTCGAGCGCTTCGCGGCGGACCCGGGCGCCTTTGGCGCGTGGCTCTCCGCGCATGCCCCGGCGCTGGCCGACCTGAACGCGGCAGCCTGCGTTCCAGCGCTCCCCGCGCGCGATCTGGCCGCATGCGATGCCCGCTTCGCCGACGGCATCCCCGGCCGCAAGCGCGCGCAGATCGAGGCCTTCGCCCGCCACATGCCTGCGTGCACAAGTCCGGCGCTTGAATGGTGTGCGGGCAAGGGCCACCTGGGGCGGCGCGTGGCACTCGCCGAAGGCGTGCGCGTCACCTCACTCGAGATCGATCCCACCCTGTGCGCCGACGCCGCGCGCGGGGCGGCCCGCAGCCGCGCGAACCAGCACGTCGTGTGCGCGGATGCGCTCGACGAGGGCTCACGTGTCCATGTGCGCGATCATTCGGTGCTGGCCCTGCACGCCTGCGGCGAGCTGCATCGCCGCCTGGTGCGCAACGCCGAGCACGACGGTGCGCAGGCCTACCGGATTGCGCCGTGCTGTTATCACCTCGGCACCGACGGCGCCTACCGTGCGCTCAACCGCGATGCCCGGCTGATGCTCGACCCATCGAGCCTGCGCGTGGCAGTGACCGAAGTGGTGACCGCGCCGCGGCATGATCGCCAGCGCCTCGCACGCGACCAGGCCTGGAAGCTGGGCTTCGTCGCGCTGCGCAACGCAGTCGAGGGCGAGGCGCAGCGCCCGTTTCGCCCCGTGCCCGCCACCTGGTACGCGGAGGGATTCGAAGCCTTCTGCCGCCGGCTTGCCGCGCGCGAGGAGGTGAGGCTGCCTCTGGATCTGTCGTGGTCGGATTGGGAGCGCAAGGGCTGGGCGCGTCGCGACCAGGTACGGCGCTTCGAACTCGTCCGCCATGCGTTTCGCCGGCCACTGGAACTGTGGCTGGTCCTTGACCTGGCGCTCGGCCTCGAGCAGCGGGGATTCGACGTGCAGGTCGGCCGCTTTTGCGAACGCAGCCTGACGCCGCGCAACCTGCTCGTGCTCGCCGACCGTCACGGCTCGAACGAAGAACCGGCGGCCATGCACCAGCCCCGCCCTTAGAAATCAATACCCGGCAAGCGGACGCCAGCCTCGTCTTCCAGGGTCTGCTGGGCGAGCTGCAACATGTCCGCACTGAAAAACCTGAGCTTTCGGGGTTCGAACTTCAAGCTGGGCAGGTAGGCCAGCGTGAGCTGTGCGACGAGGGCTGCTTGCGCACGGTCGCGAGATTTCTTCATCGGCTCCCGGTCGGCACGCGTCGACAGCCACGCCTTATGAAGGGAGAACGCGCGTGGATCCGGCACTCGCATCATCACTGGCCGACCATCTGCCGCGACCGCGACCACGTCGTGCTTTGGCGCATTGACCAGCCAGTGCAGATTGGGGACCTCGACCGCCACCAGGTCATCCTGACCAAATGTCACCTCGGTGGTCTCACGAAGATCACGCGCAGGGATCACCAGATCGACCATGAAACCGTCGTCGTTCGCTGCGCGAAAAGGCGACCCGTCCATCGGCGCAAAACTCGCATCCACTTTTCGTAGCAGCCCGAGCAAACCCTGTGTGTCGAGTTTCGACGCAACGATCGACAGATGCCGGCGTGGATCGTAGAGCAGGTCGACATCACCCGAGGCCAGCAACTCCATGCGGCAATGCACGCCGGCCATCGCCTCGTAGCCGTATATCGCATGCGTCCCGATGACGCAGAAATCATGCTCCATGCGCGCAGCGGCCAAACCAAGCAGGATGTCGCCAACGATGTTGGGCAGCCGCCCCAGACGTGCCGCGCGATTCAAACGCGCTTGCCGTGTCATGCGCTCGGACAGGGATTTCAGGCGCGAATCGGCACGGGACTTTCCCTCCATAAACGCTGCATACACCGCCTCGGTTTCGGTGTTGCGTGGTCCGAGCGACTTGCCGTTACCCCGCGCGTCCCGAAGCCGCAGCAGATACTGCCGCCCTTTCGACGTCACCCAGCGCATCCCGTATCGGTAACTGCGGGCGTGATGCAAGGCATCGACCCATGCCCGATACAGTTGGTCCGACTCGACCATGAAAAGCTGCTGCTGGTGATCGAGCGATTGCATGGCGTTTTCCTGCTTGTTCGTGATTTTCAGGTTAACAGGAAAACCGCTCGTACTCCAGGCTATTGCCCCTTAGGCTCCATACGGTCGCCCCTCGGCAGCGGGGACTGGGTCGCGTGCGCATCACCCAAAAATCCCCAGTGCCCCCGCCATCGCCAGGAACAGCCATGTCTCCTGGACCGCACGGCACATGACCTTCTCTAGCGCCCGCCGATTCAGGCGTGGAAGGCGGCGATCTGGCTAGCGCGAGCGCCGCCCCGTGCGCCGTGGACGCAAAAAAGCCCCTCAACAACAGGGGCTCAAGTGCTCTGGCGGAGACGGAGGGATTCGAACCCTCGATGCGAGTTTTAGCCCGCATGCTCCCTTAGCAGGGGAGTGCCTTCGACCTCTCGGCCACGTCTCCATCAGGAAGGCGCGATCATAGCGAGTTCGCGCCTGCCGGTCAAACGTGATTCAGTGACTTTATGCGGCCGCCGCGTCGAGGCCGAAAGCCTTGTGCAGCGCGCGCACGGCGAGCTCGAGGTACTTGTCCTCGATGGCCACCGAGATCTTGATTTCCGAGGTCGAGATCATCTGGATGTTGATCCCCTCTTCGGCCAGCGTGCGGAACATCTGCGAGGCCACGCCCGGATGCGAGCGCATGCCGACGCCGACGATCGACACCTTGCACATGGTGTTGTCGCTCTCGACCGCGCGCGCACCGATGTGGGCGCGCACGCCTTCGAGCACGGTGAGCGCCTTGGCGAGGTCGCCGCGGGTCACGGTGAACGAGAAGTCGGTGCAGCCGTCATGGCCGATGTTCTGGATGATCATGTCGACGTCGATGTTGGCGTCGGCGATCGGGCCCAGGATCTGGTAGGCGATACCCGGCTTGTCAGGCACGCCGGTCACGGTGAGCTTGGCTTCGTCGCGCGAGAAGGCGATGCCGGAGATGACGGGTTGTTCCATGTTCTTGTCTTCCTCAACGGTGATGAGCGTGCCCTCGCCTTCGCGATCCTCGAAGCTGGAGAGGACGCGCAGCTTGACCTTGTACTTGCCGGCGAATTCCACCGAGCGAATCTGCAGGACTTTCGAACCGAGGCTGGCCATCTCCAGCATCTCTTCGAAAGTGATGGTATCGAGCTTGCGGGCCTCGGGAACGATGCGCGGGTCAGTGGTGTACACGCCGTCGACGTCGGTGTAGATCTGGCATTCGTCCGCCTTGAGCGCTGCCGCCAGCGCCACCCCGGTAGTGTCGGAGCCACCACGACCCAGGGTGGTGATGTTGCCGTTCTCGTCCACGCCCTGGAAACCCGCGACGACGACGACCTTGCCTTCGTCGAGATCGCGACGGATCGGCGCCTCGTCGATGTTGAGGATGCGCGCCTTGGTATGCAGCGAGTCGGTCAGGATCTTGACCTGCGCGCCGGTGTAGCTCTTGGCCGGCACGCCGATGTCCTCGAGCGCCATGCACAGCAGCCCGATCGTCACCTGCTCGCCCGTCGACACGACGACGTCGAGTTCACGCGGACTGGGATTCGAGGCGACCTCCTTCGTCAGGGCGATCAGGCGGTTGGTCTCGCCGCTCATCGCGGATACGACCACGACCACCTGGTGGCCTGCCGCACGGAACTTCGCCACCTTGCGCGCGACGTTCCTGATGCGGTCGGGCGCTCCCACTGAAGTGCCACCGTACTTCTGAACTATTAGTGCCATTGTCGTATCCAAGTGCCAGTGGATAAAGCCAATGATTCTATCCAAAGGCAGAAATTTTTGCTCGACAACCGCGGGCTGAAACTCAACGATGTGAAGTAATCCACGTCTTCAACAAATTCAACAAACTCTTCTTTGTATGTTGAAAGAATAGTGAACTATACTTCACGCATCCTATGACTTTGGTCATAGGTGACACATAGACCCGGATCCGGCACACGGCTCGTCCAGCGAGACGTGTGCCGGTCCACCCACGAGGAATTTGCGATGAAAAGCACAGAAAAGCTCGATGTTCGCGAAATTCGCCGGAAACTTGGCCTGAACCAGTCGCAGTTCTGGTCCAAGATTGGCGTCACGCAAAGCGGCGGCTCCCGTTACGAAAGTGGTCGTAACATTCCGCGCCCGGTTCAGGCCCTGCTGCGCCTTGTGCATGTCGAGCAGATCGACATCAACAAGGTCAAGCGCGAGGACGTGGATGTCGCCGAGTACCTGAAGGCAACCAACCCCGAGTTGTACAAGACCCTAAAGAAGGAAGCGCGCGCCAAGCGCAAGGAGCGCTGAGCGCATGGCGCGGCTGTTCAGGGGCTGACGCGAACCGTCAGCCCTTTTTTTCGTATGTCGCTGGCGATCGCCTCGAGCTCCTCGGCACTCAGCGCCGAAAGGTGCGACGCCTCCGGCTGCATCGATTGACGGGCGAGGCCATACAGCAGCACGCCCTCGAGACGCGATGGATCTGCCAGCTCGAGCAGGGCGAGGTAGGCCTCGATGTCCACCGCCGAGGGTCCCGCCCCATCCCAGCGGAACATGCAGGTCTGCACCCAGGTCGGACATGCCGCGGCGCAGCGCGCCAGGTTTCGCGCCACCGAGGCGGGCTCCAGCCGCACGCCGTTGACGCGCTCGATGCCGTCTGCCGTGCCGGCATCGACCTTGAACCAGACCTCGCCCCCTGCCTCGGCCAGGCGCCCCACCGCCGCCAGCACGTCGGGCTGCCCCATCAGGCTGCCGTTGGTGATCAGGCGCAGGGGCACGCGCTCGGCCGCAAGGCCGAACTCCGCCCGCAGGCGGATCGCGAGCTCGACCGCCTCGGGAAATACCTTTGCGCTCGTCGGCTCGCCATTGCCCGAAAAGGCAATGTCGCGAATCACGCGCATGTCCTCGGGCACGAAACGCTGCATCCAGTCGCCCTGAACCAGGTCCCCGAGAAATCCGTGCAACTCGTCCTCGAGCTTCGCGAGGTCGATCTCGGGCGCCTTGCCGCGCACCAGCCCTGGCACCTGGCAGTAGGCGCAATGCCAGTTGCAGGCATTGTTGGGGTTCAGGTTGATGCCCACCGACACGCCGCCCGCACGTCGCGACAGCACCGCATAGACATAGGTGAGCCCGGCCAGGTCGCGGTCGTGGTTGCGGAAGGAGAGCGCCTGCGGGCGCTTTGAGGAATCGGAAATCATCGTCTGCTCAATCACTTGCGGGATACAACAGGAGCCTGAGGCACATCCGGGATGCTATACTCCGCGCCCATTTACTGAGGTCAGCCATGCGCATCACCCGTCGTCTCGAATTCGATGCCGGACACCGGATCCCGGATCACGCCAGCCAGTGCCGTCATCTGCACGGACACCGCTACGCCATCGAGATCACGCTTTCCGGTGAGATCATCAAGGCCGACGGCCTGGCGGTCAATGGCATGGTGATGGACTTTGCCGACGTCAAGCGCATTGCCAACGAACGGGTGGTCGACCAGTGGGACCACGCCTTCCTCGCTTACCGCGGCGACACCCTGGTCACCGAGTTTCTCGCCAGCGTGCCGGGCCACAAGACGGTGGTGCTCGACGTGGTGCCCACTGCCGAAAACCTCGCGGCAGAAGCCTTTCGCATTCTCGACCCCGCTTACCGCGACACCTACGGCAATCACCTCCGGCTCGAGCGCGTGCGGCTGTACGAAACGCCGAACTGCTGGGCAGACGCGATTCGCGCCTGATCCCAGCAGTCGAAGGCCGCGCCCGGCAGCGGGCTTAGCTCAGGTAATGCTGCGTCAGCGCCACCCAGTACGCTGCCCCGATCGGCAGGTTGCGGTCATCGAAGTCGTACAGCGGGTGGTGCACCATCGGCGTGTCGCCGTTGCCGATGAAGCAGTAGGTGCAGGGTTTTTGCTGCGCATAGTAGGCAAAGTCCTCGCTTCCCATGAAGGTGGGCCCGGGCATCACCACCTGATCCTCACCCACCAGGGCGCGCGCGACGTCCGCACATTCGGCCGTCAACGCCGGGTCATTGACGAGCACCGCGCCCGGCGCGCCTTCGCGAATCTCATAGCTGACACCGAAGGACGCCGCCTGGGCCGCAGTGATGGCTTTGACCTTGTCGAGCACCAGCTTGCGCGTCTCGGGTGCGCTGCTGCAGATGCTCAGACGCAGGGTTGCGGTCTGCGGAATCACGTTGCCGGCGTCGCCGGCCAGGAAGGCGCCGACCGAAACCACGGCCGAGTCCTTCGGCCCCACATTGCGCGCCACGATGGTCTGCAGGGCCATGACCAGTGAGGCGCCTGCCACCACGGGGTCGATGCTTCTCTCCGGCATCGAGCCATGGCTGCCCTTGCCGGTCAGGACGATCTCCCAGTTGTCGACTGCGGCCATCACCGGCCCGGCAGTGAAGTAAAGCTTGCCGCGCTCCAGTGTCGGCATGTTGTGCATGCCGAACACGGCGTCCATCGGGAAGCGCTCGAACAGGCCATCCTTGATCATGGCCACCGCGCCGCCCATGGTCTCCTCTGCCGGCTGGAAAATGAGGTTGACGGTGCCGTTGAAGGCCCGGGTGCGCGCGAGGTAGCGGGCCGCGCCGAGCAGCATCGCGCTATGGCCGTCGTGACCGCAGGTGTGCGACTTTCCGGCGATGGTGCTCTTGTGCCCGCCTTCGATCATCTCCTCCACGGCCAGCGCATCGATGTCGGCCCGCAGCCCGACCGACTTGTTGCCATCGCCGCAGCGCAGGCTTGCAACCAGACCGGTCCTGCCAATGCCTTCGGTGACCTCGTAGCCCCAGTCGCGCAGCAGCTCGGCAATGTAACGGGCGGTGTTGTGCTCCTCGAACGCCACCTCGGGGTACTGGTGCATGTGGTGCCGCCAGACCTTCATCTGCTCCTGATCGTCCGCCAGTGCATTCAAAAGCGTGTTCATGATGAGTCCTGATCGAAATCTGAAACCTTGAGATGAAATGCCCGGGCCTCGCGGGCTGAAACGATCAGCCCGGGCTGGCTCTGCACCTGACACGCCACCAGCGGCGGAGCGCGCAGAGCGGGGATGGGTGGTGCTGACGCCGCCTCAGGCCTTCTTCGCGCCGGCTTTCGGGATCGTGAGCATGATCGACATGATTGCGCCGACCACCATCAGCACGTTGAACATCAGGGCGATGATCGCGGCCTCACGCACCGCGAGGTTGTCCTGACGACCCGCGAAGGTAATCACGCCTTCGAGCCAGGCGATGCTTTCGGGGCTGGCGCTGAGCGCGGTGAAGATGGCTGCCGAGATCGCGACGCCGAAAGCGGCGCCGAGCGACGAGGCCATCTTGTAGATCCCCGAGCCCGAACCCGCCTGGTCCGCCGGAAGGGCGGAGAGGGCCGCGTCGGTCGAAGGCGTCGCGTAGAAGGCCAGACCCACACCAAACAGGGTGTAGCCAATCATGGCGAGGATCTTGTAGTCGCCGAGCAACAGGTTGGCCGGCGACAGCAGCACGATGGCCAGACCGGTGATGAGGCAGCCCCAGATCATCGGCTTGCGCGCACCGAAGCGCTGCAGCAGCTTCTCGCCGACACGGATGAAGGCGATGATTGCGACGGCGTAGCCCAGGGTCAGCGCACCGGCTTGCTGCGCGGTCATGTCGCCACCGAGTTGGACCAGTTGCAGCGAAACCAGCAGGGTGCCGGCAACGCCGTTGAGCAGGAAGTTGGAGATGGTGGCGCCGGTGTAGGTCGGATTGCGGAACAGCTTGAAATCGACGAAGGGCTGACCGATCGTGTTTTCGATGCGGAAGAAGAGCCCACCGAAAACGATCACCGCGGCAATCAGGCCATGGATGGTCGGGCTGGTCCAGCCCATCTTGTTACCCTGGGTCACGACGATCTGCAGGGCCACCATGGCGATCAGGAAGGTCAGCACGCCTGCCAGGTCGAACTTGTAGGCGCCCTTGGTCTCGGCCTTGCTTTCCGGAGTTCCCTTCATCATCAGCAGGCCGATGACGGCAACGACGATCGAGGCGAAGAAGATGTAGCGCCAGCCGAAGTTCTGCGTGACCAGGCCACCGAACAGCGAACACACGCCCGAGCCACCCCAGGAACCGATCGACCACAGGCTCACCGCACGCTGACGCGCCGGACCATCCCAGTAGCTCTTCACCAGGGCCAGGCTGGCCGGCATGATGCATGCCGCTGACACCCCCTGCAGCGCGCGCCCGACGAGCAGGAAGCCCGTCGCCATGTCGCCCGTGGGTGCCATGGCAATCAGCAGCGAACCGATGATGCTGAGATAGAAGCCGATCTGGACGGTCTTTACACGACCGACGCGATCGGCGAGACCGCCGATGACGACGATGAAGATGCCTGAGAACAGCGCCGTGATGGCGACGGCGATGTTCATCATGCTTGCATCGAGACCGAGGTCCCGCTGCATGTCCGGCGCGATGTTCAGGGTGGTCTGGGCAAAGAGCCAGAAAGTGATGACACCCAGAATGATGCCGTACAGAAGCTTGTCATTGCCTTTGTAGGTGGCACTGGATGCGCTGGTGGTCGAAGAAGGGGTCCTGGAGGGCGTACCCGCAACGGCTGTCATGGCGATCTCCTAGTGGAAGCGGGTTGAACAATTGGTACGCCGCCATCCTAGAGATTCCCCTATAAAAAATAAGGCATTCCATTGTCCGCGATGACCACCATCTGGAATCACCTCGAACAGGCGCGAGAATCAGTTGAAACCGCCCCCGGAAGGCGATACGTTGCGCCGGCAGCGAGCCAACGCAAACACTGGGCGACCCCATGAAAGACCATCAACTTCGAGCACTGGTGCATGTGGCGGAATCGAGTTCGATTCGCGCTGCCGCGCGGGCGATGAACCTCAGCCAGAGCGCCCTGACCAAGGCCTTGCGCGAGCTCGAGGAAGATGTCGGGGCGCCGCTGCTGACCCGCAGCTACAAGGGCATCGAGTTCACCGCGGCGGGAATGGCGCTGCTCACCCGCGCCCGGCTGGCGCTGTCGATCGTGGACAAGGCGGTGGAAGAGGTCCGCCTGCTGCATGGCGGCGCCGGTTCAAGGGTGGTCATTGCGGTCACCCCGATGGCAGGCGCACTGGTGCTGCCGCGGGTGCTGCGCGAATACGAGCAACTGCAGCCCGAGGCCGAGGTCCATCTGACCGAAGGGCTGCTGACCCAGGTACTGCCCGATCTGATCGAAGGCCGACTCGATTTTGCGATTGCCGTCGCCGACCCGACCGACCTGCCCTACGAGATCGATTTCGAGCCGCTGGGCCCGGCCGAGGCCGTGCTGGCCGCGCGCGAGGGCCATCCGCTGGCCGCGGCGACAAGCTGGGCGGAGCTCAAGGACGCGAAATGGGTCATGAACCTGAGCCCCGGCAGCCTCGGCCGCAGCCTGCTGGCCTGGCTCGGCGAACAAGGCCTGCCGCCGCCCAAGCACATGATCCGCTGTGCCTCGACGATGCTGATGCTCGAACTGATGCAGCGCACCGACTGCATCGGCATCGGCCCGGCACGCCTGTTCGAGGACAGGCTGGTCGGCCACGGCATCCGCTGCATGCACGTCACGCCCCTGCCGCCACCGATGTGCTTCGGCATCCTGCGCCTGCGCGGGATGCCGCTTTCCAGCGCCGCCAAGCCGATGGCGAAGCTGTTCGCGCGCTACCTGGCCGCGTGAACGACCTTACGCCGCGTAGCGGCGCAGGCGCAGCGAGAACTCCTGCAGCTGGGCGATGCCGCTCTGCTCCGCACGCGCGATCCAGTCCTGCAGCTGGGCGAGCAACTGCTCGCGGCTGGCGTTCGAGCGCGCCCAGATGGCGGCGAGTTCCTCGCGCATCGACACCACGGTCGCCAGCGCCGGACTCTGCCCCACCACCGCCTGCAGCTGCTGGCGCTGCTCTTCACGCAGGTGGCGCGCCTCGCCGGACAGCACCCAGCGCCGGGCGGCACGCACATCGAGCCCCTCCGCCCCGGCGCGCTGCAGGCGCTTGAGCTCGTGGGCGCAGACCTTCTTCAGCGAGCGCATGTAGTTGGTCATGACGTCGTAGCGATGGGTGACGATCGCCTGCAAGGTATCGAGATCCGGCACGGGCTTCACCTCGCCGAGGCGCGGCTTCGGGATGGTCTTCTTGACCTTCGCCAGCCCCAGCATCTCCAGCATGCGGATGTACATCCAGCCGATGTCGAACTCGTACCACTTGGCCGACAGCTTGGCCGAGGTGGCGAAGCTGTGGTGGTTGTTGTGCAGTTCCTCGCCACCGATGAGGATGCCCCACGGCAGGATGTTGCGCGAGGCGTCGCTGCAGTCGTAGTTGCGGTAGCCCCAGAAGTGGGCGACGCCATTGACCACGCCTGCGGCCCAGAACGGGATCCACACCATCTGCACGGCCCAGATCGTCAGCCCGATGGCGCCGAAGGCGATGACGTCGATCACCAGCATGATCGACACCCCCAGCACCGAATGGCGGTACACGTTGCGCTCCAGCCAGTCGTCGGGCGTGCCGTGGCCGTAGCGCTTGAGGGTGTCCTCGTTCTTCGCCTCGGCGCGATACAGTTCCGCGCCCTCCCACAGCACCTTGCGCAGGCCGCGCGTCTGCGGGCTGTGCGGATCCTCGGGCGTCTCGCACTTGGCGTGGTGCTTGCGGTGGATGGCGGCCCACTCGCGGGTGACCATGCCGGTGGTCAGCCACAGCCAGAAGCGGAAGAAATGGCTCGGCAGCGGGTGCAGGTCCAGCGCCCGATGCGCCTGGTGGCGATGCAGGAAGATGGTGACGGCTGCAATCGTGATGTGGGTGAGAACGAGGGCCACGATGACATAGCCCCACCAGGGAAGATCGAACAACCCATTAACCATGCGGATGAATATCCTTCAGAAAGACAGCGTCGAGATTCTACGCCAGGCGCGACGCGCCAAGTGCCGCATCGACAGCCCGCGCGGCACACCCGGCGGGGTCGGGCGCGCCAGCGGACTGGGTCTGACTTCCTGCGCGCCGCCACGTTCCACCTCCGACGCGCGATGCTGTCGCTGCCGAGGCGGACGGCTTCAGGGCCGCCACGGCAGCGACCGCACCGGCGTCGCCTCGGCGCGGTGACGCTGCCAGTTGTCTCGGTAGGCCCGTGCCAACGCGCAGTGGCCGCGCACGATCAGCAGGTTCTCAGCATTGCGGTTGTGGGCCGACCAGGTGAAGTTGTAGGAGCCGGTCAGCACGGCGCAGCCCGGGCCTTCGGCATCCACGATGAGCACCTTGTTGTGGGCGGCGTTGTAGCGCGTCTCAAAGGCGACCGGCACTCCGCCCGCCAGCAGCCGGGGAATCGCGTTGCCCTTCTCGCGCCGGTTCATCTGTGCATCGGCCAGCACCTCCACCTTCACGCCCCGCCGATGCGCGGCCACCATCGCCTCGGCGATCGCACGGCTGGTGAACACGTAGGCCTGCACCTTCAGGCTGCGCCGGGCGCCGCGAATCAGATCGATCAGCACCTTTTCGGTGTTGTCGCGCGGCGAGAACGCCAGCTCGATCTCGCCTTCGGCGGCAAAGCGCTGACTGGCGTGCGCATCGCCGCCCGCGCTCAAGCACAGCGCGGCGAGCACCACCAGCGCGCCGCGCCACCCGCGCCCACGGCCTTCACTCACCCGCGGCTTCGCCGGCTGCAGTCTGCACTGCGGCCGCGCGCTCCATCACCGCGGCAAAGAAGCCGTCGGTATCGTGACGGTGCGGCAGCAGCCGCAGGCGCTCGCCGGTCTCCAGGCTCACGTGCTGCTGCGCCAGGATGGCCTCGGCCGACAGCGGGCGAAAATCCGGATGGGCTGCGAGGAAGGCGTCGACGATCTGGTCGTTCTCCTCGGCCAACAGGCTGCAGGTGGCGTACACCAGACGCCCGCCGGGACGCACGAGACGCGCGGCGGCAGCGAGAATCGCGGCCTGCTTGACCCCCATCTCCTCGACCGCGGCCGGCGACTGCCGCCACTTCAGGTCGGGGTTGCGGCGCAGCGTGCCCAGGCCGGTGCACGGCGCATCGACCAGCACGCGATCGGCCTTGCCCGCCAGGCGCTTCACCTTGGCATCGGACTCATGCGCGATCAGCACCGGATGCACGTTGGACAGGCCCGCCCGCGCCATGCGCGGCTTGAGCTTGGCCAGACGCTTGTCCGACACGTCGAAGGCGTACAGCCGCCCGGTGGAGCGCATCATGGCACCCAGCTGCAGGGTCTTGCCGCCGGCACCGGCGCAGAAATCCACCACCAGCTCGCCGCGCCGCGGCTGCACCAGCAGGCCGAGCAGCTGGCTGCCTTCGTCCTGCACCTCGAAACTGCCATCGAGAAACAGGGGGTGCTTCTGCAGCGCCGGCTTGCCGGCCAGGCGAATGGCCTGCGGCGACAGGCGCCCGGCCGCAGCCGCGATGCCGTCGGCCTGCAGGCGGGCGAGCACCGCATCGCGGTCGCCCTTCATCAGATTGACCCGCAGATCGAGCGGCGCCGAGCGGTTGAGCCCGTGCGCAAGCGCCACCAGCTCGCCCTCGTCCATCTGCGCCAGCAGGCGCTCGGCCAGCCAGTCGGGCAGATCCACGCGCTCGGCGAGCGACATCTCGCCGGCCTCGGCGGCCTTCACGCTGGCCACCCAGTCGCGCTCGGTGGCGCTCACCAGGCCCTCGAAATTTCGCATCGGCCAGCCCTCGCCACGGGCAAACCACGCCAGCAGCAGCATGCGTGGCGTCGCCTCGGCACCCGCCAGCCGACGCAGCCAGCGCAGCCGGCGCAGCACGCCGTACACCGCCTCCGCAATGAAGCCGCGGTCGCGATGGCCCAGCTCGCGGTTGTCGCGAAAGTGGCGCGACAACACCGCATCGGCCGGGTAGTCGAAGGCAAGCACCGCCCCCAGGGCCTGGGTCGCCTGGATGAAGAGCACACGCGAGACGGCGCCCTCGGGCATATCGGTGGCCGCGGGTCGGGTCGTGCCGGCCGGCTTGCTCGGCCGCGCGGAGCGGCGGGAATTGCTGTTCTTGTTCATGTCATTTCGTCTTCGTTTCTGCCGCGGTCCCGGGGCCGCCCACATCGACCTGCGCCGCACGCTGGTCGAGCACCCCGCCCTTTTCATCCTCGATACGGATACGCACCGGCAACAAGCCGTGCTGCTCCGACAGCCAGATATGGATATCCAGCCCGCCGTCCTCGGCATAGGCCCGCACGCGCAATGCCTCGACACGGCCGATCGGCAGGCTCAGCGCTTCCTTGCCCAGCGGCTCGAGCACCGCCTTCTTGATGCTCTTGCTCGTCGCCACCGTCAGCCGCGCGGGCGCCTGGCCCACCGCGATGCGGCGCGCCTGATGCCACAGGCTGAGCAGATCCTGCGCGCCCGCGCCGATCTCGCCCGCACGCCGCTCGACGCCATCGCGACGGATGCTCACGCGCGCCGCCTTCCAGTCGAAGTGCGCCGACTCGGTCTTGCGTCCGCGCTGATCGACGGTGAACAGCTCGGGGCGCAGGCCGCTGCGATCCAGGGTGCCAATGCTGCGCTGGGCATATTGCAGGCCGAACAGCCCGGCCAGGCCACGCGCCTCCAGCGTCAGCCGCAGCTCGTAGCGCCCATCGGCGAGCGTCCAGTGGTGGCTGGCCTCGCCGACCTTGAAGCCCTGCGAACCATAATGCACGTCGAACCGAATGCTGCCCTCGGGCGGCGGCTCTGCCAAGCCCGCCTGCACGCGCATCGGCAGCGCCGCGGCGCACAGCAGCAGCCCGAGGAACACACGGCGGATCACGCCTCGCCCTCCGCCGTGGCGTCGAGCGGTGGCACCGTCCACGCGAGCTCGGCCGCAACCGGCTGAGTGTGCACCACCACCCCCCCGTGCTTATCGCGCGCCAGGCGATCCTCGACGAACCAGCGCACCGCCTGCGGGTAGATGCGATGCTCCTGCGCCAGCACGCGCGCCGCCAGCGCGGCCGCATCGTCATCGGGCAGCACGGGCACGACGGCCTGGATAACGATCGGGCCGCAGTCGAGTTCGGCAGTAACGAAATGCACCGTTGCGCCATGCACGCGCACTCCGGCCTCGAGCGCGCGGCGGTGGGTGTGGAGACCGGTGAAGGCCGGCAGCAGCGAGGGATGGATGTTGAGCAGGCGACCTTCGTAGTGGCGCACGAAGCCCGGCGTGAGCAGGCGCATGAAGCCGGCGAGCACGACCAGGTCGGGTGCGTAGGCATCGATGCGCTCGGCCAGCGCGGCATCGAACTGCGCGCGGTCGGCATGGTCGCGATGGTCGACCACCGCGGTGGCGATGCCGTGCGCGCGCGCGAAGGCCAGGCCTTCGGCCTCGGGCCGGTTGCTGATCACCGCGGCGATACGTGCGCCGGGAATGCGCGCCTGGACGATCGCTTCCATGTTGCTGCCGCGACCGGAGATGAGAATAACAATGGACTTCATTGGAAAACCAAGGGGACTGAGGAAGGTCACGCGGAGCGCGGCCATGAGCGCCAGCGGCTCAATACACCGGCAGGAAGACCGCCGTGGTGAGGTTCTGGACCACGCGCGTCACCGTGCGTTCGGTCTCATCCTCCACCACGTCGGCAAGCACGTCGAGCAGGCCGATGATGCGGCCGAACTCGCGCTCGAAGCTGAGATTGGTGACTTCACCGATCTCGTTCGCCAGCAGCAGCGGACTGCCGCTCGCATCACGTGCGGTGGCAAGCTTCCAGGCCACGATTTCCACATTGCGGGCCGCATTGTAGAGGTGCTGGGGCTCCAGATCATCCAGCATGTAAAAAACTTCGCGATCGCCGAGTGCCGCCTGCACCATGCTGGCGAGGCCCACGATCAGCGCCTGCACGCGGTCGCCGCGAAACTCCGGGTGCAGCGCGATCTGCATGGCCCGCAGATCGCGCCGGTTGCCCAGTTCGGCAATGCGCCAGCGATGCTTCTCGTCGAAGATGCGCGAAATCGCGACCTCCGCGCTGGCTGCGCCGCGCTTGCGCCACTCGGCCGGATTGCGCTTGTAGAGCTTGTCGGCGAGGCGGCGCAGGCTGGCGAAGACATGCTGCTGGTGGCGCTCGGCGACGCGATTGATGTCGGTCTTGATCAGTTGTCGCAGGTCGAAGCCGCGCGCCCGCTGCTCGGACGGTGCGGTACCCGGCGAGGAGCAGCCGCCCTGAGTCACCAGCAGCGTCAGGACCAGCGCCAAGCCCAGCTTTCCACCCCCCGCCTGCGCGCGGCGCGAACACGTCGCGCTGCCCTCGTCCGCCTCGCTCATCGGCAGCCATCCCCGCTGTGGATCCGGGCCCGATCATACCCGACGACCGCCGGGCCGACCGCAGCGCCAGCCGCCCGATATAATGCGCGCTCTCCTCCAGCACGCCCCCACATGTCCCGCATCCACCGCCTGCCCGACCTGCTGGTCAATCAGATCGCCGCTGGCGAAGTCGTCGAACGTCCGGCTTCGGTGCTCAAGGAGGTGCTGGAGAACGCCGTCGACGCCGGCTCGCGCGCGATCGAGGTCCAGCTCGAGCAAGGCGGCGTGCGCCGCATCCGGGTCGCCGACGACGGCTGCGGCATCGAACGCGACGAACTCGCGCTCGCCCTCGAGCGCCACGCCACGAGCAAGATCGCCAGCCTGGACGACCTCGAGCGCGTCGGCACCATGGGCTTTCGCGGCGAGGCCCTGGCAGCGATCGCCGCGGTCGCCCGGACCACGATCACCAGCCGCGCCGAGGGCGCCAGCCATGCCTGGCGCATCGATGGCGGCGACCGCAGCCTGAGCCCGGCCGCGCTCAACCACGGCACCGTGGTCGAGGTGGCCGACCTCTATTTCAACACCCCGGCACGGCGCAAGTTCCTCAAGACCGAGGCCACCGAGTACGCCCACTGCGACGACATGTTCCGCCGCGTGGCGCTGGCGCGCCCCGATATCGGCCTGCAGCTTGCACACAATGGCCGCGTCATCCACCGCCTGCCGCCGGGGTCGGCGGCGGCGCGCGTGGCCGCGCTGATGGGCGACGACTTCGTGCAGCAGGCGCGCGAGGTGCAGGCCGCGGGCGGTGCGCTGCGGGTGAGCGGCTTCGTCTCCCTGCCAGCCTACTCGCGCGCCAGCCGCGACGCCCAGTACTTCTTCGTCAATGGCCGCTTCGTGCGCGACAAGCTGCTCACGCATGCGGTGCGCGAAGCCTACGCCGACATCCTGCACGGCAGCCGGCACCCGGCCTACGCGCTGTTTCTTGAAATCGACCCGGCCGGGGTCGACGTCAACGTGCATCCGGCCAAGATCGAGGTCCGCTTCCGCGAGGCGCGGGCGGTGCACCAGTTCGTCTATCACGCGCTCAAGCGCGTACTGGCCGAATCCGGCGCCGGCCGCGAGTCCGGCACGCCGCAGACGGCAGACTCCGGCCTCGCGGCGAACTGGGCGGCAAGCGCAGCCGCTTCGCCCCCCGGCGGCGCAGCGGGCGCGCAGCGCGGACTGCACGGCTGGCCGCAGGCTGCGCAACAGGGCCGGCTGGCCATGGAGGCGGCGAGCCGTTCGTATTTCGACTTTGCCGCCAGCGCACGCCCGCCCGCGATGGAGCCGGGCGGGCAGACGCGGGCGCCGGCCACGCCTCCCGGGCCGGCCGACAGCCTCGCGGCCGGTGGCGGCAGCGCGCCACCGCTCGGCTTCGCGCTCGGCCAGCTGCACGGCATCTATATCCTGGCGCAGAACGCGAACGGCCTGGTGCTGGTGGACATGCACGCCGCGCACGAGCGCATCCTCTACGAGAAGCTCAAGACCGTGCTCGACGGCCGCCCCTCGATCCAGCGCCTGCTGATCCCTGCGGTGTTCTCGGTCAGCGCCAAGGACATGGCGGCTGCCGAGGAGTGTGCCGAGGTGCTCGAAGGCATGGGCTTCGATGTCGGCGCTGCCGGCCCTCAGGAGCTCGCCGTGCGCAGCGTGCCGGCCTTGCTCGCCAGCGCGCCCGTCGCCGAGCTGATGCGCCAGCTGCTGCAGGAGCTGCGCGACTACCCCGCGACCGAGGTCGTCACCGCGCGGCGCAACGAGTTGCTCGCCACCATGGCCTGCCACGGCGCGGTGCGCGCCAATCGCCAGCTGACGATTCCGGAGATGAACGCCCTGCTGCGCGACATGGAAGCTACCGAACGCGCGGACCAGTGCAACCACGGCCGGCCCACATGGACCCAGTTCAGCATGGCCGAGCTCGATCGCTTCTTCATGCGCGGCCAATAGGCGGCACCGGCCCGGCGGCACGGCGGCCGCGCCTCACATCCGGTACACCAGCACCCCGATCAGCACCACGCCGACCGTCGCCCAGCCGAGGCGATCGACGTATTTCTGCAGTGCCGCCTCCATGCTCGCGCCCCCCCAGGCCATCAGCGCAGCGACGATGAAAAAGCGTGCCCCACGGCCGATCAGCGAGGCGAGGGTAAACGGCAGCAAGGCCATCGAGGCCACGCCGGCCGCAATCGTGAACACTTTGTAGGGGATGGGTGAGAAGCCGGCGACGAAGATCGCCCAGAACCCCCAGGCGTCGAACCATTCCACCGCGCGCAGATAGGCCGGCCAGTAGCGGCTGTCGCGCAACCAGGGCTCGATCGCATCGAAGGCGTAGTAGCCGATCAGGTAGCCGAACAGCCCGCCCGCCACCGAGGTCAAGGTCGTCAGCAAGGCAAACCACAGCGCGCGGCGCGGATTGGCCAGGCTCATCGGTGCCAGCATCACGTCGGGCGGAATGGGAAAGAACGACGACTCGGCAAAGCTCAGCCAGCCCAGGAACCACGGCGCGCGCCGATGCCGCGACCACGCCATCGCCCGCGCGTACAGCGGCGAAAAGATCTTCAACACAACACTCCGGGGAGTTCAGGATTAGACAAGCAACAGAGCAGGATCAAAGCGAGGCGCAATGATAACCGCAGGCGCGCCAGACGAGAGGGCCGTCGCGTACGTATGCGTATTGCAAGCCATGGGCGAAGACCCGAAAATCAAGGCCCTCCGTGATCGCCCCTCAACCTGCCCGACGGACCCCTCGCGCCATGCCGACCCGCCTCCTCCAGTCCGTCTCGCTGCGGCTCGTGCTCATCGTGCCCTACGTCGTGCTCGTCGTCGGCCTCGCCGTAGCGCTTGGCGTGCTGTCCTACTCCGCCGGCAGCCGGGCAGTATCGACGGTGTCCGAGCAACTGCTGCTCGAGACCGTCAGCCGCATCTCGCAGGCGGTGGATCGACACATCGTCGGCTCGAGTGCGGTCCTCGAATCCGCCTTTCCGGACGGCATGCCCGCCCCGCCCACGATCGAGCAGGATTTCCACGACATCCGCAACCGCTTCTGGGTCGCCACCTCGATCCACACCGATCCCAACAACTACGTCTACTACGGCAACGAGGCCGGCCAGGGCCTGGGCCTGTATCGCCATGGCGCCGAGGAGGTCGAGCTGCGCATGAAGCTGCGCGCCGACGAACACCGGGCCATCTATCGCTACAGCGGACTCGACGGCCACCTGCAGTTCGTGCGCCGCGAGGCCAGCCTGTTCGACCCGCGCAGCCGCCCCTGGTACGCCGACGGCAAGACGGCCGACGGCCACACGTGGACCTCGGTATACATCGACTTCGGCACCCTGCAACTGGTCGCCACCCGCGCACGACGCGTGCTCGGCCCGGCTGGGCTGTTCGAGGGCGTGGTCGCCACCGATGTCGCGCTCAAGGCCCTCAACGATTTCGTCGGCCGCCTCAAGGTCTCGCCCAATGGCGTGGCCTACATCGTCGAGCCCGACGGCAACCTGATCGCGTCCTCGGCCAGCCCCAATGTCGTCAGCCTGCCCGGCGGCGGCTACGGCCGGCTGCAGGCGGGCAGCAGCGAGCATGCCCTGCTGCGCGCCTCCTACCAGACGGTCCAGGCGCGCATCGCCGCGCGCCGCGACGAAAGCCTGCCGCGGGTGTTCGAATTCCACGACGCCGAAGGCAGCCTGATCCATGCCGCCATCGACCGCATCCGTGACGAGGCCGGGCTCGACTGGGTGATGGTGGTGGCGATGCCCGCCAGCGACTTCCTTGGTGGCGTGGTCGACAACGTGCGCCGTACCGTGGTGCTCGCATCGATCGCGGTCCTGGTCGCGGTCGCGATCGGCTTCGGCATCCTCAACTGGGTCTCGCGCGACCTGCGCCGCCTCGCCGCCGTCGCCAGTCGCATCGGCGATGGCGACCTCGAGACGCCGGTCGGCATCGCTCGCCGCGACGAGCTCGGCGAACTCGCTCGCAGCTTCGAGCGCATGCAGGACCGCCTGCGTACCGACCGCCTGACCGGCATTGCCAACCGTGAGGCCTTGCTGCAGCAGCTCGAGCACCGGCTTGCCCAGGCGCGCGGCGACCGCCGCAAGCCGCACGTCGGCGTGCTCTTCATCGACCTCAACCGCTTCAAGGACATCAACGACAGCTTCGGTCACGACACCGGCGACCGCGTCCTGCAGGAGATTGCCAGCCGCCTCGCGGGCAACGTGCGCGCCAATGACTTCGTTGCACGCTACGCCGGCGATGAGTTCGTGATCATCACCGACCAGGTCGCCGGCCGCGATGCGCTGGAACAGGTGCGGCTTCACATCGCGCGCCTGCTCGACGAACCGCTTGCCGCGCTCGCCGGCGCCCCGGGCCCACACAGCGCCGGTGGCGCGATCGGCAGCGCGCTCTTTCCAGAGGATGGCGACAGCCCCGAAAGCCTGCTGCGTCACGCCGATCATGCGATGTACGCCAACAAGCTCAGCACCCGCGCCACCGCCCCGTCGACCGTGCTGCGTTTTCCCCAGCGGCCGTGAGAAGGCCTTGGGACAAGCTGTGGATAAGCAGCGCAAGTAGCTGTCGGCGCTGACCAATCTCGTGTTGCTCGAATTATGTGCAGCACCCGATGGGTCCGCTACGCGATAATCCCGGTCTTTGCCCCGCGACCGCGCCCTGGTCTGCCCCACGCCACTTGCAAGACGCCCTCTCAGCCCCTCTCCCGCCCGCCCTGCTGCTGCTCGGCCCCACCGCGAGCGGCAAGACGGCGTGTGCGCTGGCGCTGGCGAAGGCCTTGCCGGTCGAGATCATCAGCGTCGACTCTGCGCTGGTGTATCGCGACATGGACATCGGCACCGCAAAGCCCAGCGTGGAAGAACAGTCGGCCTGCCCGCATCACCTGATCGACATCGTCTCGCCTGAGGACAGCTACTCCGCCGCGCGCTTTCGCGCCGACGCCATCGAGCTGATGGCGCAGATCCACGCCCGCGGCAAGCTCCCGCTGCTCGCCGGCGGCACCATGCTCTACTTCAAGGCCTTGCGCGACGGCCTGTCCGACCTGCCGGCGGCCGACCCCGCGCTGCGGCGCGCCCTCGACGAGGAGGCGGCACTGCACGGCTGGCCGGCGCTGCATGCCGAGCTCGCCCGCCTCGACCCCGACGCCGCGGCACGCCTGGAACCGGGTGATGCGCAGCGCATCCAGCGGGCGCTCGAAATCGTCCGCCTCACCGGCCGGCCGCTGGCCGAGAGCTACGCGAAGAGGGAAGACGCCGCCCTGCCCTGCCGCCTGCTGCCCATTGCGCTCGCACCCTCGGATCGCAGCGCGCTGCACGCGCGCATCGCGCAGCGCTTCGACGCCATGCTGCACGCAGGCTTCATCGACGAGGTCCGCCAGCTGCGCCGTCACTACCGGCTCGATCCGGCCATGCCCTCGATGCGCTGCGTGGGCTATCGCCAGGCCTGGGCATACCTCGATGGCGACATCGGCTACGACGAGCTGCGCTTCAAGGGCATCGTCGCCACCCGCCAGCTCGCCAAGCGCCAGCTCACCTGGCAGCGCCAGTTCCGCGACAGCTGGCCAGGCTTCGTCGAGTTCGACTGCCTGCGTCCCGACCTCGCCGACGCCGTGCTGCAGGCTGCACTGCGCCTGCTGCACGCCTGAGCTTCACCTCGCTGCCCAATCCTTTCCATCCTGCCGGAGCCCATTCCATGGACGAACAGATCATCGCCGATGTCGAGCAGTGGCTCGACGAGGTCGTCATCGGCCTCGAACTCTGCCCCTTTGCCGCCAAGCCGCGGCGCGAGAAGCGCGTGCGCATCGCAGTCAGCCACGCCACCGACGAGGAGGCCCTGCTCAACGACCTGCAGGCCGAGCTCGAGCGCCTGTCCGACACCCCGGCGGCGGAGCTGGAAACCACGCTGCTGGCGATTCCGGACATGCTCGAGGACTTCGCCGACTACAACGACTTCCTGGACGCCGTGGACCTGTGGGTCGAGCAGTTCGGCTGGGAGGGCGAGCTGCAGGTGGCGAGCTTCCATCCGCAGTACCAGTTCGCCGACACCGAGGCCGACGACCCGGGCAACCTCACCAACCGCTCGCCCTGGCCGCTGCTGCACATCATCCGCGAAGACAGCCTCGAACGGGTCATCGCGCACTACCCGGACGTCGACGCCATCCCCGAACGCAACGTCAGGCGCATGAACGCGCTCAGCGCCGAGGAACGCAGCCGACTGTTCCCCTATCTGTTCGGCTGAGCGGGGGCGGGGCAGCACCTCGCCGGCGCGTCGAACGGCGGCACCCGCCGCCACCGCGCTGCTGCCGATCAGGCCGTCGAGGCCTGCGGCTCGGGCTGTGGCAGCTCCCGCTCCCGGCGCGCAAGCAGGGTATAGACGGTCGGCACCACGAACAGGGTGAAGAAGGTGCCGATCAGCAGGCCGCCGACGATCACCCAGCCGATCTGCTGGCGGCTCTCGGCGCCTGCGCCGGTGGCGAGCGCGAGCGGAATCGCGCCCAGCACCATCGCCCCGGTCGTCATCAGGATCGGACGCAGTCGCAGCACCGCCGCCTCCACCACCGCCTCGCGCAGCGCCTGACCTTGTTCGCGCAACTGGTTGGCGAACTCCACGATCAGGATGCCGTGCTTGGTGATGAGGCCGACCAGGGTCACGAGGCCGATCTGGCTGTACACGTTGAGCGTACCGCCGGTCAGCCACAGCGCCCCGAGTGCGCCGGTCATCGACAGCGGCACGGTGAGCATGATGATGAAGGGATCGCGGAAGCTCTCGAACTGCGCTGCCAGCACCAGGTAGATGAAGGCGAGCGCGAGCACGAAAACCAGGGCCAGGCTGGCCGAGCTCGACTTGAACTCGCGCGACTGGCCGTCGTAGTCGGTGCCGTAGCCCGGCGGCAGCAGGCGCTCGGCCGTGGCCTCCATCCACTGCAAGGCCTCGCCCAGGGTGTAGTCGGGGCTCAGGTTGGCCGAGATCGTCACCGAACGGCGCTGGCCGAAGTGATTGAGCTCGCGTGGCGCGACACGCTCGCTCACCTTCACCACGCTCGCCAGCGGCACCATGTCACCGTCGCGTGCGCGCACATAGATGTCGCGGATGTCGCGCGGATCGCGGCGGTCGTCGGCCGCCACCTGCACGATCACCTCGTACTGCTCCGCGTCCTGCTTGTAGCGCGTGACCTGGCGACCGCCAAGCATGGTCTCGAGCGTACGACCGATGACATCGACCGCCACGCCAAGGTCGGCCGCGCGGTCGCGATCGACCTCCACTGCGAGCTCGGGCATGGTCAGCTTGAGGTCGGTGTCGGGCGACACGAAGCCGGGGTTGTCGCGCATCGCGTCGAGGAAGACATCGGCGACCCGGGCCAGCTCCTCGTAGCTCTCCGAGGTCGACACCACGAAGCTCACCGGCCGCGAGCGCGCGCTCTGGCCGAAGGAAGCCGGCAGGCTGGGGAAGGCATTCACCCCGGTCACCGCGCGCATGCGCGGTTGCAGCTCGGCGGCGATCTCGGACGACTTGCGCTCACGCAGGTCCCAGTCCTCGAAACCGACGAAGGAGATGCCCTGCGACAGGGTTGGGTTGCCGGCGATCACCAGGTAGCGATCGACCTCGGGGAGGCTGGCGTAGATGTCCTCGAGCTCCTGCGCATAGCGCGCCATGTATTCCAGCGTCGCCCCTTCCGGCCCGGTGAACAGGCCAATGACGCGGCCTCGGTCCTCCAGCGGCGCGAGCTCGTTCTTGAGCTGGCCCATCAGCCACACCGAGCTGCCCGCCACGCAGGCGAACACCAGCATCACCAGCCAGCGCAGCTTGAGCGAGGCCGACAGCACGCTGCGGTAGCCCGCAGTGAGCCCGCCGAGAAAGCCCTCGATGGCGTTGTACACCGGCCCATGCTTGCGCTCGTGGCGCAGCAGCTTGGCGCACATCATCGGCGACAGGGTGAGCGCGACGAAACCCGACACCAGCACCGCCCCCGCCAGCGTCAGCGCGAACTCGGTGAACAGTTTGCCGGTGCGACCGGTCATGAAGGCGACCGGCGCATACACCGCGGCCAGCGTGATCGTCATCGCCACGATCGCGAAGCCGATCTCCCTGGCGCCCTTGAAGGCGGCCGCGACCGGCTCCATGCCCTCCTCGATGTGGCGGTAGATGTTCTCCAGCACCACGATCGCGTCATCGACCACGAGGCCGATCGCCAGCACCAGCGCGAGCAGGGTCAGCGTGTTGATCGAGAAGCCGAAGGCGAACATCAGCGTGAACGCCCCCACCAGCGACACCGGAATCGTCACCAGCGGCACCAGCATGGCGCGCCAGTTGCGCAGGAAGAACAGGCACACGCCGGCCACCAGCAGCACCGCCTCCCAGATCGTCGTGAACACCGCATCGATCGAACGCTCGATGAACACCGTGGTGTCGTTGGCGATCGTCATCGACATGCCCTCGGGCAGCTCCCCCTCCAGCCGCGGCAGCATGTCCACCAGACCACGCTTGAGATCGAGCGGGTTGGCGGTGGCCTGCTTGATGAGGCCGATCGAGATCGCCGGCCGGCCCATGAAGCGCACCGAGGTGCGCTCGCTCTCGGGCGCCACCTCGACGCGGCCGACGTCGCGGATGCGCACCGGGTAGGCGTCGGGCGTGCCCGCCTGGCGCAGCACCACCGCCTCGAACTGCGCCGGCTCGACCAGGTCGGTCTGCGCCACCACGGCGAACTCGCGCTCGCGGCTCTCGATGCGCCCGGCAGGCAGTTCCACGTTCTGGCGCCGGATCGCGTCCTCCACGTCCTGCACGGTGAGGCCGAAGGCGGCGAGGCGGTCGCGGTCCAGCCAGATCCGCATCGAATAGCGCCGTTCGCCGAACACGCGCGCATCCGCCGCGCCGGGTAGCGTCTGCAGGCGCGGCTTGATGATGCGGCTGGCGAAGTCGCTCATCTCCAGCGGCGAATGGCGGTCGGACGAGAACGCGACCCAGATGATCGGGCTGGCGTCGGCCTCGACCTTGGCGATCACCGGCTCGTCGATGTCGTCGGGCAGGCGCTGGCGCACACGCGACACGCGGTCGCGCACGTCGGCCGCGGCGCTGTCGGCGTCGCGCTCGATGCGAAAGCGCACCGTGATCTGGCTGCGCTCCTGGCGGCTGATCGAGGACAGCACGTCCACCCCCTCGATGCCTGCGAGCGAGTCCTCCAGCGGCTTGGTGACCTGCGACTCGACGATCTCGGCGCTCGCGCCGCGGTAGTTGGTGTCGACCGTCACCACCGGTTCGTCGATGTTGGGATACTCGCGCACGGTGAGCCGCGAGTAGGACATCATCCCCACCAGCAGCACGAGCAGCGACAGCACGGTGGCGAACACCGGGCGGCGGATGCAGATATCGGAGATGAGCATCGCGTCCGCCTCAGTCCGTCGCCAGCGCCACGCCGCCCGCTGCGGTCGCCAGCCTCACCGGCGCGCCGTCGCGCAGCTTGAGCTGGCCGGCGGTCACCACGACCGCCCCAGCGGGCAGGCCGTCGACGATCTCCACCATCGCACTGCGGCGCACGCCGGTCCGCACCTCGACCCGCTGCGCCTTGTCATCGACCACCCGATACACGTACTGCACATTGCCCGGCGCCGGCACCAGCGCGGCCTCGGGCACCACCACCACATCGCTGCGCTCATCGAGGATCAGGCGCACCCGCGCAAACACCCCGGGGCGCAGCCGCCCGTCCGGGTTCGCCAGGTTGGCGCGCAGGCGCACCGCCCGCCCCTGGGCATCGACCAGCGGATCGATCGCATCGACGGTGGCTTCGAAGCGCTCGCCCGGCAGCACGTCGCTGGAGACCTCCACCACCTGGCCGCGGCGCACACGGTCGAGGTATTGCTCGGGCAGGCGGAAGTCGAGCTTCAGGGTGGCGATGTCCTCGAGGTTGATCATCGCGTCGCCGTCCTTCACGTAGTCGCCCGGACTCACGCTGCGGATACCGACGACGCCGTCGAAAGGGGCGCGGATCTGCATGCGCGCGAGCCGCGCCTGCGCCAGCGCGACGCCGGCGCGCGCCACCTCGAGCTGCGAGCGCGCATTGTCCAGGCTGCTCTGGCTGACGAACTTGCGCGCGAACAGGTCCTGGCTGCGGCGGAAGTTGGATTCGGCCAGGGTCAGGTTGGCGCGCGCCTGCTGCAGTTCGGCACGCTGCACGGCGGCATCGAGTTCCACCAGCACGTCCCCGCGGCGGACGGCGGCGCCGTCGCGAAAGTGGATCGCCGCGATCCGCCCCGGCACCTCGGGCCGCAGCACCACCGACTCGTTCGACACCAGCGAGCCCACCGCCGACACGTCGTCGGCCAGGACCTGGGTGCCCACGGTGTGCGCCTCGACCAGCACCGGTGCCGCCGCACCACTCCCCGCACCACTCCCCGCACCCGCGATGGCGGCCGGCGCGGGCGCCGATCCGGCGGCGGGAGTCTGACCGGGTAGCCCACGGTTTGCATACCAGGCGAAGGCGGCCACGGCGACGAGGCCGACGAGGCTCAGGGCGATGACGGGAGTGCGACGCAGTGACATGTATTGGGTGTGTGCTCAGGGCTCGAACGCAAGCCATTGTAGGGGGCGCGGCGACAGGCTTCGGCCGGCGGGATGAAGTGCTAGTGACGGACAAGCACACCGGCCGATGGTTTCCGGCCAGTGCCGTCGGTCCGGGCAAGCCAGGGCGCGCGCTCAATCATCCGGCAGCGGCCACTTGGGATTCCACGCCACCTCCCACAGATGGCCGTCGGGGTCCTGGAAGTAGCCCGCATAGCCCCCCCAGAACACCATCCGGGCAGCCTTGGTGAGCCGAGCACCCGCTGCACAGGCCTGCGCCATCACGGCGTCGACCTCTTCGCGGCTCGCGACGTTGTGACTGAGCGCACCTTCGGCCGCACTTGCACTCGCCCCCGAAGCCGGACCCGGCCGCTCGAGGGCGACGCCGGCATCCTGCGCCAGATTCACACGCGGATAGAGCGCGAGCTTGAGCCCGGGCTGCAGATCGAAGAACGCCACGCCGCCCTCCTCCAGCTCGGTGCCGACGATGCCCTCGGTCGGCCAGCCCAAGCCGTCGCGATAGAAGCCGACGGCCCGTTCGAGATCGTCGACGCCCAGGGTGATCACGCTGATGCGCGGTTTCATGACCTAACTCCATTATTGATCGCGTCCCAGCAGACGCAGCGTGCGCGCATCGGGGATGCCACCGAAATAGCGCTCGAGCACCGCGGCGAACAGCGGATCGGCCTGCGGAAGCGCGGCGAACAGCGTCATCGACGAGCGCAGCTTGAGTTCGTCCGGGTAACCGAAGATCTGTGCCGCGCTGCGCCCCTGCTGCGCCAGCAAGACCCGCGCGCACGCACGCAGGCGCTCGCCCAGCAGCGGATGATGCAGGTAGGCCTGCGCTTCTGCCAGGCTGCCGATCGCATAGCGCTGGGCGGTCGGACTGAGGCCAAGGCCCGCCAACTGCGGGAACACGAACCACATCCAGTGCGTGCGCTTTTCCCCACGGCGCAGTTCGGCCAGGGCCTCGTCGATCACCCCGTGCTGGGCGCGCACGAATCGATCGAGATCGAAGCCATCGTCCGCCGCCGGGGAGCCCGCTACGCCAGTCATCGACATTGCAGCTGGCCCGATTGCGCATGAACGACGCACTGCAGGCCGCCGCACTGGCAGTTGTGCAGGGTGGACACCGCGCCACGCGAGGCGCCGAGCTCGACCCCCCGCGAGCACACGCACTCCGGCGGCTCGAGGCTGGGCAGGCCCTGCGCCTGGGTGTCGGTCGCCAGCGGGGCGGCGCTGAGGACAAGGAGCGCCACGGCCACGGCGAGGACGCCCGCAACGCTGATCAGGGTGGATCGGATCTTCATCTGTCGACGCTCCATGAACGGGGTGCGCCAGCCGTACGCCGGTTGCGAACGAGGACGCGGTGCGACGACGCAGGCCGCCGCCACGCGCTATCCTGCTCCCGTTTGCACTGCACGCAAAATACCCGTCAAGCCAGACCCGCCTTGCACCGATGTCAGATCCGTCCAGCGCCGGCGACGTCCCGCCGGTCACCGCCCGTTTCCGCTTCTACGAGGAACTCAACGACTTCCTCGCCCCGCCTCAGCGCTACCAGGCCTTCGACGCCCGCTGCGCGCGCGACGCCACCGTCAAGCACATGATCGAGGCCCTCGGCGTGCCCCATACCGAGGTCGAGCTCGTGCTCGTCAATGGCGAGTCTTGCGGCTTCGAGCGCCTGCTGCAGGACGGCGACCGCGTGTCCGTCTACCCGCGCTTCGAGACCTTCGACATCAGCCCGCTGCTGCGCGTGCGCGCGCACCCGCTGCGCGACTCCCGCTTCATTGCCGACGCCCACCTCGGCGGCCTCGCCCGCCTGTTGCGGCTGACCGGCTTCGACACCCTGTACGACAACCACTTTGCTGACGACGAAATCGTGGCGATCGCCGCGCGCGAGCATCGCATCGTGCTGAGCCGCGACCGCGAACTGCTGAAGCGACGCAGCATCACCCACGGCTGCTATGTCCACGCACTCAAACCGCCCGAGCAGGCCGCAGAGCTCTTCCAGCGACTCGACCTCGCCCGCAGCGCGCGGCCGTTCACCCGCTGCCTGCAGTGCAACGCGCCGCTGCACCCGATCGACAAGGCTCTGATCGCGCACCGCCTGCCGGTGCACGTGCGCGAACATCAGCAGCGCTTCAGTACCTGCGAGGGCTGCCAGCGCATCTTCTGGGAGGGCTCGCACTGGCAGCGCATGCGGCGCCGGGTCGCGGAACTCCTCAGCGGCGCAAGGCCCCCAGCCGATGCAGATCGCCATCGAGCAGGTGAGTGAGCAAGGCCGTGCCATCCGGCGCGACGCGAAACTCCCCCCAGCGCGCGGCCTCGAAATCGGCCGCCGTCCCCTCCTGGAAGAAAAAGGCATTCGGCCCCACGCTGAAGCCGCCATCACGGCGGCGAAGGCGCATCGCCAGCTGTCCGGGCTCGACCGCGTTCTGTCGTGCCAGCCCGGCCAGGCGCGCGCGCCCCTGCTCATCGAGCGCGACGACGGCGAAACGCGGCGGCTCGCCGTCGAGCGCATGGGGCGCGGGCAGCGCGTTGTCGAGCGCGAAGCGCAGCGCCATGTAGTCACCCTGCATCAGCGAGCGCGGATCGACCGGCGCCAGCTCGACCCGCACGACCTGGCCCTGCGTGATGATCGCCTCCTTGCTGTGGATCGCCCGCAGCGCAAGGCCGCAGACGAGCAGCAGCGCGCCCAGGATGGCCAGCCTCAGGCCCACGCCTGCGCTCATTGGCCCGCCCCCCGGCGACTGTTGAGCAACCCTTGGCGCAAGCAGAGCAGCACCAGCCCGCTTGCGGCGAGCAGCATCGACTTGTCGAGCAGCGTGGTTTCCAGGCGGTAGTAATACTCGCCCACGTAGAGCACGCCCGCGAGCACGGCCAGTGCGGCCAGCAGGCGTTGGCCAGCGTGAAAGCAGGCCAGGAATAGCGCCGCCGCCACGATCAGCCCGGGCGCCGGCTGCGCTGCCAGCGCCAGAAGCAAGCCCGCGCCCAGGGCAAGCGCGCGCGCACGCGGCGACGCCTCACGCAGCAGCTGCAGCGCGACCGCGGCGAGCACCAGCGTGGCGCCCACCGACAGCAGGGAGGCGCCATAGCCGCCGCCGAAGGGCGCCCAGAACCCGACGCGCCCGCCCATTCCGGCACTGATCGAGACGGCGAGCGGCATCGCCAGCGCCGCCAGCGTCGCCGCGCGCGCCACCGCCGCAAGCAGGCCAGCCGGCAGCGCATTGCCCCTTGCCCGCCCGGCAGCCCACTGCGCGCGCGTCAGCCACAGCACACACGCCATGGCCAGCAGGGCGACCGCGAACAAGGCCAGCGCCGCCCCCGCGCCGAGCACGACCGCGACGTCGAACGCGAGGATCAGCCCACACAGCGTGCGATGCAGCCGTGCCGTGCGCGGCACCATCATGAGCGCCGCGATCAGCGCGCCGAGCATCGCCCAGGTCGTGCTGCGCCCCGAGAAGGCGCTCCAGCCCTCGCCCACGGCCGACACGACCAGCGCCTGGCCGGCGAGCGAGAACGCCAGCGCCATCTGGTCGGTGAACAACTGCTCGCGCCGGAACAGCCACAGGGCCCCGCCGCACAGCAGGCCGCCGACCAGAGCGCGCACCAGGGCGCTGTCACCGACGAAGGCGAGCGGCACCATGAAGGAGGACAGGATCATCAGCGACGCCAACCAGGCCGCCAGGCTCTGCAGCACCTGAAGCCAGGCAGGCACGGCCGGCGCCATCGCGGCCTGCGCCAGGCGCGCCGCCTGCCCCGGCTCGAGCACGCCCTGGGCCTCGAGCCTCGCCAGCAGGCCGTCTGCCTCGCCCCCCTCCAGGCGCAGTCCTGCCTCACTCATGGGCGCCCCCCAGCGCTGCATCCCGGCGGTGCAGGCTCACCAACCACACACCGGCCCAGGCCGAGGCGCCGATGATGACGAGCCCGACCAGATTGACGGTCAGGAAGCTCTCGCCGGGCAGCAGCTTGGCCAGCCCCGCGGCGAACACCGCGATCGCGCCGTATACCACCAGCCCCACGATCGCCAGGTCGCGCCGCAACTGCAGGTACACGATCGCACCCACTGCCGCCACGCACACGAAGGCCAGCAGGGCCGGGCGAAAGGCCGCCTCCCACCAGCCGAGCACCGCCCCCACGCACAAGGGCGCCAGCACGCCGAGCGCCGCCAGGCGCTGGATTCGCCGCGCGGGGCGCAAGAGCAGCCGGCGCTCGAAGGCCTCGAACACCAGCAGCACCGCCAGGTTGAGCGCCGCCACCAGCAACAGCGAACGGGCCTGGAACAGGGTATCGACGAAACCCCACCATATCGACTGCGACAGCGCCCGCATCAGCGCCGCATTCGCCACCACCAGCCACAGCGCCCAGCTCGCCGCCGAGCGCGACAGCAGGGCGAACGGCGCCATCAGCGCAGCCCACGCCGCGAACAACTCCCAGACGTCAGCGCCGGTCTGGTAGGTCTGGCCGATCAGGGCCAGCAGCGCGCCGGTGGCGACGCAGGCGCCGAACAGCAGCGCCCGGTAGGCGGTGCCGAAGGCCTCGACCCATATCGCCGCGCCTGCACAGGCGGCCAGTGCGGCGAAGGCGAGGCCGAACTTCGCGTAGCGGTGCAGCGCGTCCCAGTTGAAGGCAAAGAAGAAGATCAGCGCCGCGCCCAGCAACAGCACGCCGCCGAAGGCAAGCAGGCGGTCGAGCACCTGCCGCCATTCGTCCGCACTGGGCTGGAGCGGCGCCTGCCGGGCCGCAGCGGCAAGCTGCTGCGGCGTCAGCAGGCCGGCCTCGGCAAGGCGGAACAACAGGGCACGTTGATCGGACGTCGAGGGCATGGCAGCGCAGGTTTATGAATTTCGCCTAGCGTAGCAGCAATTCCGGCCTCAATCCTCGCCGCGGGCGAGCGCGCACAACAGGATTGCGGCAAACGCGAACAGCAGCGCCCATTTCGAGGCCGAGCTCGCGGTGCTGGCAAGATAGACGAGTGGCACATCGAAGCGCGGCATCGCGGTCAGCCAGGCGTGGAAGGCGTTCTCCGCGGCGTCGAAGGCGGCCGCCAGTGGCAGCATGAAAGGCGCAAACCGGCGCACTGGCCGCGCCAGTGGGAACAGGATCCGCGTGCGGGTGGCCAGCAGGTGACCGAAGGCGGCGTAAGCGAGCAGCAAGGCACAATCGACTGGCAGGTGCGCGCGATAGCGGGCCAGGTGCTCGGGCGGCCATACATGCACGATCTCGCCGAAAGCGCGCGGCGTCCATGCGAACTGCAGCATCAGCACGCCCGGCGACAGTGGCGCCACGATCCATGCGGTGAGGCCGGCCAGAATCAGGACGAGCGCCGCGCACAGCCAGACCGCGCGGGTTCCGCGAGCCGTGGACCCGAGGCTCACGACGACGCCATCAGGCCGCATCGGCGCGCCCGCTGCCCGAGACCACCCGCCAGCCCGCCGCCGGCATAACGTGACGCCACCTCTTCCATCACGCTGGCATGCCTCGCCAACACACTGATCAGCCTCCCGTGAACGACAGGTGGATGTCGCTGCCGTAGCGTCGAATGATGTCGCGCTTGGCCGCGTGGAAGGCCTCGACATCGACCACCTGCCCGGTCCGCGCAAGGCGGCGCTGTGCCAGCTCGTCGGAGATCACGTCCATGAACAGCTCGGCCAGCAGCAGCCGGGCCGAATCGCGGAAGCTGCCGCGGCCATCGACGTACAGCTGCACGGTGGGCGCGGCGGTGTTGATCAGGATCAGGCGCTCCTCGGGGCTATACACCGCGCGATCGGCATCCTTGCCGAGGTAGCGGAAGTCGTAGCCGGCGAACAGCGCCTCGCCATGGTCGCGCGCAGCACGCCGGTGGCTGACATGCGGCCGCGAATGGTGACTGTGGGAGGACGCCTGTTCGGCGATGACGATCTCGCACCATGCCAGGTAGTTGCCGACGCGGGCGAGGATCTCGCCGCGATCGCCCGCCGCGGCGCCGGTCACGGTCCACTCCACGAGCGGTGACTTCAGCAGCTCGGCGAGCGCGATGTGGCCGCGGGCGGGTTCGATGTTCAGACCGGCACTCGCGGTAACTGCCAGCTCCAGCACCGAATCGGCATCGAACTGCGGCGGATCGACCAGCAGGCGGACGTGGAAGGCATGGTCTGGCCGGCGATAGTAGAAGGGCGTGGTGAAGCGTAGCGGCGCCTGCGCCTCGTCCGGTGCGTGAACGCGGGGCTGTGCCATCGTGGGCGCCGCCGGCACGATGCCGAAGTCGTGGATCGCAGCGCGGTTCATGCGCTGCAGCAGATGCTCGATCATGTGGGCGGTGCGGCCGGACGTCGTCGCCCGTTCGATATGGCTGAGCTTTTCCTGCTCGGCCAGCACGCAGGGCGCGATCATGCGGCTGACGGCGCGGGCGAAGGCCGCCACGAAGGGCGCCTTGAGGTTCAGGCCCGCGCGCTCGTCGCTGATGACGGCGACGCCCTGTCCCAGCATCTCACCGAGCGCCGCGCAGCGCACGGTGCCGAACAGGTATTCGGTGCCGACCTGGTTCTCGTAGTCGAACAGCTGGCAGTCGAGCACCGCGGTCCCGGCCAGCACCAGCAGGCCGTTGCTGCGCTCGTCGCCGCGCGAGCTCAGGTCCGCATCGAGCGCGCGCTTGAGGGTCAGGGTGAAGGAATGGGTCTGCCGCTCGTGCTGGAACCGGCCTTCGAGCTCTGGGCCGAGCAGCACGATCGCAGGCGGTTCCTCGAAGCGCAGCGGGCCGCTGCGCTCGACCTCGACGCCGTCCTGCAGGTGCACCAGCTCGACCTGGCGCCGCAGCAGGATGTCGCGCAGGTAGATGTTGTTGGCCAGCGCGTGCGCCAGCGCGCCAAACTGCGAGATGCTGACCTGGGCGCCGTCGATGACGATCGCGACGCGGGTGCCGTGCTCGCCGATGGCCAGGCGCGCATGGTCGCGTGCGCTGGCGTCCCGGTCCTGGCCGCCGTCGTCGTACAGGTACTCGCCCTGCTCGCCGCGGAAGAGCTCGATGCGCGACAGGCGCCCGGCGCGGATCGTCTCGATCCAGCCCGAGCCCAGCCCGAAGATGGCCTGCTTGAGGCCGCGGCCGAAGAAGCCGCGCCCGCCGCCCTGCCCGCGCGCCAGGGGGCTGTGCGCGCCGCCGTAGCTCAGGATGGCACAGGCCTGGGCGAAATCCATGCCCTCGGCCTCGTCGCTCACCGTGACCAGCGCCCCGCGCCGGTGACGCTCGTAATGAATCAGGATCCTGCCCGACACCGGCACGCTGGCCGCCTCGCATCGCGCATAGCTGTCATCGCTGTTGGTGACCAGTTCGACCAGCGCCTTCTCGATCGAGGCGAAGCGCCGGGAATCGATGTCGATGACCCGCTGATCGACGGGAATGGCCTTGATGCCCATCGGAATCTCCCCTACTGCGACCCGGCGCCAGCCCGACGGCCTCAGCTGACGAGGGTCTGCGCCTCGCCGTCGCCACGCGCATCGATGCGGCCGATGCGATACACCGTCTCGCCCGCGGCCTTGAGCTTGGCCGCGGCGACGTCGGCATCCTCGGCCGCCACCACCACCGCCATGCCGATGCCGCAGTTGAACACGCGGTACATCTCCTGCATGTCGACGTTGCCTTCCTTCTGCAGCCACTGGAACAGCGGCGGCAGCGTCCAGCTCGCGGCGTCGATGCGGGCGGTGAGCTCGTCGCGCAGGATGCGCGGCACGTTTTCGGTGATGCCGCCGCCGGTGATGTGGGCCATGCCCTTGACCACGCCCGGCTGCGCCTGCATCAGCGCCAGCAGCGGCTTGACGTAGATGCGGGTGGGCTCCATCACCACGTCGCGCAGCTTGCGGCCGTGGAAGTCGGCATCGAGGTCGGGCTTCGCGACCTCGATGATCTTGCGGATCAGCGAGTAGCCGTTGGAGTGCGCACCGCTCGAGGCCAGGCCGAGCACCACGTCGCCCGGCACGATCCTGCTGCCGTCGATGATGTCGGCCTTCTCCACCGCGCCGACGGCGAAGCCGGCAAGGTCGTATTCGCCCGCCGGGTACATGCCCGGCATCTCGGCGGTCTCGCCGCCGATGAGCGCACAGCCGGCGAGTTCGCAGCCCTGGGCAATGCCCTTGACCACGTCGGCGGCGGTGTCGACGTCGAGCTTGCCGCAGGCGAAGTAGTCGAGGAAGAACAGCGGCTCGGCGCCCTGCACCAGGATGTCATTGACGCTCATCGCCACCAGGTCCTGGCCGACGGTGTCATGCTTGTTCAACTGGAAGGCGAGCTTGAGCTTGGTGCCGACGCCGTCGGTGCCCGACACCAGCACCGGCTCCCTGTACTTCTTCGACAGCTCGAACAGGGCGCCAAAGCCGCCGATGCCGCCCAGCACCTCGGGGCGCATGGTGCGCTTGGCGAAGGGCTTGATGCGGTCGACCAGGGCGTCGCCGGCTTCGATGTCCACACCGGCATCGCGGTAGGAAAGGGAGGCTTGGTTGGAAGAGGTGGGTGCGCTCAAGGTCGGTCCTCTGGGCTCGGAGAAAGACGGGAAGCAGGCGGGGCAAACAGGTCCGACGAACGGACCTGCAGGCTCGCCCGATGCCACCTGGCGACGGCTCTGGCTTGAGGCCGGCCTGCCAAGTGGCTACATTTACGGGTTCTGCGGGCGACTCACGCCCGCGCCAAGTCCGCGATTTTACTTGAAATGAACCCTGCCCGCGCCGATCGCCTGCAAACCCGAGTCTGGATGGCGACAGGCATCGCGCTGGTCGGCCTGTTCTGGCTGCTGGGTCCGATCCTGACCCCCTTCGTGATCGCCGCGGTGTTCGCCTACATCTGCGACCCGGCGGTCAACTGGATGGTGGCGCGCCGCGTGCCGCGCGCGCTGGCCGTGCTGCTGGTGATCATCGGCCTCGGCCTGCTGCTGGTGGCGCTGGCGCTGATCCTGCTGCCGATGGTGTACCGCGAGGGGGTGCTGCTGGTGCAGCGCCTGCCCGAGCTGATCGAACTCTTCAACGCCCAGGTCGCGCCCGTGCTGCAGGCGCGGCTGGGCGCCGAGATCAAGCTCGACGCCGAGCAGTTCCGCAAGCTGATCGCCGACAACTGGGACAGCGCCCAGGACCTGCTGCCGACCATGCTCGGCCACCTCAAGACCGGCGGCATGGCCCTGATCGCCTTCGTCGCCAACCTGTTCCTGATCCCGCTGGTGATGTTCTACCTGCTGCAGGAGTGGCCGCGCATCCTCGACGAGCTGCAGCGCATCGTGCCGCGGCCGATGCTCGAGCGCACCATGCGCATCATCGGCGAGATCGACTCGGTGATGTCCGAGTTCCTGCGCGGCCAACTGTCGGTGATGCTGCTGCTGGCGGTGTTCTACAGCGTCGGCCTGTGGCTGGCCGGACTCAAGTTCGCGTTGCCGGTCGGCGTGCTGACCGGGCTGCTGGTGTTCATCCCCTTCGTTGGTTTCGGCGGCGGGCTGGTGCTGGCGATCATGGCCGCGCTGCTGCAGGGCGAGGGCCTCACGCCGCTGATCGGCGTCGCCGTGGTGTACAGCCTCGGCCAGGTGCTGGAGAGCTTCCTGCTCACCCCCTACCTCGTCGGCGAGCGCATCGGCCTGCACCCGCTCGCAGTCATCTTCGCGCTGATGGCCTTCGGCCAGTTGTTCGGCTTCGTCGGCGTGCTGGTCGCCTTGCCGGTCAGCGCGGCGCTGCTGGTCGGCCTGCGCGAGGTGCGCTGCGCCTGGTACGCGAGCCCGGTCTATCTGGGCAAGGATGTCGCTGCGCCGCCGGCGGACGAGCGCACGCAATGAAGCAACTGGTGCTCGACATCCGCCCCGACACGCCGCCGACGCTGGAGAACTTCGTCGCCGGCGCCAACGCCGAGCTGGTGGCGACGGTGTCGCTGCTCGCCACGCCAGGCACCGCGCAGCAGCTGCCCGGCCGTCACATCTACCTGTGGGGCGCGGCGGGCAGCGGCCGCAGCCACCTGCTGCGTGCCGCGGTGGCGGTCGCGCGTGACAGCGGCCGCCCCGCACACCTCCTGGCTGCCGCGCAGATCGACGACAGCCTGCCCGACACCCCCGGCGCGCTGATCGCGGTGGATGATGTGGACGGCCTCGGTGGCGAGGCGCAGATCGCGCTCTTCAATGCCTTCAACCGCGCGCGCGGCAACCGCCAGTCCTTGCTGCTGGCCGGGCCCGCGGCGCCGCTCGGACTGAACCTGCGCGAGGACCTGCGCACGCGCATCGGGCAAAGCCTGATCTTCGAAGTACAGCCGCTGGACGACGCGGCGCGTGCCACCATCCTGGCCTCGCTGGCCGAGCGCCGCGGCCTGCGCCTGGCCGACGAGGTGGTCGACTTCCTGCTGCGCCATGGCCGGCGCGACCTCGCCAGCCTGCGCAACGTGCTCGACGCACTCGACGCCGTCTCGCTCGAACGCAAGCGCGCAATCACCCTGCCCCTGCTCCGTGAAATGATGCAGCACGGGCTGGAAATCTGACCCCCCGCAGCAAGCCCCGAACGCCTCGGACTGATGCCCAACGGAGCCCCGCCTTGAATCTCGTCCTTTTCGATCTCGACAACACCCTGCTCGCCGGCGACTCGGACTTCGCCTGGGCGCAATTCCTGATTGGCAAGGGCGTCCTCGACCGCGAGGTGCAGGAAGCCAGGAACATCGAGTTCCTCGAACAGTACAAGGCCGGCACGCTGGACATCTTCGAGTTCCTCGACTTCCAGCTCGCGCCGCTGTCGCGCCACCCGCGCGCCCGGCTCGACGCCTGGCACGCGGAGTTCATGGACATCTCGGTGCGACCGATGATCACCGAGCGGGCGCGCGAGCTGGTCGAAAGCCATCTCGACAGCGACGCCCTGGTGGCGGTGGTGACCGCCACCAACGCCTTCGTCACCGGCCCGATCGTGCGTGAATTCGGTATCCCCCATCTCGTCGCCACGATCCCGGCGCACAACGACGGCGCCTTCACCGGCAAACCGCGTGGCGTGCCCGCCTTCAAGGCCGGCAAGATCGAGCGTGTGGATGCCTGGCTGGAGTCGCTCGGCCTGCACTTCGGCAGTTTCGAGCGCGCCTGGTTCTACAGCGATTCGCACAACGACCTGCCGCTGCTCAAGCGCGTCTCCAACCCGGTGGCGGTCGACCCCGACGACAGCCTGCGCGCCCACGCCCTGGCGCAGGGCTGGCCCATCATCTCGCTGCGCTGAGCGCGCGCCGCCGCCCTGCACGCCGGCGCGCGGCGGACACGCCGCCACGCGCCGCACGGGCGATCGGTTATCATTGCGTCCTTATGCAAGAACGCCTCTCCTACCGATGATCCGCAAGCTGCTGCGCAAGGTTTTCAAGCGCCCGGCGCATCCCGCACGCCACGAACCTGCCCTCATCCCGGTCGAACGCCATGGCATTCGACGCGAACAGCTCTCACCCGCCGCGCGCAAGGTGTGCACAGTGCTGCAGGAGCAGGGTTTCAAGGCCTTCGTGGTCGGCGGCGCAGTGCGCGACCTGCTCATCGGCCATCCGCCCAAGGACTACGACGTCGCCACCAGCGCCACACCCGAGCAGGTGCGCGCCGCCTTCCGCCGCTCGCGCATCATCGGCCGCCGCTTCAAGATCGTCCATGTGATGAGCGGCCCGGAGACGATCGAGGTCTCCACCTTCCGCGCCGGCCAGGACGCCGAATCGACCGAAACCGACGAGCACGGGCGCGTGCTGCGCGACAACGTGTACGGAAGCCAGCAGGAAGACGCCACCCGACGCGACTTCACCGTCAATGCCCTCTACTACGATCCGGGCACCGAAACCATCGTCGATTATCACCACGGCGTCGCCGACATCCAGCAGAAGACCCTGCGCATGATCGGCGATCCGCGCACCCGCTATCGCGAGGACCCGGTGCGCATGTTGCGCGCGGTGCGCCTGGCGGCAAAGCTCGGGCTCAACATCGACCCCGCGGCGCGCCATCCGATCCGCGACATGGCCGTGCTGCTCGAGAACGTCCCCGCCGCCCGCCTGTTCGACGAGATGCTCAAGCTGCTGTTCTCGGGCTACGCGGTGAAGTGCCTGCAGCAGTTGCGCGAGGAAGGCCTGCACCACGGTCTGCTGCCGCTGCTCGACGTGATCCTCGAGCAGCCGATGGGCGAGCGCTTCGTCTGGCTGTCGCTGGAGAACACCGACGAGCGCGTGCGCCAGGACAAGTCGGTGTCGCCCGGCTTCCTCTTTGCCACCCTGCTGTGGCACGAGGTGCTGGCCGCCTGGGAGCGCAGGAAGGCCGCCGGGGAGCACGGCCAGCCGGCACTGTTCGAGGCCATGGACGAAGTGCTCGACGCCCAGGCCGGCAAGCTGGCCATTACCCGCCGCATCGTCGGCGACATCAAGGACATCTGGGCCTTGCAGCCGCGTTTCGACAAGCGCGCCGGCAAGACGCCCTACCGCCTCATCGAACAGCCGCGCTACCGCGCCGGCTGGGACTTCCTGCGCCTGCGTGCGCAGTCGGGCGAGATCCCGATGGAGCTCGTCGACTGGTGGGACCGCTTCGCCCACGCCGGTCATGATGACCGCGAGGCCCTGATCCGCCAGGCACCGGCCGACGCGGCCCCCGCGGCAAAGAAGCGCCGTCGCCGCCGACGCAAGCCGGCAGAGACCGCCAGCAGCGCTCCGGAAGCGGCATGAAGCCCTCGCCTGCGGTGCGTGCCTACATCGCCTTCGGCGCCAACCTGGGCGAGCCCGGGGCTGCCTTCGCGCTGGCACTCGAGGGACTCGGCCGCCTGCCGGGCACCCAGGTCGTCACACGCTCGGCGCTGTATCGCACCGCCCCGATCGGGGTCGACGGGCAGCCCGACTACATCAACGCCGTGATCGCGGTCGATACCGCGCTCACCGCGCCTGCGCTGCTCGAAGCCCTGCTCGCCATCGAGCACGAGGGCGGGCGCGTGCGCGACTACCACATGGCGCCGCGCACCATGGACCTCGACCTGCTGCTGTACGGCGAGCAGATCATCGATCTGCCCACGCTGCAGGTCCCGCACCCGCGCATGCACCAGCGCGCCTTCACCCTGGTGCCGCTGGCCGAGATCGCCCCCACGGCCCGCATCCCCGGCCACGGCAGCGTCGCCGAGTTGCTCCCCAGCGTGCGCGATCAAGCCATCGAGCGCCTGCCGGCACGCGCATCGCACACCTCCTGAGGCGGCAGCGCCGCGCCCACCCCCCCCGTTCGCTCCTTTGGCCCGCGAAGTCCATCATGCCCGCCTGGCTCCAGTCCGCCACCTCGGCCGCCACCGCCAGCCCGGTCTGGCTGCAGACCGCGCTGCTGCTCACGGCCTCCAACGTGTTCATGACCTTCGCCTGGTACGGGCACCTGAAGAACATGCACAGCAGGGCGTGGTACGTCGCTGCGCTGGTGAGCTGGAGCATCGCGCTGTTCGAATACCTGCTGCAGGTGCCGGCCAACCGCATCGGCGCCACCGCCCTCAGCCTGCCGCAGCTGAAGATCATGCAGGAGGTCATCACCCTGCTGGTGTTCGTGCCCTTCGTCGTGCTGTACATGAAGCAGCCGATCAAGCTTGACTATCTGTGGGCCGCGCTGTGTATGCTCGGTGCCGTCTATTTCATCTTTCGCAGTTAGCGAAGGCGGCCCCGCATGCTCGACAAAGCCCGCTACATCGTCGTCGAAGGCCCGATCGGCGCCGGCAAGACCTCGCTCGCCCGCCGCCTGGCCGAACGCCTGCAGGCCGAAACCCTGCTCGAGCAGGCCGAGCACAATCCCTTCCTGGCGCGCTTCTACCAGCAACCCGAGCGCTGGGCGATGGCGACGCAGATCTCCTTCCTGTTCCAGCGCCTGGATCAGCTCGCCGCGCTCGGCCCGATCGGCGACGAGCGGCGCGTGGTGTCGGACTTCCTGCTCGACAAGGACCGCCTGTTCGCCGAGCAGAACCTCGCCGCGGACGAGCTCGCGCTCTACCAGCGCGTGCATGACAACATGCAGCGCAGCGCGCCGCCCAGGCCCGACCTGGTGATCTACCTGCAGGCGCGCCCGGACACCCTGATGGAGCGCATCCGCAGGCGCGGCCTGGATGCCGAGCGCCGCATCACCGAGCTCTATCTCGAGCAGGTCGCCAACCGCTACACCCGCTACTTCTACCAGTACGATGCCGCCCCGCTGTTCGTCGTTGACGCCGGGGTGCTCAACCCGGTCGACCGCGACGAGGACTTCGAGCTGCTGCTCGAGCGCCTGCGCGAGATGCGCAGCTATCGCGAGTTCTTCGGCTACGCCGGCTGACGCGCCCCATCCTGGGCGCCCGGCGGCAAAGCAATCCGGGCAATGCACTTGTGCAATGCACCAGTTTGGTGAAAACTTCGGGCTCCCTTCAGGAGTGATGAATGAGCTACCTCCAGGATCAAAAGCCGGTAACCCTGTTCGAACTGGGCAAGATGCGCGCCGAAGGCCGCAAGATTGCGATGCTGACCTGCTATGACGCCAGCTTCGCTGCCCTGCTTGGCCGCGCCGGGGTAGACAGCATCCTGATCGGCGACTCGCTTGGCAACGTGTTGCAGGGACAGAAATCGACGCTGCCGGTCACGCTCGAACACATGGCCTACCACACCGAATGCGTGGCGCGCGCCCACGCCCGCCCCTTCATCCTGACCGACATGCCCTTCGGCAGCTACCACGAGAACCGCGAGCAGGCGATGCGTAGTGCCGCGCGCCTGATGGCCGCCGGCGCGCAGATGGTCAAGCTCGAAGGCGGCGCCTTCATGGCCGACACCATCCGCTTCCTGGTCGAGCGTGGCGTGCCCGTGTGTGCCCATATCGGCCTCACGCCGCAGGCGGTACACCAGCTCGGTGGCTACCGCGTGCAGGGTCGCAGCGAAGAAGGCGCGGCGCGGCTGAAGGCCGATGCGCTGGCGCTCGAGCAGGCCGGCGCCGCCCTGATGGTGATGGAAATGGTGCCCGCCCAGCTCGCCGCCGAGATCACCACCAGCCTGCACAGCATGGCCACCATCGGCATCGGCGCGGGCGGCGGTTGCGACGGGCAGGTGCTCGTGCTGCACGACATGCTCGGCATCTTCCATGGCAAGACGGCGCGCTTCGTGCGCAACTTCATGGAGGGTGCGACCAGCATCGAGGACGCGGTTGCGCGCTACGCCGCCGCGGTCAAGGACGGCAGCTTCCCGGCGCCCGAACACGGTTACTGAGTCGCCCGTGCGAGGTGGCGGGCGCCGCGCGGCCTCCGCCAGACCTCCAGCCCCTTACCCCACGTTCCCCAACCTTCGCACCTACACGCCCCAGCCCGTCCACCATGCAGATCCACGAAACCATCGAGAGCCTGCGCGCCGCGCGCGCCGGGGCCGGCAAGGTCGCCTTCGTCCCGACCATGGGCAACCTGCATGAGGGCCACATCACGCTGATGCGCCAGGCCGGCGAGCGCGCCGACTGCGTCATCGCCAGCATCTTCGTCAATCGCCTTCAGTTCGGCGCCGGCGAGGACTTCGACCGCTACCCACGCACCTTCGCCGCCGACTGCGAGAAGCTGCAGGCCGCGGGCGTGAAGCACCTGTTCGCGCCCGACGAGCACGTCATGTACCCGGAGCCCCAGCGCTACCACGTGGAACCGGCGCCCGCCCAGGTCTCGATCCTCGAGGGCGAATTCCGCCCCGGTCACTTCCGCGGCGTGGCCACGGTGGTCATGAAGCTGCTCAACATCGTGCAGCCCGACCTCGCCCTGTTCGGCAAGAAGGACTACCAGCAGCTGATGGTGCTGTCGAACATGGTGCGCGAGATGGCGATGCCGGTGGAAGTCATCCCCGGCGACACCGTGCGTGCCGAGGACGGCCTGGCGCTGTCCTCGCGCAACGGCTACCTGAGCGCCGACGAGCGCGCCCGGGCGCCCCTGCTCTACCGTCTGCTGTGCGGCATCCGCGATGCCGTGCGCGCGGGCGACCACGACCTGCTCAAGCTCGAGACCGACGCCATGGCCACCCTCGCGGCGGCAGGCTGGCAGCCTGACTACATCGCCGTACGCCGCCGCGCCGACCTGCAGCCGCCGGCACACCTCAATGACCCGCTGGTGGTGCTCGCCGCCGCAAAGCTCGGCAGGACCCGCCTGATCGACAACCTCGAGATCTGAGCGGCGAGCCCGAATCAGGGTTCGCCCGCCCTTGCATCGGCACGCAGTTGTGGTTAAAACCCGTGTACAAAGAACGCCGGAAGCTCGCGGCGCATACATCAACGACGTTGGGGGAGTAGGAAGATGACGACAAGCGTAAGACAGATCCTCGAACAGAAGGGCAGCACCTTCCATGCGGTCCGCCCCACCGACTCGGTGTTCGATGCGCTGTCGCTGATGGCCCAGTTCGACATCGGCTCGGTGCTCGTCACCCAGGACGAGCGGCTCGTGGGCATCTTCACCGAGCGCGACTATGCGCGCAAGGTCGTGCTCAAGGGCCTGATCTCGCGCGACGTGAAGGTCGGCGACCTGATGACCGCCAACCCGCAAACCGTGACACTGAGCCATATGGTCGACGAGGTCATGGCGACAATGACGGAGAAGCGCTTCCGCCACCTGCCGGTCGTGGAGGACGGCAAGGTGCTCGGCATCGTCACCATCGGTGACATGGTGAAGTCCATCGTCAGCCACCAGCAGGAAACCATCAAGCATCTCGAGAGCTACATCGCGGGCGATCTTGCCACCGAATTGACGCCTGCCGAACGCCAGCCCTGACGCACTGGCGTCACGGCGCAATGCAGAACGCCGGGTGATGAGCCCGGCGTTCTGCGTTTAAACACCCGCAGCGCCCGCCTACTGTGCGAGCGCCTTGCCGACGATCTCGGCGACGTCGGCCGACAGCCCCGCGCTTGCGAGCACGCGCTCGAGCTGGGGCCGGATGCTGGCCTGCAGGGCCGGCGTGAAATGGCGCCAGTTCTCCAGCGCGCGGGCCATGCGCGCCGCCACCTGCGGATTGCGCGCATCGAGGGCGATCACCTGATCGGCCCAGAACGCGTGGCCGCTGCCGTCGGCGAGGTGGAACTCGCCCGGGTTGGCCCGGAAGTAGCTGCCCAGCAGCGCGGACACCTTGTTCGGGTTCGACAGGCTGAAGGCGGGATCGCTCAGCAGCACCCGCACACGATCCAGCGTCGGCGCGGCCGCCGCATCCCAGCGCCAGGCGCCGGCCTGCAGCGCGAACCACTTGTCGAGCACCAACGCATCGTCGCGGTAGCGGGCGTGGAAGGCCTGGAGCGCGGCGGTGCGCGCCGGACTGGCGCTCTGCACCAGCGCGGCCAGGGCGCCGAAGCGCTGCGTCATGTTGGTCGCCTGGGCAAAGTGCGCTTCGGCTCGCGCCAGCCCCACGGCGTCGCCGCCGGCGGCCAGGTAGCGCAGCGCCAGGTTGGCCAGCGCCCGCCGTCCGGCGTCGCCGGGGTGGTAGCGGTAGGCCCCGGCGACCTGCATGCGGTCGAGCACCTGCAGCCAGTCGGCGGCCAACTCGCGCCCGAGCGTGGCCATCACGTCGATGAGGGCGGCGCGTAGCGCGGCCGGGTCGGCCGGCGACATGCGCTCGAGCAGGTAGGGCTCCGCAGGAAGCGCCAGCGCCTGGGCGCGGAAGGCCGGGTCGAGCGCCTCGTCGCTGAGCAGGCTGCGGAAGGCGGCGCGGAACGCCGTCGGCAGCCCCGCTGCAGGGTCGGCTGCACGCGCCAGGATCACCCGCTCGGCGTAGCGCTGGGCCGCATCCCAGCGATTGAAGGGATCGCTGTCGTGGGCCATGCGAAACGCCAGCCGGCCATCGTCCTCGTCGAGCTCGAGGATCACCGGCGCCGAGAAGCCGCGCAGCAGCGAGGGCACAGGCTCGGCGTCGAGGCCGACGAAGCGGAAGCGCTGCTCGCTTTCGGTCAGGCGCAGCACGCGGGTGCCGGCACCGGGCTGCGCCTCGCCTTCGAGCTGCAGCGGGCGATCTCGCCCGTCCGGACCGATCAGCCCGAGCGCGACCGGGATCACCAGCGGCGCCTTCTGTTCCTGCCCGGGCGTGGGCGGCGTGTGCTGCGCGAGCGTCAGGGTGTAGCTGCCGTGGCCGGCATCCCAGCTGCCGCTCGCCTTGAGCCGCGGCGTACCGGCCTGGCTGTACCAGCGCATGAACTGGTCGAGATCGAAGCCGTTGTTGGCCTCCGACATCGCGTCCACGAAGTCGTCGCAGGTCACCGCCTGGCCGTCGAAATAGCTGAAGTAGAGGTCCATGCCGTTGCGGAAGCCCTCCTGCCCGAGCAGGGTGTGCAGCATGCGGATGACCTCGGCGCCCTTCTCGTACACCGTGGCGGTGTAGAAGTTGTTGATTTCCTGGTAGCTGTCGGGACGGATCGGGTGCGCCATCGGGCCCGCATCCTCCGGAAACTGCGCCGCACGCAGCACGCGCACGTCGTCGATGCGTTTGACTGCACGCGCGGAGGCCGCACCGTCCGGGCCGGCCGCGCGCGCCAGCATGTCGGCCGAGAACTGCTGGTCGCGGAACACCGTGAGGCCTTCCTTGAGGGTGAGCTGGAACCAGTCGCGGCAGGTGACGCGGTTGCCGGTCCAGTTGTGGAAGTACTCGTGCGCGACCACGCTCTCGACGTGCTCGTAATCGACGTCGGTGGCGGTGTCGGGCTTGGCGAGCACGAACTTGGTGTTGAAGATGTTGAGCCCCTTGTTCTCCATCGCCCCCATGTTGAAATCGGTCACGGCGACGATCATGAAGCGGTCGAGGTCGAGCTCCAGGCCGAAGGTCTCCTCGTCCCAGCGCATCGAATGCACCAGCGAATCCATGGCGTGCTCGCAGCGATCGAGGTTGCCCTCCTCCACCCACACCTGCAGCAGCACCTCGCGGCCGGACATCGTGGTGACGCTGCGCTCGAGCGCCACCAGCTTCGCCGCCACCAGCGCAAACAGGTAGGAGGGTTTGGGGAAGGGGTCTTCCCACTTCGCGTAGTGGCGGCCATTCGGCAGTTCGCCCTGCTCGAGCAGGTTGCCGTTCGACAGCAGCACCGGGCAGCGCGCGCGCTCGGCCTCGAGGGTGACCGTGTAGCGCGCCATCACGTCCGGCCGGTCGGGAAAGTAGGTGATGCGGCGAAAGCCCTCGGCCTCGCACTGGGTGAAGAAGCCCCCTGCCGACAGGTAGAGGCCGGACAGGGTGGTGTTGGCGCGCGGATTGATCCGGGTCTGGACCTCGATCACGACGCGCTCGCCCTCGGCATCGATCTCGAGCAGGGCGCCATGCTCGCGCAGCCCGGCGGGCGCCCCCCCATCGACCGTCAAGGCGACGCGCTCGAGGGCCTCGCCCCAGAGCTGGATGGGGCCGTCTCCGGCGCTGGACTGGCGCACGCAGACCATGCGGTTGGTGACCAGTGTGGCCTCGGCGTCGAGGCAAAAATGCAGGTCGACGGTCTCGACCGTCCAGGGCAGCGGCCGGTAGTCGGCGCGCTGAATCGTCGGGGCGTGTTCGGTTCTCATTCTTTCTCCGGCGCCCGCGGCAGGCACGGGCAAAGCGCAGGGGCAATACACACGGGCAGGGTCGCCTGGCCGGGAGTGTACGCCGGGCGGCGGGCGGCGCACAGGCCGGCGACGGCCACGCCGGATTGCCGGGGCTATGCAAGCGCCGCCATTCAGGCGATATCGCGGTCCGCCACCAGCACATCGGCAGCGGACTGGGCGAGGATGTGCTTGGTCACACTGCCGAGCAGCATCTCCTCGATCACGCCGAGGCCGCGCTTGCCGATCACGATCAGGTCGCAGTCCTGTTCCTGCTCCTGCTCCAGGATGCGGCTGGTGGCCTCACCGTGCACCACGACACGTCGCACCTTGTGCGCATCGAGCCCGGCCGCGGCGACCAGTTCGTTCATGCGCGCACTCGCCTCGCGGCCGGCATTGGCACGCAGGCCCGAGAGCGCACTGTCCTCCACCCCGGCGTAGCGCAGCTTGCCTTCGAAGGGCACCTCGAAAGCGTGCAGCAGCACGAGCTCGGCCTGCGGCGCCACCTGCTGCGCCACGTGCAGCGCATGCAGCGCGCGCGCCGAGAAATCCACCGGCACCAGCACGCGGCGATAGGGCTCGTGCGCCATCTGCTTGACCACCAGCAAGGGCCGCGTGCTCTTGCGCAGCACGCGCTCGGTGGTCGAGCCGATCAGCAGCTCGCGCATGAAGCCGGCCCCACGCGCCCCCATCACCAGCAGGTCGGCGTCGATGGCGTCGGCATGACTGGCAATTTCGGACAGCACCGCGCCGACAGCGAGGGCGATGTCGGGCACGACACCATGCGCGGCGCCCATGTCGGCCGCCAGCGCCTGCACCTCCCCGCGCACCGCATCGAGCAGGCGTTGCTCGACATCACCGGTGCCACCATCGATGAGATGGCGCAGCGCGTCGAGCGACCCCATGCTCACCACATGCTGCAGGGTGAGCCGTGCCCCCGAGTCGGCCGCAATCAGCGCCGCGCGCACGACGGCGTGGCGGGCCAGTGCGGAAAGGTCGGTGGGGGCGAGAATGGTGCGTAGCGGCTTCATCCTTCAGGCTCCTTGTTTCGACTGCGCGGGCGCCACGGCGGGCTCAGCGGCGGCGGCGTGGTCCCCTGCCGCCTCCGGACGCGCGACCGCTTCGGGCGACCGCGCGTCCTTGCGATGCACCTGCTCGAAGGCGATCTCGGCGGCGAAGGTGCGCGCCGCATAGTCGGCGGCATCGGTGAAGGGATTCAGCACCCGCTCCACGCCGGCCGCCCCGAGTTCATCACCGTGCAGGTCGTCCCGCACCACCCCGGCAATGCGGCCACCGAAGCCCGCTTCCTTGAGCGCATTGAGGAAGGCGCGGTTGGACTCCCACTGCGGAAAGGTGGTGATCGCCCAGCGCGCGTGCTCGAGCGGCAGCGACTCGAGGAAGCTCGGATCCTCGCCGTCGCCGAAGCGCACCGGCTGACGCAGCTTGCGCAGCGCGCGCACCGTCTCCGGATCGAAGTCGACGCCGAGCACCTCGATGCCCGCGCTGCGCAGCTGGCTCATCAGGCGCGAGCCATAGCGGCCGAGGCCGAAGATGATGATGTCCGGCTGCCCCGCCGGCCGTCCCTGGCGCTCGACCGCGAGCTCTCGGAACGGGCGCTTGCGCTCGAACACGCCGAGCCAGGGCGCGAGCTTGTCGTACAGCGCATGCGAGAACAGGATCATGTAGGTCGACATCATGATCGTCACCAGGCCCACCAGCGTGGTCAGGCCGAGCGCCTCCACCCCGACGTGGCCGAGCGTGATGCCCATGGCGACGAACACGATCGAGAACTCGCTGATCTGCGCCACCGTCAGCCCGGCGAGGAAGCCGGTACGCTTGCGGTAACCCATGTAGCCCATGATCGCCATCACGATCAGCGGATTGCCAATAAGGACGAACACCGACAGCACGACTGCCGGCCAGATCTCGCCGCCGAGCGTGGAAAAATCGAGCTTGGAGCCGAGGTCGATGAAGAAGAACAGCAGCATGAAGTCGCGAATGCCGGTGAGGCGTGCGTTCATCGCCTCGCGGTAGCTCGTCGAGGCCAGCGAGAAACCCGCCATGAAGGCGCCCGCCTCCTTGCTGAAGCCCGCCCACTCGCCCAAGGCGGCCAGGCCCGTTCCCCAGGCGATGGCGAAGATCAGCAGCAACTCCTGCGAACGCGCCATCGCCTCGACCAGCCTGGGCAGCACGTAGCGCATCAGCAGGTACATCAGCACCGCAGCCGCCACCAGGCGCAGCACCAGCGAGCCCGCCACCTCGACGACGTCCGCATCGCCGGCCCCGCGCAGCGCGCTCATCGCCATCATCGCCAGCACCACCGCCACGTCCTGCACGATCAGGAAGCCGACCGCGATGCGACCATGCAGCGAGTCGAGCTCACGCTTGTCCGACAGCAGCTTGACCACGATGATGGTGCTCGAGAAGGTCAGCGCCACGGCGACGTAGATCGCCTCCATGAGGCCCTTGCCCATGAGCAGGATGAGCACGAAGCCGAACACGATGGTGAAGGCGAGCTGGCCCAGACCGGTCGCCAGGGCGACCGGTCCGATGTGGCGGATGTGGTGCAGGTCGAGCTTGAGGCCGACGACGAAGAGCAGCACCGTGACGCCGATCTCGGCCAGCAGCGCGACCTGCTCGTGCGCCTGGACGATGCCGAACACCGCCGGCCCGACCAGAATGCCGACCACGATGTAGGCGATCAGCACCGGCTGGCGCAGGCGCACGGCAATGGCGCCCGCAACCGCCGAAATGATCAGCAGAAGCGCGAACTCGGCATACGGCCCGTGGGCCAGCATTTGCTCCATGGGGGCGCTCCTGTGCGTCATGGGCGAGGCCTGTGGCGACGAGCACCACACCCCTGCCTGTGCGGGCTAAGCGTGGCCGAATCCTAACACCGCCCGAGGGGAAAACCCCGGGGCCACGGGCGACGACGAGCGCTCAGGACTTAGGCGGCGGCGGCAGCAGCACGATGCAGGTGCCCGCCAGGCGGTCATGCAGGAATTGTCGATCGCGATCGATCAGCGCCCACAACAGGCCGAGGCCGAACAGCAGGACCGACGGCCAGGCCAGCGCATAGCGCAGCCAGCTGCGGCCCAGGCTGGCGCCGCGGCCATCCTCGGCATTGACGATCTTCAGGCGCCAGGTCTGCATCGACAGGGTCTGGCCGTGTCGGCGCCAGTACCAGACGAAATAGACGCCCAGCACGCCAAAGATGTGCAGCCACGCCAGCCAGCCCGGGGGCGCGATGCCGAAGACCACGCCAAGGATCAGGTAGGGGACGAGGAAGGTGAGCGCGAGCACGCCCAGCAGCAGCATCGATTCATAAAGCATCGCTGCAAGGCGACGCCGGAGGCCTGCGAGTTCGACGACCTGCCGATTCGCGGTGGCCGTCGTGGTGGCAGCGACACTGCCTGCGCCGCCCTGCACCGGGCGCCCATCGGCAGCCCTGCTTTTCCTGCGTGTCATGAAATCGTCCGCAAACCTGCAGGCCGAAGCCCGTCGGAAAACCCGCATTTACAGCCCGCTGCCTCCCGTCCCCAGCCTTGACCAAACTGCGGGCGGCCGGTAACGTTCTGCGTTTATTCAAACCCCTAACAACAAGCGAGCCGTCGATGGTGCTGTCCGGAGCCGAAATTGTAATCAGGTGCCTGCAGGAAGAAAAGGTCGAGTACGTCTTCGGTTATCCGGGCGGCGCAGTCCTGTTCATCTACGACGCGCTTTTCCAGCAGGATCAGGTCCGTCACGTGCTGGTGCGCCATGAGCAGGCCGCCGTGCATGCCGCCGACGGCTTCGCCCGCAGCACCGAGAAGGTCGGCGTCGCGCTGGTGACCTCCGGCCCGGGCGCGACCAACGCCGTCACCGGCATCGCCACCGCCTACTGCGACTCGATCCCGATGGTGATCATCTCCGGCCAGGTGCCCACCGCCGCCATCGGCCAGGACGCCTTCCAGGAAGTCGACACGGTCGGCATCACCCGCCCCTGCGTCAAGCACAACTTCCTCGTCAAGGACGTGCGCGACATCGCGTCGACGATGAAGAAGGCCTTCTATCTGGCGCGCACCGGCCGTCCCGGCCCGGTGCTGGTCGACATCCCCAAGGATGTGTCGATGCACAAGTGCGAGTTCGAGTATCCGAAGGAGATCTCGATGCGCTCGTACAACCCGGTGGTCAAGGGCCACAGCGGGCAGATCCGCAAGGCCGTGCAACTGCTGCTCGAGGCCAAGCGCCCGATGATCTACACCGGCGGCGGCGTCGTGCTCGCCAACGCGGCAGCACAGCTCACCAAGCTCACCCGCCTGCTCGGCTACCCGATCACCAACACCCTGATGGGCCTGGGCGGCTACCCTGCCAGCGACCGCCAGTACCTGGGCATGCCGGGCATGCACGGCACCTTCGAAGCCAACATGGCGATGCACTACAGCGACGTGCTGCTTGCCGTCGGCGCCCGCTTCGACGATCGCGTCATCGGCAACCCGGCGCACTTCGCCGAAGAGCCGCGCAAGATCATCCATGTCGACATCGACCCGTCGTCGATCTCCAAGCGCGTCAAGGTCGACGTTCCCATCGTCGGCGACGTCAGGGAAGTGCTCGAGGAGATGATCCGCCAGCTCGAGTCCGGCGAGGCCCGCCCCAATCCCGACGCACTCGCCGCCTGGTGGAAGCAGGTCGAGGAATGGCGCAGCCGCAGGTGCATGGTCTACACGAACTCGGACGAGATCATCAAGCCGCAGTTCGTGGTGCAGAAACTGTGGGAAGTGACCGGCGGCGACGCCATCATCACCTCCGACGTCGGCCAGCACCAGATGTGGGCGGCGCAGTACTACGGCTTCGACAAGCCGCGGCGCTGGCTCAATTCGGGCGGCCTGGGCACGATGGGCGTGGGCATGCCCTACGCGATGGGCGCCAAGCTCGCCAACCCCGACCTGCAGGTCGCCTGCGTGACCGGCGAAGCCTCGATCCAGATGAACATCCAGGAACTGTCGACCTGCAAGCAGTTCCGCCTGCCGATCAAGATCTGCAACCTCAACAACCGCTACCTGGGGATGGTGCGCCAGTGGCAGGAGATCTTCCACGGCGGCCGCTACTCGGAGTCCTATATGGACTCGCTGCCCGACTTCGCCAAGCTGGCCGAGTCCTACGGCCATGTCGGCATCCGCGTCGATCGTCCGGCCGACGTGGAGGGTGCGCTGCGCGAGGCCTTCACCACGCACCGCAACGAACTCGTGTTCCTCGACTTCCAGGTCGACCAGACCGAGAACGTCTATCCGATGGTGCAGGGCGGCAAGGGTCTCACCGAGATGATCCTGTCGGCCGAAGACCTCTAATCGCCCTCCAGCAGAACGCGGAACCGAACCCACCATGCGTCACGTCATTTCCCTCCTGATCGAAAACGAATCCGGCGCGCTGTCGCGCGTGTCCGGCCTGTTCTCGGCGCGCGGCTACAACATCGAGTCGCTCACCGTGGCCCCCACCGAAGACGCCTCGATGTCGCGCATGTCGATCGTCACCACCGGCTCGGACGACATCATCGAGCAGATCACCAAGCAGCTGAACAAGCTGGTCGAGGTGGTCAAGGTGGTCGACATCTCCGAGGCCGCGCACATCGAGCGCGAACTCATGCTCATCAAGGTGCGCGCCACCGGCAAGGACCGCGAGGAGATCAAGCGCACCACCGACATCTTCCGCGCCCGCATCATCGACGTCACCGACGCCTCCTATGTCGTCGAACTCACTGGCAATCAGACCAAGCTCGACGCCTTCATCGGCGCCATCGACCCCGCACTGATCCTCGAGACGGTGCGCTCGGGCGTGTGTGGCATCGGCCGCGGCGACCGCGTGCTCAAGATCTGAGCCAGCACCGATTCATCCCCACCCCGCTCAACCTCCCGACCCGCTAAGCAAGAAAGGAAAGACATGAAGGTTTATTACGACAAGGACGCCGACCTCTCCCTCATCAAGGGCAAGAAGGTCACCATCGTGGGCTACGGCTCGCAGGGCCATGCGCACGCGCAGAACCTGAAGGATTCGGGCTGCAAGATTACCGTCGGCCTGCGCAAGGGCGGCGCTTCCTGGGCGAAGGCCGAAGCGGCCGGCATCAAGGTCGAGGAGATCGGCAAGGCCGTCAAGGGCGCCGACGTCGTGATGATCCTGCTGCCCGACGAGACCGCACCGCAGGTCTACCGCGAGGACGTCGAGCCGAACATCAAGAAGGGCGCCGTGCTCGCCTTCGCTCACGGCTTCAACGTGCACTACAACCAGATCGTGCCGCGTGAAGACCTCGACGTGATCATGGTCGCGCCCAAGGGCCCGGGCCACACCGTGCGCTCCGAGTACCTGCGCGGGGGCGGCGTGCCGACCCTGATCGCCGTGTATCAGGACCGCTCGGGCAAGGCCAAGGACATCGCCCTCTCCTACTCCGCTGCCAACGGCGGCACCAAGGGTGGCGTGATCGAGACCAACTTCCGCGAAGAGACCGAGACCGACCTCTTCGGCGAGCAGGCCGTGCTGTGCGGCGGCGCCGTCGAGCTGGTCAAGATGGGCTTCGAGACCCTGGTCGAGGCCGGCTACGCGCCCGAGATGGCCTACTTCGAGTGCCTGCACGAGCTCAAGCTGATCGTCGACCTGATGTACGAGGGCGGCATCGCCAACATGAACTACTCCATCTCCAACAACGCGGAGTACGGCGAGTACGTGACCGGCCCCGAAGTCATCAACGAGCAGTCGCGGGCCGCCATGCGCAATGCGCTCAAGCGCATCCAGACCGGCGAGTACGCCAAGATGTTCATCCTCGAGGGCAAGACCAACTACCCGAGCATGACCGCCTACCGCCGCCTGAACGCCGACCATCAGATCGAGAAGGTCGGCGCCACGCTGCGCGACATGATGCCGTGGATCAAGGCCAAGGCGCTGGTCGACAAGTCGAAGAACTGATCGCGCGCGGGCAGCTCTGCCCGCGGTGACGACAAGGGCCGGGGACGCGCATGCGGCTCCGGCCTTTTCCGTTGACGGCGCCATCGCAGCGCGGCCCGCCTGCCGCATGCGCTAGAATCCTCAGTCCGAGAACCAAGGAGGCGACAGTCCAACGTGACCCATCCCGACCGCCAGCCGCTGCCGATGCTCGACAAGCGCCGCCGCGGCATCTACATCCTCCCCAACCTGTTCACCACGGCGGCGCTGTTCGCCGGCTTCTATGCCATCGTGCAGGCGATGAACGACCGCTTCGAGTACGCCGCGGTCGCGATCTTCGTCGCCATGGTGCTCGACGGCCTCGACGGCCGCATCGCCCGCCTCACCCACACCCAGAGCGAGTTCGGCGCCGAATACGACTCGCTCTCCGACATGGTGTCCTTCGGCGCCGCGCCGGCATTGGTCATGTACGAATGGGCGCTGCAGGACCTGGGCAAGCTGGGCTGGATCGCCGCCTTCATCTATTGCGCCGGCGCGGCGCTGCGCCTGGCCCGCTTCAACACCAACATCGACGTCGTCGACAAGCGCTTCTTCCAGGGCTTGCCGAGCCCGGCGGCCGCGGCATTGATCGCCGGCATGGTGTGGGTGGGCCTGGACAACGGCTTCACCGGCACCGAGCTGCAGTGGTACGCCTGCGTGCTCACCATCTTCGCCGGCGTGTCCATGGTCAGCAACGTGCTGTTCTGGAGCGGCAAGGACATCAACCTGCGCAAGAGCGTGCCCTTCATCGTGCTGATCGCGCTCGTGCTGGCCTTCGCGCTCATCTCCAGCTACCCGCCCGGCATCCTGTTCGCGCTCTTCCTCGGCTATGCCGCATCCGGCTACATCGTCTGGGCGCTGCGCTGGCGCAAGCGCAAGCTGCAGCGCCAGGAGATCGCCGCGGCAAGCGACGCCGCCGGCACGCAGTCAAACCCGTCCGCGGCCGCCGAGGACACCGCCAGCACACAGCCCGACCAGCCCGTCGCGTCCGCGGAGGACGCCCCATCCGACCCCGGGAGCAAACCATGAAAGACAAGCTGATCATCTTCGACACCACCTTGCGCGACGGCGAGCAGAGCCCGGGCGCCTCCATGACCCGCGACGAGAAGCTGCGCATCGCCCGCCAGCTCGAGCGCATGCGGGTCGACGTCATCGAGGCCGGCTTCGCCGCCGCCTCCAATGGCGACTTCGAATCGGTGCGCGCGATCGCCGAGGCGATCAAGGACTCCACCGTGTGCTCGCTGGCGCGCGCCAGCGAGGCCGACATCCGGCGCTCGGGCGAGGCCATCGCCCCGGCCGCGCGCGGCCGCATCCACACCTTCATCGCCACCAGCCCGATCCACATGGAGAAGAAGCTGCGCATGACGCCCGACCAGGTCGTCGAGCAGGCGGTGAAGGCGATCGGCTGGGCGCGCCAGTTCACCGACGACGTCGAGTTCTCGGCCGAGGATGCCGGGCGCTCCGAACTCGACTTCCTCGTGCGCATCTTCGAGGCGGTGATCAAGGCAGGCGCCAAGACCATCAACGTGCCCGACACCGTCGGCTACAACGTGCCCGAGCAGTTCGCCGCCACCCTGCGCAGCCTGATCGAGCGCGTGCCCAATGCCGACAAGGTGGTGTGGTCGGTCCATTGCCACAACGACCTCGGCCTCGCCGTGGCAAACTCGCTCGCCGCCGTGCGAGCGGGCGCGCGCCAGGTCGAATGCACCATCAACGGCCTCGGCGAGCGCGCGGGCAACGCCTCGCTCGAGGAGATCGTGATGGCGGTGCGCACCCGCGCCGACATCTTCCCGGTCGAGACCGGCGTCGACACCACGCAGATCGTCCCCGCCTCCAAGCTGGTGTCGCAGATCACCGGCTACCCGGTGCAGCCCAACAAGGCCATCGTCGGCGCCAACGCCTTCGCCCACGAGTCGGGCATCCACCAGGATGGCGTGCTCAAGCACCGCGAGACCTACGAGATCATGCGCGCCGAGGACGTGGGCTGGGGCGCCAACAAGCTGGTGCTGGGCAAGCTGTCCGGGCGCAACGCCTTCCGCGCCCGCCTGGTCGAGCTCGGTATCGAGATCGAGAGCGAGGAACACCTCAACCACGCCTTCGCGCGCTTCAAGGAACTGGCCGACAAGAAGCACGAGATCTTCGACGAAGACCTGACCGCACTCATGCGCGACGAGGCGGTCACGCCCGAACTCGAGCACTACCGCCTGCTGGCCAGCCGCTTCCACTCCGAGACCGGCGAGACGCCGCTGGCGGCGATCACGCTGTCGGTCGGCGGCAGCGAGAAGCGCTCCGAAGCCGAGGGCTCGGGCCCGGTCGATGCCGCCTTCAAGGCCATCGAGTCGATCGTGACCAGTGGCAGCGAGTTGCTGCTGTACTCGGTCAACGCGATCACCACCGGCACCGATGCGCAGGGCGAGGTCACGGTGCGCCTGTCGAAGGGGGGCCGCGTCATGGACGGCCAGGGGGCCGACACCGACATCATCGTCGCCTCGGCCAAGGCCTACCTGAACGCGCTCAACAAGCTGCACGCCGGCGCTGCCCGCCTGAACCCTCAGGTCGGCCCCTGAGCCGGCGAAGCCGTCCGTCGTCGTGTACGGCGGACGGCCGGCAGCAAAAGGGCCCGTCACCGCGACGGGCCCTTTTGCTGTGTCGTGGCGTGCTCAGCGCTGGCGCGAGGGCGCGCTGTAGCGGGCGTGGAACATGGTGCTCAGAAACAGCACCACCGCCAGCGCAGCCTCGAGGATCGCAAACACCCCCATCAGGCCCGGATCGGCGGCACGCAGCACGCCCTCGGTGAAATACAGCAGCGACAGCATCGACACCCACTGCGAGGTGTAGCGCTTGCCACGCAGGATGCCGAACACCGCCGGCAGCAGCGGCAGCGCCTTCAGGATCATCCACGAGCCGCCCGGCCGCAGTGGCGCCAGCCAGCCCTCCCACAGCACGCACAGCACGATCAGGCTGAGCAGCGCCACACTCGATACGCGCACGAAGATCTTCGGGTTCATGCGCGCGCTCCCAGTCGCAGCGCCAGCTCGGCGAGCCGGCGCCCCTGGGCTCGGGCGAGGATCGCTTCCTCCGCCGTCAGCTCCGCCAGACCGTCCGCACCCGCGACGTGGCTCGCCCCGTAGGGCGTACCGCCACTGCGGGTCTGGTCGAGCGCCGGCTCGGTGTAGGGTATGCCCATCAGCAGCATGCCGTGGTGCAGCAAGGGCACCATCATGGTCAGCAGCGTGCTCTCCTGGCCGCCATGCTGGCTGCCGCTCGAGGTGAACACGCAAGCCGGCTTGCCCGCCAGCGCACCGTTCGCCCACGCCGCGCCGAGCCCATCGACGAAATACTTCATCGGTGCCGCCATGTTGCCGAAGCGAGTCGGGCTGCCGAGCGCCAGGCCGGCGCACTGCTCCAGGTCCTGCACCTCGACGTAGGGCGGCCCATCGACCGGAATGTCGTCCTCGACCGCCTCGCACACGGTCGACACCCGCGGCACCGTGCGCACGCGCGCCACCGCCCCCGGCACCTGGTGGATGCCGGTGACGATCTCTTCGGCGAGTGCGCGCACCGAACCGCGATGGCTGTAATAGAGGACGAGGATTTCGTGCATGAGCGGGGCGATCCGATACCGGGCCGCGGATTATACCCTTCGTCCGGCAGCCGGCCTCAGGGTTCCCCCCCACAGGGGCGTCGCCCGCTCAGATCGGATAGGGGTCGATCTCGTACTGGAACAGCTCGATGCTCGGCGTCTGCATGTCCAGCCCGAGGGCGCGGGCCTGGGCGACATAGACGTGGCCCAGATCACGCACGAAGACGAAGCGGCGCGAGGCGTAGGTGCCGGACAGGGCGAGCATGGCGGGGTGGCGGCGCACCGGCTCCATGACCGGCAGCGCCAGCGCCGGCGAAGGGTGCGGGCTGCTCGCACCGCGAAAGCCGACCCGCACCGACTGGAAGGACGGGCCGATCAGTTGCAGGCCGAGCTCGACCTGGCCCGGGTTCTCGCTGCGCACCCAGCGCACGACGCACACCGACCAGGGCTGCTCGGGGTCGCGCCGCAGCGCAACCGCAATGCCGGCCTCGACCTCGCCTGCGACACCGGCCACGCTCATGACCGCATAACCGCCCGGGCTCTCGTTGAGCACCACCCACTCCAGCACCTGCCCCTGCTCCCGGCGTCCGCAGCCGAGCTCCCACACCGACTTCAGCCCGACGCAGACCTGGACCATGTACTGGTGCTGGCGTCGCGGCTGCTCGCGCACCGGCGTCGCCATCCAGTGCATGCGCAGGCGTCGCAGCAGGGCGAGCGTCTCCAGCGGCGCCAGACCCGGCGGGAAGCCGCCCTCGTCGGCCGCCAGCGGCTCGATCTCGCACTGCATGCCGGCCAGCTCGGCAGCGGTCATGTGCGCGGTCACCCAGTCGATGCACTCGCTCAGCTTCTGCGCCATGGTGCGCGGGTTGAACGCCCACACCCTGCCCTCGCCCTGGAGTTCGGCCGGCACCGGATTCCTGGACAGCGCCACCGGGGCCGCATCCGCTGCCGGGTCGATCCACCACGCGGCGCTCCCCTCGGAGGGCGCCCCCGATGCGAGGGTGGCGGCCTCGAGGATGCGCTCGTCGAGAAAGTCGAACAGCCAGGCCAGCTCACGCGCGGTCAGGCCATCGGGCTGCGACACCGCCACGGCGAGGATGCGCAGATAGGCGATGCGCGCCGCAGCCCCGGCATCACCGAAGGCGGCCCCGCTCGCCTGCGCCAGCCGATGGGCGAGCCGCCAGGCGCCAAACGGGGTGTTGGCGGCGGCCAGGCCGGCCAGCGCAAAGACCTCGCCGACCAGCGTCAGGCCCCGGGCACCGAGCGCCGTCAGCTCGCCGCTGCGCCGCGGCCAGTGGCGCAGGCTGATGTCGACGAGATCGGCGTAGGCCCCAGCCACATCGAGCAGCGCGCTGCAGGCCTGCTCGGTGGTCTCGTACAGCGACAGCGGCAAGGGCAGATGCGCCGCCAGCAACTGCGGCCGCAGGCGCCCGGTGATGTCCGATACACGCGCCGCGGCCGCGTGCAGCACCGCCTCGCGCTTGTCGACCGGCAGCTCTTGCCCGGCCAGCACCGGCAGGCGGGCCTTGAGGGCCGCCAGGTCGACGGCCGGATCGTCGACCGGCTCGCGCTCGAGCCAGTCGATCAGATCCTGCAGCGCAACAGACGGTGCATCGGTCTCGTCCATCGTCCTCGCCGTTTAGAGGCGTCAAAGGAAACGGACCTGCATTCTAGCTGCTTGTGCGAGGGCTGCGCGTCGCGCCCCTCGGCCGACTCCTCGGTGCGGCCCTCGGTACGCCCGCGGCCCGCTCCCTAGTTCCAGCCTTCGAGCCGCATCGTTGCCCGCACCAGGCGCTGCTCCTCCTGCTCGATCTCGACGAAGCTCTCGCGCACGCTGTTGATGTGCTCGCGCGCGATCAGGCCGGCACGCTCCGGCTGGCGCTCGACCACCGCCTGGTAGAGGCGCTGGTGCTGGCGATCGATCACGTGCTTGTGCGCGGGGCGGTGATAGAGGTTGTTCACCGAGGCGAACACGCTGTTCAGCATCAGGTCGGACAGCGACTGCAGCGTATGTACCAGCACCGAGTTGTGCGAAGCCTCGCTGATCGCGCGGTGGAAGGCATGATCGACGCGGGCATGCTCTTCCGGCGAGGCCTCCGCACAGACACCGCTGCGCACGGCCAGGTCCTCGTAGCGGCGGCGGATCATCACGAAGTCGGCCACGGTACCGCGCAGCGCCGCGAGGCGGGCCGCCTCGCTCTCGAGCAGGGCGCGCACCTCGAGCAGGTCGTAGAGGGTGCGCGGCTGCGAGCTGAACAGGTGCAGCAGCGGGCTCGTGTCGCGCTCGGCGGACAGGCGGGCGACGAAGGAGCCCTTGCCATGGCGCGTTTCGATCACGCCCAGTCCGCGCAACACGCGCAGCCCCTCGCGCAAGGCCGAGCGCGAGCAGCCCAGCTTCTCGCACAGGCGACGCTCGGAAGGCAGCGCCTGCCCGACCTTGAGCACCCCATCGGTGATGAGCCGCTCGATGCGCTCGGCGACGACATCGGCGATCTGACGCCGCTCGGGCACTCCTGATGCGGACTGAAGTTGTTCTGCCACGGTGGTCGGACCAGTAAGAAATGGGGGCACGAATTGAATCGATGAGCTCATGTACGGCTCTGATTATATTGCGCTCTGTGGGCTATAAGGGTTAGACCTGATCAAAAAAACTGGTCGGACCAGTAAAAAACCACTGGTCGGTCACGCGCGGGACTTCTAGCATTCAACCGGCAGGCCCCCTTGCGCCTGCCCCTGAAGCCCAACGAGCCCCCAGCCATACCCGAGTCCGGGAGCGGAGAACCGCGATGAACATCCTCTACGACGAACGCATCGACGGCGCGCTGACTCAGGTCGACCGCGCGCATTTCTATGCCGAAATGCGGGCCGCGATCCCGGATCTCGCCATCCTCCACAGTCAGGAAGACCTACGCCCCTACGAGTGCGACGGCCTCGCGGCCTACCGCAGCACGCCCCTGCTGGTGGTGCTGCCCGAGCGCATCGAGCAGGTGCAGGCCGTGCTGCGCCTGTGCCACGCGCGCAAGGTGCCGGTGGTGGCGCGTGGCGCCGGCACCGGTCTGTCGGGCGGTGCACTGCCGCTGGAACAAGGCGTGCTGCTCGTCATGACGCGCTTCAACCGCATCCTCGAGGTGAACCCCAAGGGCCGCTACGCGCGCGTGCAGCCGGGCGTGCGCAACCTCGCCATCTCGCAGGCCGCCGCGCCCTACGAGCTCTACTACGCACCCGACCCGTCCTCCCAGATTGCCTGCTCCATCGGCGGCAACGTCGCCGAGAATGCCGGCGGCGTGCATTGCCTCAAGTACGGCCTCACGGTGCATAACCTGCTCAAGGTCGAGATCCTGACCATCGAGGGCGAGCGCATGACGCTGGGCGCCGATGCCCTCGATGCGCCCGGCTTCGACCTGCTGGCGCTGATCACCGGCTCCGAGGGCCTGCTCGGCATCGTCACCGAGGTGACGGTGAAGCTGCTGCCCAAGCCCCGCGTCGCCCGCGTGCTGATGGCGAGCTTCGACTCGGTCGACAAGGCCGGCCGCGCGGTAGGCGACATCATCGCCGCCGGCATCGTGCCGGGCGGGCTGGAGATGATGGACAAGCTCGCCATTCAGGCCGCCGAGGACTTCATCCACGCCGGCTACCCGGTCGAGGCCGAGGCGATCCTGTTGTGCGAACTGGACGGCGTCGAGTCCGACGTGGCCGAAGACATCGAGCGCGTGCGCGCGGTGCTCGACCGCGCCGGCGCCACCGACGTCAGCCTCGCCCGCGACGAGGCCGAACGCGCCCGCTTCTGGGCCGGGCGCAAGAACGCCTTCCCCGCCGTCGGCCGCATGTCGCCCGATTACTACTGCATGGACGGCACCATCCCGCGCCGCCACCTGCCGACCGTACTCAAGGGCACGGCCGAGCTGGCCGAGCGCTACGGCCTGCTCGTCGCCAACGTCTTCCATGCCGGCGACGGCAACATGCACCCGCTGATCCTGTTCGATGCCAATCAGCCCGGCGCGCTGGAACGTGCCGAGGAGCTGGGCGGCAAGATCCTCGAACTGTGCGTGGCCGTCGGCGGCACGATCACCGGCGAGCATGGCGTCGGCCGCGAGAAGATCAACCAGATGTGCGTGCAGTTCAACACCGACGAGATCAACTTCTTCCACGCGGTGAAGGCGGCCTTCGACGCCCACGGCCTGCTCAACCCGGGCAAGAACATTCCCACCCTGCACCGCTGCGCCGAGTTCGGTGCCATGCACGTCCACCACGGCAAGCTGCCCTTCCCCGAACTGGAGCGTTTCTGATGCCCGAACACGCCACCACTGCCGCCTCTGGCAAGGCCCCCGGTGCCGACCTGAGTGCAGCGCTCATCGCCCACGTCGAACGCGCCCTGGCCGACAAGGCGCCGCTGCGCATCCAGGGCGGCAACACCAAGGCCTTCCACGGCCGCCCGGTCGACGGCGAGCTGCTCGACACCCGCGGCCATCGCGGCATCGTCAGCTATGACCCGACCGAGCTCGTGATCACCGCGCGCGCCGGCACGCCGCTCGTCGAGGTCGAGGCCGCGCTCGACGCCGCCGGCCAGATGCTGCCCTGCGAACCGCCCCACTTTGGCACCGGCGCCACCGTCGGCGGCATGGTGGCCACCGGGCTGTCCGGGCCGCGTCGGCCCTGGGTGGGATCGGTGCGCGACTTCGTGCTCGGCTGCCGCGTCATCAGCGGCGGCGCAAAGCACCTGCGCTTCGGTGGCGAGGTCATGAAGAACGTCGCCGGCTACGACGTATCGCGTCTGATGGTCGGCAGCCTGGGCTGCCTGGGCCTGATCACCGAGGTCTCGTTCAAGGTCCTGCCCAAGCCGCGCAACAGCGTCAGCCTGCGCCTGGAGATGGACACCGAGACCGCGCTCGAGCGCTTCGCCGAGTGGGGCCAGCAGCCGCTGCCGATCACCGCCGCCTGCCATGACGGCGAGGCCCTGATGCTGCGCCTGGAGGGGGGCGAAGGCTCGGTCGCGGCCGCGCGCGAGCGCCTCGGCGGCGAAGCGATCTCGCCCGCATTCTGGCACGCCCTGCGCGAACACGAACTCGCCTTCTTCCAGGATCCGCGCCCGTTGTGGCGGATTTCGGTCGCCAACGACAGCCGCCCCGCCCTACCCGCCGGCAGCCAGCTCATCGACTGGGGCGGCGCCCAGCGCTGGCTCAAGACCGAGGCTAACGCCGACGCCATCCGGACGGCCGCCACCGCGGCCGGCGGTCACGCCAGCTGCTTCACGCCCGGCGTCACCGACAGCCCGCTGCACCCGCTGCCCGAGGTGCTGCTGCGTTATCACCGTCAGCTCAAGGCCCAGCTCGACCCGCAAGGCCTCTTCAACCCCGGGCGCATGTACGCCGGGCTCTGAGCCCGCAGGCTCCGAGCCCCCTCCCAGCCAGGACAGACCGACTCATGCAAACCAATCTGAGCGAAAGGGCCCGCGCCCTGCCCGGCGCCGATGTCGCCGAGAGCGTGCTGCGCACCTGCGTGCACTGCGGCTTCTGCAACGCCACCTGCCCCACCTACCAGTTGCTCGGCGACGAACTGGATGGCCCACGCGGGCGCATCTACCTGATGAAGCAGATGTTCGAGGGCGGTGAGGTCAGCGCCAGCACCCGCCTGCACCTCGACCGCTGCCTCACCTGCCGCAACTGCGAGACCACCTGTCCCTCGGGCGTGCAGTACCACAAGCTGCTCGACCTCGGCCGCGCCGCGATCGAGGCGTGGGCGCCGCGCCCGCTCGGCGAGGTGGTCCAGCGCAAGCTGCTGCGTACCGTCGTACCGCGCCCGACCCTGTTCAAGACCCTGGTGCAGGCCGGCGAAGCGGTGCGCCCGCTGCTCCCGTCCGGCCTCGCCAGCAAGTTGCCGCGCCGCATCAAGAACGCCAAGCCGCGCCCCGGGCCGCGCCATGCACGCAAGGTGCTGATGCTCGAAGGCTGCGCCCAGCCCGGCCTGTCGCCCAACACCAACGCGGCCGCCGCGCGCGTGCTCGACCGCCTCGGCATCAGCGTGGTGGCGGCGGCCGAGGCCGGCTGCTGCGGCGCGGTCGACTTCCACCTCAACGCCCAGGACGCCGGCCTGGCGCGCGCCCGGCGCAACATCGACGCCTGGTGGCCGGCGGTGGAGGCCGGCGCCGAGGCGATCGTGCAGACGGCCAGCGGCTGCGGCGCCTTCGTCAAGGAGTACGGCTTCGTGCTGCGCGACGACCCGGCCTATGCACAAAAGGCCGCGCGCGTCAGCGAGCTCGCCAAGGATCTGGTCGAGGTGCTCGGCCAGGAACAGCTGGAGACACTCGGCGTCCGCGCCGACAAGCGCCTCGCCTTCCATTGCCCGTGCACGCTGCAGCATGCGCAGAAGCTCGGCGGCACGGTGGAGGGCGTGCTCGGGCGCCTCGGCTTCAGCCTCACGCCGGTGCCCGACAGCCACCTGTGCTGCGGCTCGGCCGGTACCTATTCGATCACACAGCCCGAGCTGTCGCGCCGCCTGCGCGACAACAAGCTCGACGCCCTCGAGAGCGGCAAGCCCGACCTCATCGTCACTGCCAACATCGGCTGCCAGACCCACCTCGACGGTGCCGGCCGCACCCCGGTGAGGCACTGGATCGAGATCGTGGACGAAGCCCTGGGCTGAATCCGCAGCCGCTCCCTCATCCCCCGCGCACGCGCCCGACGGGGCCGTGCGCCAGCCGCAGCAGGAGAACCCGCTTGAAGACCAAGGCCGTACTTTGCCAGCACGACGTCACCCGCATCCTCACCGCCTCGCGCGCCATTGCGCAGGACCGGGGCTGGGCCGTCACCATCGCCGTCGTCGATGACGGCGGCCACCCGCTCGCCCTCGAGCGCATGGACGACTGCGCGCCGATCGGCGCCTACATCGCGGTCGAGAAGGCGCGCACCGCGGCGCTCGGGCGGCGCGACTCGAAGCAGTACGAGGACATGATCAACGGCGGCCGCACCGCCTTCCTGTCGGCACCGCTGCTCGCCGGCACGCTCACCGGCGGCATCCCGCTGGTCGTCGACGGCCAGGTCGTGGGCGCGGTCGGCGTCTCCGGCGTAAAGCCCGACGAGGACGCCCTGGTGGCCCGGACCGGCGCCGATGCCCTGGGGTGAACGGCCGCGCTGCGTCCGCCCCGACTTCCCCCCTCCCCCTCAATCACCAACAGCGATGGACG
>NZ_JBLQGP010000023.1:0-66285 GCF_047806685.1 Thauera sp. WH-1
CGAATCGCCTTCCGAAGAAACCGCCGCAGCGCTGAAGAGGTGCGCATTATAGACCCCCAAAAAACAACGTCAACACCCAGGAAGAATCGAAAAATCTATGCGCGAATAATCTGGAATAAAGCACGCGCGAAGCCGCGGCTGGGTGGCTCACAGTATCTGGAAGACAGACAGCTGGTAATCGGATTCCACTCGCTTGGCTTCGAGAAAATGCAACTTATACACAGCACCATCCGCCTTCATGAATACCGTGTCATCCGCGCCGAGAGCTCCAGGCGGCAGGATGAGGCGCACAGCCTCTCCCTGCTGCGGCGCATCACAGAGCACCGCATCGATGGCGCGCTGCCCGTCATCCACCGTCACCAGCATTGGTTTGCGCGCAAGCAGTTCCAACCCAAGGCCAGCGTGATCGGGCCACATGCGCAGCCGCTGGACAACGGCCAGTTGCCAGCCGTCGCCATCGGTGAAGTGCACCCCAAGGAGTTCTCCGATATCCGGCCAGGCTCCGCTGGGATCGCTGGACGCGAGGACATAAAGGCCGTTGCGACTGAAGTCGCGAGCCTTCCAGGCGCGAACAAGGGCCGGCCGCGATCCACCAAGGACGCCCCTGCACTGCTCAAGTCCACGCGCAACCTCCAGATCCGCGTCCTGCGGGTAGCGGCGCCGCAGGCGCAGCGGTGGCCGGGCCGACCATTGCCGGCGAAGGTATCGGATTGCCGCGAGCACCGTGTCGGCAGGCAGCTTGCCAAGCACCGCCGGCACCTTGCCGGCCAAGAGCTGGGCCTCGAAATCGGCGAGCAGTTCGTCCGCAGACCACGGCACGAAGTAGAGCGCCGCCGCATCGCGCCCGCCAGACTGCCGCACCGGCGGCTGGCCGGACTCGGGGCACACGACATATTGCGGGTGTGGCGCGGGCGTTCTACTCAAGGAGACGAAGGGCAGACAAAGGTCGATGAGGTGAATCAGCACGATCGCAGTCTCGAGATCGAACTGGTCGAGGTGAGCACTGTGATAGGCCACCGCACGCACGTACTCACGCGCGACGCCGGGCACATCCCCTGCCACCAGTGCGGCGGCGTGGGCCTCGCGGTCGTCCGCGTAGAGCGCACCAAGACGGTGCCAGAGCGACTCGTCCGGACTGAATCGATCACAGGCCGACCACTTGAGGGCTTCAACCACGCTCGTTGCCAACCTCAAGCGGACCACGCCGTTGCCTGCGGTGTTTCGGCTCGCCGACGGCACGCACCAATAGGCATCGCACACGGCCAGGGAGGCATCACGCACGCCGGCAAGCCAGCGCCCCCACCATGTCGCATCCCGCACGCTGACATCTTCCGCAACGTGGACCGGGCTGACAGGCGCGGAACGCTCGATGGCAACACGCAGCGCATCGTCAAACGCCGAAGCGATGTAGAGCCCCGCAGCTTCTGCCTTCGGGCTCCCCGGCTTGTACAGGGCGCGCAGCGTCGCGGTGGCAGCTTCGAGACCGACCACGGCATTGCCCCCGCCCGCCAGCACGCCCGCCGGGGTAAAGTCGAGCGCTGTGCCTTTGTTGTCCACCACTGATTCTCCACGACCCGCGGCGCACACGAGGGTCGCCGAGTCACGCCAGTCACCACCTAGGGCCGCCCACCCGGGCGCCAGCAAGGGACCAAGCATGTTGACGCGCGAGCTTAGCACAATGTCCAGATCATATGCGGAGCCTCACGATGACGCTGCACTGCACGCTCGTCCCCTACGAACGATCGTGCGCGGCAGGCAGCGCTTTGCGCGTTAGAATCGGCACTTTTTCAGGACGCTTCGATGCGACAGTACCTCGACCTGATGCGTCACGTGCTTGAACACGGCGACGCCAAGACCGACCGCACGGGAACGGGCACGCTGTCGGTTTTTGGCTGGCAGATGCGCTTTTCGCTACGCGACGGCTTTCCGCTGTTGACCACCAAGAAGCTGCACACCCGCTCGATCATCCACGAACTGCTGTGGTTCCTGCAGGGCGACACGAACATTCGCTACCTTACGGAGAACGGGGTATCGATCTGGGACGAGTGGGCCGATGCCAACGGCGAACTGGGCCCCGTGTATGGCAAGCAGTGGCGACGCTGGGAGACCGCCGACGGTCGCAGCATCGACCAGATCACCCGCCTGATCGACGGCCTCAAGCGCAACCCCGACTCCCGCCGCCACATCGTGTCCGCATGGAACCCGGGCGAAGTCGACAGCATGGCCCTGCCCCCTTGTCACGCGCTGTTCCAGCTCTATGTCGCCAATGGCCGGCTGTCCTGCCAGCTTTACCAGCGCAGCGCGGACATCTTTCTTGGCGTGCCTTTCAACATCGCCTCCTACGCGCTGCTCACGCACATGATTGCGCAGGTGTGCGACTTCGAAGTGGGCGACTTCATCTGGACCGGCGGCGACTGCCACCTTTACATGAACCACCTTGACCAGGCGCGCGAGCAGCTTGGTCGCGCACCGCGCGCGCTGCCGCGCTTGAAGCTGAATCCGGCGGTGAAGGACATCTTCGCCTTTAGCTTCGAGGATTTCAGCCTCGAGGGCTATGACCCACATCCTCACATCAAGGCGGCCGTTGCCGTATGAGCAAGAGACCTGAAATCGTCATCGTCGCTGCGCTGGCCCGCAATGGCGTGATCGGCCGCGACAATGGCCTGCCCTGGCGGCTGAAGGCCGACCTGCAGCATTTTCGCGCGCTCACCATGGGCCACCCCATCCTGATGGGCCGCAATACCTGGGAGTCACTCGGCCGCCCGCTGCCGGGGCGGCGCAACCTGGTGGTCACGCGCGACGCCGGATTCAAGGCGGATGGCGCCGAAGTCTTCACTGACCCCGAGGCCGCGATCGCCGCCGCTGTGGACGCCGAATGCCTGTTCGTGATCGGTGGCGCGCAACTCTACAAAACGCTGTTTTCGCGCGCCGAGCGGCTGGTGTTGACCGAGGTCTGGGCCGACGTCGAAGGCGACGCGCACTTCCCGATGTTCGACCGTTCGGACTTCGTCGAGGAGCGCCGCGACGTCCGCACCGCGGACGCCGACAACGAGTACGACTACGACTTCGTGGAATACCGCCGCCGCTGAAGGGCGGCGCCGCACGCACCTCCTTACGCACGAAGGGCCGCAAACTTGCGGCCCTCCGCTTTTCCGCCCCGGCGCAGGCGATCAGTCGGCGACGCAATCCACGTGATAGCGCCCGTCCTCGCCCTTCACCAGGCCGTGGATGTCGGTCTCGAAACCGGGGAAACGCGCGTTGAAATCGCGTGCGAACTTCAGGTAGCGGACGATCGTCGCATTGAAGCGCTCGCCCGGGATCAGCAGCGGGATGCCCGGCGGGTAGGGCGTGACCAGCATCGCGGTGACGCGCCCTTCGAGCTCGTCCAGTGCCACGCGCTCGATCTCGCGGTGGGCCATCTTGGAAAAGGCATCGGCCGGCTTCATCGCCGGCACCATGTCCGACAGGTACATCTCGGTCGTCAGGCGGGCGATGTCGTGCGATTTGTAGAAACTGTGGATCTGGTTGCACAGATCCTTCAGGCCCACGCGCTCGTAGCGCGGATGCTTGGCGATGAACTCGGGCATCACGCGCCATAGCGGCTGGTTGCGATCGTAATCGTCCTTGAACTGCTGCAACTCGGTCACCATGGTGTTCCAGCGGCCCTTGGTGATGCCGATGGTGAACATGATGAAAAACGAATACAGGCCGGTCTTCTCGACGATGATGCCGTGCTCGGCCAGGTACTTGGTAACGATCGCCGCCGGGATGCCGGTATGTTCGGCAAAGTCGCCGTCCATGTTGAGGCCCGGGGTGATGATCGTGGCCTTGATCGGGTCGAGGATGTTGAAGCCCTCGGCCAGCTCGCCGAAGCCGTGCCAGCGCTCGCCCGCCTTCAGCGTCCAGTCCTCGCGGCTGCCGATGCCCTCTTCGGCCAGGAACTCCGGCCCCCACACCTTGAACCACCAGTCGTCGTCGCCGAATTCGGCATCGACCTTGCGCATCGCACGGCGGAACTCGACCGCTTCCGAAAGCGATTCGTTGACCAGCGCAGTGCCGCCGGGCGCCTCCATCATCGCCGCCGCCACGTCGCAGGACGCGATGATCGCGTACTGCGGCGAGGTCGAGGTGTGCATCAGGTAGGCCTCGTTGAAGATGTCGCGGTCGAGCTTACGCGTCTGCGAGTCCTGCACCAGGATCTGCGAAGCCTGGCTGAGGCCGGCCAGCAACTTGTGGGTGGACTGGGTCGAGAACACCATCGACTCACGACAACGCGGACGATCCTCGCCGATCGCGTGGTAATCGCCATAGAAGTCGTGGAAGGCCGCATGTGGCAGCCAGGCCTCGTCGAAGTGCAGGGTGTCGATCTCGCCGTCGAGCATGTCCTTGATGGTCTCGACGTTGTACACCACGCCGTCGTAGGTCGACTGGGTGATGGTCAGGATGCGCGGTTTCTTGCTCTTGGCCTCGCGCGCGAACGGATTGGCGTCGATCTTCTTCTGGATGTTCTCGATCGCGAACTCCTCGAGCGGGATCGGGCCGATGATGCCGTAGTGATTGCGCGTCGGCGTCAGGAACACCGGCACCGCGCCGGTCATGATGATCGAGTGGAGGATGGATTTGTGGCAGTTGCGGTCGACGACGACGATGTCGCCGGGCGCGACCGTCGTGTGCCACACCATCTTGTTCGACGTCGAGGTTCCGTTGGTGACGAAGTAAAGATGGTCGCAGTTGAAGATGCGCGCCGCGTTGCGCTCCGAGGCCGCCACCGGGCCGGTGTGATCGAGCAGCTGGCCGAGCTCGTCGACCGCGTTGCACACGTCCGCGCGCAGCATGTTCTCGCCGAAGAACTGGTGGAACATCTGCCCCACCGGACTCTTCAGGAAGGCGACGCCGCCCGAGTGCCCCGGGCAGTGCCACGAATAGGAGCTGTCGGCGGCGTAGTGCGTCAGCGCGCGGAAGAAGGGCGGTGCCAGCGAATCGAGATAGTTCTTCGCCTCACGCACGACGTAACGCGCGATGAACTCCGGCGTGTCCTCGAACATGTGAATGAACCCATGCATCTCGCGCAGCACGTCATTGGGGATGTGACGCGTGGTACGCGTCTCGCCGTGCAGGAAGATCGGAATGTCGGCGTTGCGCAGGCGAATTTCCTGGACGAAGGCGCGCAGGCCTGCGATGGCCTTGTCGGACGCCTCAGGCGACGAAAACTCCTCGTCGTCGATCGACAGGATGAAGGCAGAGCCGCGGCTCTGCTGCTGGGCGAAGGAGGTGAGGTCGCCGTAGCTGGTCACCCCCAGCACCTCGATGCCCTCTTCCTCGATCGCCTTGGCGAGCGCGCGGATCCCCAGGCCCGAGGTGTTCTCCGAGCGGAAGTCCTCGTCGATGATGATGATGGGGAAGTGGAATCTCATCCTGGTCGTCTCCAGCGGGGTCCTTGCGGGACGGACAAAGCGGGCAGTTTACTCGTCGAGCGTTGCCTGCGCGTTACCGAAAGTGGTTCGAAAAAGCACAAGGGGCCGTCAGGCGGCCCCGTGGATGCAGTAGTGGCGCACGCCGGCGATCAGATCTTGGGCAGGGTGACGCCGGTCTGGCCGAGGTACTTGCCACCCCGGTCCCTGTAGGACGTCTCGCACACCTCGTCGGACTCGAAGAACAGCATCTGCGCGACGCCCTCATTGGCGTAGATCTTTGCCGGCAGGGGCGTCGTGTTCGAGAACTCGAGTGTCACATGCCCCTCCCACTCGGGCTCGAGCGGTGTGACGTTGACGATGATGCCGCAGCGCGCGTAGGTGCTCTTGCCCAGGCACACCGTCAGCACGCTGCGCGGGATGCGAAAGTACTCGACCGTGCGCGCCAGAGCGAAGGAATTGGGCGGGATGATGCAGACGTCGCCGGTGAAATCGACGAAGTTGCGCGCGTCGAAGTCCTTCGGGTCGACGATCGTCGAGTTGATGTTGGTGAAGATCTTGAATTCGTTCGCGACGCGCACGTCGTAGCCGTAGCTCGAGGTGCCGTAGGACACGATGCGGCCGCTGTCGTTGCTGCGCACCAACTCCGGCGCGAAGGGCTCGATCATGCCGGCCTCTTGGGCCATGCGGCGGATCCACTTGTCGGACTTGATGGACATCGGCGCGCTTCCAGTGCGGCCCGGAGGCCAGTTCAAAGACGCGAGAGTTTAGGCCAAGCGCCGCGCCGGCGAAAGAGTGTCGCCGTCGAGGCGTGCTGCAATGCAACAGCCTCGACACCGCGCGGCCCGCCCTCGAGCCGCGTCAATCGTGCTCACGTGCTCTTGATGACGATGTTGGGAAACTTGTGCGTCATGTCCTTCGACTTCTCGGCGATGCGCACCGCCACCTTGCGCGCGATCTCCTTGTACAGGGCAGCAATGCGGCCATCAGGATCGGCCACCACGGTCGGCGCACCGCTGTCGGCCTCGGTGCGGATCTGGATGTCGAGCGGCAGCGCCCCGAGGAAGGGGATGCCGTAGTCGGCGCACAACTTCTCGCCACCGCCATGGCCGAAGATGTGCTCCTCGTGGCCGCACTTCGAACAGATGTGGATGCTCATGTTCTCGACTACGCCGAGGATGGGCACGCCCACCTTCTCGAACATCTTCAGGCCCTTGCGCGCATCGAGCAGGGCGATGTCCTGCGGCGTGGTGACGATGACCGCGCCGGTCACCGGCACGCTCTGCGACAAGGTGAGCTGGATGTCGCCCGTGCCCGGCGGCATGTCGATGACCAGATAGTCGAGGTCGTGCCAGGCGGTGTCCTTGAGCATCTGGTTGAGTGCCTGCGTCGCCATCGGGCCACGCCACACCATCGGCGTATCCTGCTCGATCAGGAAGCCGATCGACATCGCCTGCAGCCCGTAGGCCTCGAGCGGGATCATGCTCTTGCCATCGTCCGACATCGGACGCTGGTCGCCGATGCCCAGCATCTGCGGTTGCGAAGGCCCGTAGATGTCCGCATCCAGGATGCCCACGCGCGCGCCCTCGGCCGCCAGCGCCAGCGCCAGGTTCACCGCGGTCGTGCTCTTGCCGACGCCGCCCTTGCCCGACGCTACGGCGATGATGTTGCGCACGCCCGGCAACAGCTTCACGCCCTGCTGTACCGCGTGCGCCACCACCTTGCTGCTGACGCGCGCCTCGACCGCCGACACGCCGGGCAGCTTGCCCAGCGCCGTGGTGAGCAGCGCGCGGATCGGCTCGTGCTGGCTCCTGGCCGGATAGCCGAGCTCGACGTCAAAGCGCACGCTGCCGCCCTCGACGACCAGGTTGCGAATGCAGCGGCCGCTGACGAAGTCCTTGCCCGTGTTCGGGTCGATGACCTGCCGGAGCGCTTCGGTTACGGTTTCCTGATCAAGACTCATCGCGTTTTCCTCGATAATCGCTAGACCCGCTGCCGGGTGAAAGTCGCCGAATCATACCGGAGCGCGGCGTTTGACTCACCCGCGCCGGCAACAGGGTTTCCCCTGCCGGCACGGCCCTCGGCTCCGGGCCCAGACCATACTTTCTCACCACCCGCCATTCATGAATCCGTTGCACGCCACCTCCCGCCTGTGCGCCAGTCTCGCCGTACTCGTGCTCGCCGCCTGCGCGACCCCAGGCCCCGGCCCGAGCAGCGCCGGGGACGACCCGATCCATCGCCATGCCCTGGTGCGCACGACCAGCCCCGCGCCCGATTGGGCGGCGCTTCGTGCAGAGCTGGTCGCCGTGGCCGCCACGCTGCCCGGCATCGAGATCAGCCCGGTGGACCACCAGGGCATCAACCTGCAGATTCCCGTCGCCGACGGCTTCCCCTCCGGCAGCACCGAGATCCGGCCCTCGCTCGCGCGCGCCCTCGACGCCATCGCGCCCATCCTTGCGGGCAGGCCAGGCGCCGCGGTGCAGGTGATCGGACACACCGACAGTCAGGGCAGCGAAATGGTCAATCTGCGGCTGTCGATCGCCCGCGCCGAGGCCGTCGTTGAGCATCTGCGCCAGCGCGGCATCGGGCTCGAGCGCCTCAACGCAGACGGCCGTGGCGAGGCCGACCCGCTCACCAGCAACGCCACCGAGGAGGGTCGAGCGCGCAATCGCCGGGTCGAACTGCTGCTACGCAACATGCCGTGATCCCCGACCGGGGTCGCGGTCCGACGCCGCGCCCGCGGGACACCGTCCACGCGCGGACGCGGTCCGCCGTACGTCGTGGCCGGCGTTTGATAAACTCGCGGTCTTTGATCCGCGCCAACCGACCATGTCCCGCAAGCTCCTCGTCACCAACGCCCTGCCCTACGCCAACGGCGACATCCACCTCGGCCACCTGGTGGGCTACATCCAGGCCGACATCTGGGTGCGCTACCAGCGCATGCGCGGCCATTCGGTGCACTACGTCTGTGCGGACGACACCCACGGCACGCCGGTCATGCTGCGCGCCGAGAAGGAAGGCCTCACCCCCGAGCAGCTCATCGCGCGCGTGCATGGCGAGCACCTGCGCGACTTCACCGCCTTCGGCGTCGCCTTCGACAACTACCACTCCACGCACAGCAGCGAGAACCGCTTCTACGCCGAGGACATCTACGCCAAGCTCAAGGCCGGTGGTCTCATCGACACGCGCTCGATCGAGCAGTACTACGACCCGGTCAAGGAGATGTTCCTGCCCGACCGCTTCATCAAGGGCGAGTGCCCCAAGTGCGGCGCCGCCGACCAGTACGGCGACAACTGCGAGGCCTGCGGCGCGGCCTATGCGCCCACCGAGCTCAAGAACCCGTACTCGGCGGTGTCCGGCGCCAAGCCGGTGCTGAAAGCCTCCGAGCATTACTTCTTCCGCCTGTCGGACGAACGCGCGGTCACCTTCCTGCGCGAATGGACGCGCGGCACCAACGCCGCCGGCGAACGCCGCCTGCAGGCGGAGGCCGCCAACAAGATGAAGGAGTGGCTCGGCGAGGCCGGCGAGAACATGCTCTCCGATTGGGACATCTCGCGCGACGCGCCCTACTTCGGCTTCGAGATCCCGGGTGCGCCGGGCAAGTACTTCTACGTCTGGCTGGACGCGCCGATCGGCTACCTCGCCAGCTTCCGCAACCTCGCCGCCAAGCGCGCCGCCGCGGGCGAGACGATTGCCGTCGAGGACTACACCGACGCCGCCCGCGCCACCGCCGCCGGCACCGAGATGGTGCACTTCATCGGCAAGGACATCCTCTACTTTCACGCCCTGTTCTGGCCCGCGATGCTGAAGTTCGCCGGCTACGCCACGCCCAGCCAGCTCTGCGTCAACGGCTTCCTCACCGTCGATGGCGCCAAGATGAGCAAGAGCCGCGGCACCTTCATCACCGCGCATTCCTACATCACGCAGAAGCTCAACCCAGAGTGGCTGCGCTACTACTTCGCCGGCAAGTCGAACGGCACCATGGAAGACGTCGACCTCAACCTCGACGACATGATCGCCAAGGTCAACGCCGACCTCGTCGGCAAGTTCGTGAACATCGCCAGCCGCTGCGCGGGCTTCATCGGCAAGCGCTTCGAGGGCAAGCTGAGCGAGGTCGATGCCGCTGCCTGTGCCGAGTTCGCCGCGGCCTGGACCGAGAGTCGCATCGCCGCCGCCTATGACGAGCGCGACTACAGCCGCGCGCTGCGCGAGATCATGCGCCTGGCCGATGTCGCCAATCAGTACGTCAACGACCACAAGCCGTGGGAGCTCGCCAAGCAGGAAGGCCAGGAGGCCCGCCTGCACGCGGTGTGCAGCACCGCGCTGACCATGTTCCGCGACCTCGCCCGCTACCTCAAGCCGGTGCTGCCGGCGCTGGCCGCGCAGGTCGAGGCCTTCCTCGCCATCCCGGCGATGGACTGGCAGGGTGACTGGTCGGCGCTGCCCGCCGGCCACGCCATCCAGGCCTACAGCCACCTGATGACCCGCGTCGAGCGCAAGCAGATCGACGCGCTCCTCGAAGCCAATCGTGAGTCGCTCGCGCCTGCCGCCGCCGCACCGGCCAAGGAGACCGCGGTGGTCAAGGTCGCCTCCTCGCAGCAGCGCCACGCCGAGAAGCAGCAGCACGCCGCACAGGCGGCCGAGACGCCCTCGGCCCACATCTCGATCGACGACTTCACCAAGGTCGACCTGCGCATCGCGAAGATCGTCAACGCCGAGCACGTCGAGGGTGCGGACAAGCTGATCCGCCTCGCGCTCGACATCGGCGAGACCGACGCGGCTGGCCAGCCGAAGCCGCGCCAGGTCTTTGCCGGCATCAAGTCGGCCTATGATCCGGCCACGCTGATCGGACGCATGACGGTGATGGTCGCCAACCTGGCGCCGCGCAAGATGAAGTTCGGCATGAGCGAGGGCATGGTGCTCGCCGCCTCCGATGCAGACGGCAACACCCCCGGCCTCTTCATCCTGTCGCCCGACGCCGGTGCCCTGCCCGGCATGAAGGTCAAGTAAGTCGCCGCCTCATGCCGCTCACGCCCTCGAAACGCTGGATGGTGCTGCACCACGCGGGTCGAGGGCGGCTGTCTCCCTAGCGCCGCCCACCCGGGCGGCCTTGCAAGCCTCATCCAGATTGCAACGGAGTCAGCATGAAGATCCAGTTCCGCCCCAAGCTCCTCGACACCCTGCATGGCTACGACCGCGCCAGCATTGCGGGGGACATCTCCGCCGGCATCACCGTCGGCGTGCTCGCCCTGCCACTGGCGATGGCCTTCGCCATCGCCTCGGGCATGTCGCCCACCGCCGGCATCTGGACGGCCATCGTCGCCGGCTTCCTGATTTCCCTGCTCGGCGGCTCCAAGGTGCAGATCGGTGGCCCCACCGGCGCCTTCATCCCCATCATCTACGCCATCGTCGTCGACCATGGCGTGCAGAACCTGCTCATCGCCACCATGATGTCGGGCGTGCTGCTGTTCGCCATGGGCGCACTGCGCCTGGGCAGCATGATCCGCTTCATCCCGCTGTCGGTGGTGATCGGCTTCACCAACGGCATCGCAGTGGTGATCTTCATCTCGCAGATCAAGGATTTCCTCGGGCTCGAGGTCGATAACCTGCCGGGCGAGTTCTTCGCCAAGATGGAAGCGCTGTGGGCCGCGCTGCCGAGCATCGACGCCGCCACCGTCGCCGTCGCCACGGTGTCGCTGGCCATCCTGGTGGGCTGGAACCGGCAGGCGAAACGCACCGCCTGGATGCGCCGCCTGCCCGGCCCACTGGCAGTGCTGATCATCATGACCGCGGTGAATGCCCTGTTCGCCTTGCCGGTCGACACCATTGGCAGCCGCTTCGGCGGCATCCCGCAGGAGATCCCGGCCTTCGGCCTGCCCGAGCTGAGCCTGGGCACACTGGGCAAGCTGATCACGCCGGCGCTGACCATCGCGCTGCTGGGGGCGATCGAGTCGCTGCTGTCGGCCCGCGTCGCCGACAGCCAGATCGACGACCGCCACGACCCCAACCAGGAGCTGATGGCCCAGGGCGTGGCCAACGTCGCCGCCCCGCTGTTCGGCGGCTTCGCCGCCACCGGCGCCATCGCGCGTACCGCGACCAACATCCGCAGCGGCGGTCGCACCCCGGTCGCCGGCATGATCCACGCCGCTGTCCTGCTCGCCATCGTGCTCGCGCTGGCGCCGCTGGCCAGCCACATCCCGCTCGCGACACTGTCGGCGATCGTCGTCATCGTCGCCATCAACATGGGCGAGTGGCATGCCTTCGCCCCCAGAGAGCTGGCGCGCTACTCGCTGCAGTACCGCACCATCCTGCTTGGCACCTTCTTCATCACCGTGCTGTTCGACCTCACCCTGGCGGTCGAGATCGGCATGGCGCTGGCAAGCCTGTTCTTCATCTACCGCATGTCCGACCTCACCCGCATCGAGCGCGTGCCGCTCGAGGACTACTACGGCGCCGGGGCGGTCTCGCGCGAGGACGGCACACCGCGCATCCTCGCCTACAAGATGTTCGGCAGCCTGTTCTTCGGCGCCGCCAACAAGCTCGAAAACCTGCTGCTGATGCAGCACGGCCATCCGGATGTGGTCATCCTCGACATGGACAAGGTCATCAGTATTGACACCACAGGCCTCGACATCCTGCAGACCCTGCACCGCAACCTCGGCAAGCGCGGCGCCTACCTGGTACTGTGCGGATTGAACTCGCAGCCTGGTTCGCTCGTCTTCCGTTCGGGTTTCCTCGACCAGCTCGGCGACGAGAACGTCGCCGAAAACCTCACCGCCGCGCTGATGCGCGCCCAGCACCTGAGCGGCAAGGACCCGGAGATCGCCTATGCCTGAAGAAGCCAAGCCGCCTCAGCCGACCGAGATCAGCAGCCGCCGGCTCGACATCCATGGCCGCGTGCAGGGTGTGTGGTACCGCGCCAGTGCGCAGGCCGAGGCGACGCGGCTCGGCCTGCGTGGCTGGGTGCGCAATCGTCATGACGGCCGTGTCGAGGCGCTGCTCATCGGCGAGCTGGCCGCGATCGAAGCCTTCATCGACTGGGCGTACCAGGGGCCGCCCAAGGCCGAAGTCACCCGCATCGAGATCAGCGCCGCCGACGCGGAAGCCACCGAGGGCTTCGAGCAACGCCCGACCGCGTGAACGCCACGCGGCAGGCTGCCGCCGCGGAAAGATATCAAGCCGGATAGACGACCTCGACCGCCTCAGGGGGCAGCCACTCGCGCAGGCTCTCTAGCAGCGCATCGTCCGGGCGCACCCGCCAGCCATCCCCCAAGGGCAGATCGGCCTCGGCGGCCTCGTTGCGGTAGCTGACACGGATCGGGCAGCCGCCTTCACGGAAGGGCTCGAGCAGGGTCTGCAGCTTGCCGGCCGCGGCCACCGGCCCGCCGCTGCTGCCAACCTCGCCATTGATGCGCAATTGCAGCGCGCGCGCAAAGCGGCTGCGCGCCTCACCGAGGGTCAGGATGCGATCGGCAATGATGCGCAGGCCACCCGAGAAGTCGTCGTTGCTGACCTTGGCCTCGACCACGACCACCTCGTCGGTGACGATCTTGCCGCGGCTGGCCTCCAGCACCTCGGAATACACCGTGACCTCGCGCGGCTCGGTGCCGTCGTCGATCTGCACGAAGGCCATCTTGCCGCGGTTGCCGACCTTGGTGCGCTGCTCCATGACCACGCCGGCGAGCAGGGTGAGGTCGCGCGAGGGTTCGATCTGGGCCAACGTGCGGCGCACGAAGCGGCGCACCTCGGCTTTGAAGGCGTTGAAGGGATGGCCGGAGAGGAAGAAGCCGATCGCGAGCTTCTCTTCCTTCAGCCGCTCGCGCTCGCCCCACGGGCGGATGCGGGCGAACTGGGGGGCGGCGCCGGCCGCCTCCGGCAGCATGTCGAACAGCCCGCCCTGCATCGCATTGGCCGCGGCCTGCTCGGCCGCCTCCATCGCCAGCGCCACGGTCGCCATCAGTTGCGCGCGGTCCAGTCCTTCGTGCCCCTCCAGCGTGTCCATCGCCCCGGCGCGGATCAGGGCCTCGATCACCCGGCGGTTCACCATGCGGCGGTCGACGCGCTCGCAGAACTCGAACAGGTCGCGGAACTCGCCACCCTTGTCGCGCGCACCCAGGATCGCCCTCACCGCCGGCTCGCCGACCCCCTTCACCGCCCCCAGGCCGTAGCGGATGGTCTTGCGATCCACCGGCACGAAGCGGTAATCGGAGGCGTTCACATCCGGCGGCAGCACCGCGATGCCGTTGGCGAGCGTGTCCTCGTAGAAGATCTTGACCGTGTCGGTGTTGTCCAGGTCGGACGACATCGTCGCCGCCATGAAGGCCGCGCAGTGGTGCGCCTTGAGCCAGGCGGTGTGGTAGGTGACGACCGCGTAGGCGGCGGTGTGCGACTTGTTGAAGCCGTACTCCGCGAACTTGGTCATCAGGTCGAAGAGCTGCTCGGCCAGCGCCGGGTCATAGCCCTTCTGCTTCGCGCCCTCGGCGATGGTGGCGCGGTGCTTGGCCATCTCGTCGGCCTTCTTCTTGCCCATCGCCCGGCGCAGCATGTCGGCGCCGCCAAGCGTGTAGCCGCCGATGATCTGGGAGATCTGCATCACCTGTTCCTGGTACACGATGACGCCGTAGGTCGGTTCCAGGCAGGCTTTCAGGTCGGGGTGGAAGTAGTCGATCTCCTGCTGGCCCTTCTTGCGCAGGATGAAGTCGTCCACCATGCCCGAACCCAGCGGACCCGGCCGATAGAGCGCGAGCACCGCGATGATGTCCTCGAAGCGGTCGGGCGCGAGCTTCTTCAGCAGCTTCTTCATGCCGTCCGATTCGACCTGGAAGATCGCCGTGGTGTTGGCGTCCTTCAGGACCTGATAGGCGGCGGGGTCCTCGAAACCCAGGCTCATCAGGTCGGGGCGGCTGCCGGTCATGCGCGCGATGTATTCGAGCGCCAGCTCGATGATGGTGAGGTTGCGCAGGCCCAGGAAGTCGAACTTCACCAGGCCGACGGCCTCGACGTCGTCCTTGTCGAACTGCGACACCGGCGTGGCGTCGTCACCGTCGGCGATGTAGAGCGGGCAGAAGTCGGTGAGCTTGCCGGGCGCGATCAGCACGCCGCCGGCGTGCATGCCGACGTTGCGCGACAGGCCTTCGAGCGGCTGCGCCAGCCCCCACAGGGTCTGGATGGCCTCGCCGTCGTTGCCGTCCTTCATCATCTCGCCGATCTGCGGCTCCATCTCGTAGGCCTTGTTCAGCGAGACGGGCTTGGCGCCCTCGATCGGGATCAGCTTGGAGAGGCGGTCGCACAGGCCGTAAGGCAGGTCGAGCACGCGGCCGACGTCGCGGACCACCGCCTTCGAGGCCATGGTGCCGAAGGTGGCGATCTGGCTCACGGCGTCCTTGCCGTAGCGCTCGCGCACATACTCGATGACGCGGTAGCGGTTGTCCTGGCAGAAGTCGATGTCGAAGTCGGGCATCGACACGCGCTCGGGGTTCAGGAAGCGCTCGAACAGCAGCGCGTACTCCAGCGGGTCGAGGTCGGTGATGTCGAGCGAATAGGCCACCAGCGAGCCGGCGCCCGAGCCGCGGCCCGGGCCGACCGGCACACCGTTCTTCTTGCCCCAGCGGATGAAGTCCGCAACGATCAGGAAGTAGCCGGGGAAGCCCATCTGGATGATGGTGTCGGTCTCGAACTTGAGCCGCTCCTCGTAGCGCGGGCGCTGTTTCTCGCGCTCCTCGGAGTCGGGATAGAGCTGGGCAAGGCGGCGCTCGAGGCCGTCCTTGGCTTCCTGCACGAGGAAGTCGTCCAGCGTCATGCCGTCGGGCGTCGGGAACAGCGGCAGGAAGTTCTTGCCGAGCTGCACCGTCAGCGAGCAGCGGCGGGCGATCTCGACCGCGTTCTCGAGCGCCTCGGGGAGGTCGGCGAAGAGCGCGCACATCTCGGCCTGGCTCTTGAGGTACTGCTCTTCGGTGAACTCGCGCGGGCGGCGCTTGTCCGCCAGCACGTAGCCCTGCGCGATGCACACCCGTGCCTCATGGGCCTGGAAATCCTCGCGCTTCAGGAACTGCACCGGGTGGGTCGCCACCACCGGCAGCCCGAGGCGGCCGGCGATGTCCACCGCGTGGCGGATGTAACCCTCGGTGCCCGGATGGCCGGCGCGCTGGACCTCGATGTAGAAGGCATCGGGAAACAGGCGCGCCCAGTCGGCGGCGAGCTGCTCGGCGAGCGCCAGGTTGCCGGCGGCGATCGCCGTGCCGACGTCGCCGCTCATCGCGCCGGACAGGCACAGCAACTCGCTCGCCGCGCCGCCCTCGAACCAGGCGCGGCGCATCTCGGCGCGGCCGCGGTACTTGTTCTCCATGTAGGCGCGCGTCAGCAGCTCGCACAGCTGGCCATAGCCCGCCCGGTTGCGGCAGATCAGCAGCACCCGGTGGGGCTTGTCGCGCTCGGCCTCGTTCTGGATCCAGGCATCAACGCCGACGATGGGCTTGACGCCCTTGCCGCGCGCGCCCTTGTAGAACTTGACCATGCCGAACAGGTTGGCCAGATCGGACACGCCGAGCGCCGGCATGCCATCGGCCGCGACGGCGGCGATCGCCTGGTCGAGCTGGACGATGCCGTCGGTGATCGAGTATTCGGAGTGAAGTCGGAGGTGGACGAAGCGGGGTTCGGCCAAAGAGCGGTCAGGGGCATTCATGCGCGGGATTTTACCCGAGGCTACCGGCCTATCCGCGCCTGATCAGCCTGATTGGCCCGATCAGCCTCAAGTACGCCCGGGCAGAACAGGCCCCTGTCGAGAAAGCCTCGGCCCTCAGGGCAGCAGCACGGTCGAACCGGTCGTCCTGCGCGCCTCGAGATCGCGATGTGCCTGGGCGGCGTCCTTGAGCGCATAACGCTGCATGACCTCGATCTTCACCTTGCCGCTGCGCACCACCTCGAATAGGGCGGCCGCGCGCTCGAGGAGCTCGTCGCGGGTGGCGATGTAATCGGGCAGGCCGGGACGCGTCACGTAGACCGAGCCCGCCTTGTGCAGCAGCGCGCAGTCGAAGGGCGCCACCGGGCCGGTGGCGTTGCCGTAGCTCACCATGGTGCCGCGGCGCTGCAGGCAGGCGACCGAATCGAGGAAGGTGTCGCGACCGACCGAGTCATACACCACCGCCACACCCTTGCCGCCGGTGAGCTCGCGGACGCGCTCGGGGAATCTCTCGCGCGTGTACACGATCACGTGGTCGCAGCCGAGCGCCTTGGCACGCACCGCCTTGTCGTCGCTGCCCACGGTGCCGATCACGCTGGCCCCGAGCCCTTTGGCCCACTGCACCAGGATCGAGCCCACGCCGCCCGCGGCCGCATGCACCAGGATCGTCTCGCCCGCCTTCACCGGATAGGTGGCGTGCAGCAGGTAGTGCGCGGTGAGACCCTGCAGCATCATCGCCGCACCCTGCTCGAAAGCGATGTCGTCCGGCAGCACCACGAGGTGGTGCGCGGGAATGTTGCGGACCTCGGAGTAGGCGTCGAGCGGCCCGTTGGTGTAGGCCACGCGGTCGCCGATCTTCACCTCGGTCACCCCCTCGCCCACCGCTTCGACCACGCCCGCGCCTTCCATGCCCAGACCTGACGGCAGCGGCAGCGGGTAAAGCCCGCTGCGGTGATAGGTGTCGATGAAGTTCAGGCCCACCGCATGATGACGCAGGCGGGCCTCGCCCGGACCGGGCGGCGGCGGCTCGATCGCCTCCCACTGCAGGACTTCAGGGCCGCCAGTGCGGTGAAAACGGATCGCATGGTTCATGCGCAAACTCCTCGTCTGTCCAAATGCGCCGCGCGCGGCGCGTCGTTGTCGGGGCCGGATGGGGCGCTCAGCGTACCAGCGAAATCCCCAACCGATACTGCGTCTCCTTGTGCTGATCGTACTCGAGCAGGGTTTCGCCGTAGCCCTTGAAGGCCTGCAAGTGGACGAACGCCCCCACACCGGAGAACACGCTGCGTCGAAGCGGATACGACAGGTCGAACTGGGTCCCCATCTTGCCCGCACTCCCACGCCGGATCAGCGTCGAGAACAGCAGCGCGTCGTCGCGGCCGATGCGCAGGCCGAGTTCGGCATGGCCGCGGTAGCGCGCAATGTCGGGGTTGTCCTCGCGGTCGAGGTAGGTCCAGAACTTGGGCGCGATGCCCAGGTAGGTGCCTGAGGCGTCCAGCCGCATGCGCGCCTCGACACGTGCAAACACGGTGTCGATACTGCGCGAGGGCATGTCCTCCCGGCCGTTGGATTCGTGCTCGTAGCCCCCGGACAGCGCCAGCGAGCCGCGCCCCGCGGGATCGTCCAGGCCCCAGCGGTAGAACAGCGAGGGCCGGAAGCTGGAGTCGCGAAACGGTCTCGACTCTGACTGCAGGTCCCACAGCGAGGTCTGGGTGAAGCCGAAATACACCCCGCTCGCCACCGGGAGCGTCTCGGCCACCACCCCCTGCTCGTCAAAGATGCGGTAGCGGAAGCTGAACTGGAAGCGCGCGCTCACCGGATCCTTGCCGCCGATGAGGAAGTACATCGGCTCGTGGAAGCCCAGGGCGGAGGGCTCGACGGGCGTCGGATCCGCGGACACGTCGGCAACCCGCGCCATCGGCGCCACCGAGGTAGCGGGCGCCACCGCGACCGGCGCGGGCGATGGGTTCGCGCCGCCCGCCGCCGCACTGCCTGCAGGCGTCTCGGTCGGCGCCGAGACCACCCGGGTCGCCGCACCACCATCGAGCAGCAGGCGCGCCGAGGGGTGATCGGCAAGCGCAAGCGTAGCCACGCCTGCCACCTCCATCGGCCAGCGCGCAAAGTAGCGGCGCTGGCGCGCGTTCGCCTCCGCCTTGCCGATCGCCACCAGCTCGACCGCGATGCGCGGACCGCCACCGGGCAGCTCGATGCGCGCGGGCAGGCGGGCGGGCCAGTTCTCCGCGCGCCCACCACCGATCACCACCACCTCGAAACGCTGCCCCGGCACCACCCGCAACTCGGGCGCCGCCAGCAGCCAGTCGGCGGCGACCGCCGCCGGCGTGGTCAGGACGAACACAACCGCCAGCAGCAGGGGGCGCAGAGGGAACGATCTCGGATTCTTCATCGGGCGCTTCCGGTACGACAAAGACAAAGCGGGGCAGCCCCTCGCAGGGCGGCCCCGTGAATGACAGCGCTGCCCTCATGCGTGAAAGCAGCGCGCCGGCGGCTCGCAGCGCAAGCCGCCCGGCCTGATCAGGCACTGGCGTTGCGCGACTCCTTGGCGTCCACCACCGCCAGCGCGGTCATGTTGACCAGGCGGCGCACCGTGGCCGAGGGCGTCACGATGTGCACCGGCTTGGCCGCGCCGAGCAGGATCGGCCCCACCGAAACGCCATCGCCGTTGGCCATCTTCATCAGGTTGAAGGAGATGTTGGCGGCGTCGAGGTTGGGCATCACCAGCAGGTTGGCCTCGCCCTTGAGGCGGGAGTCCGGATGCAGCTTGTCGCGCATCTCCTGCGACAGCGCGGCGTCGCCGTGCATCTCGCCATCGACGTTGAGGTCCGGGGCGCTGGCATGCAGGATCTCGCAGGCCCGGCGCATCTTGCGTGCGGAAGCCGAGCTCGAGCTGCCGAAGTTGGAGTGCGACAGCAGCGCCACGCTCGGCTCGATGCCAAAGCGACGCAGCTCGTCGGCGGCCATGCGGGCGATCTCGGCCACCTCCTCGGCGCTCGGGTTCTCGTTCACGTAGGTATCGGTGATCGCCAGCATGCGCTTGGTCAGCAGCAGCAGGTTCATCGCCGCGAACTGTTTGGCGCCGGACGCCAGGCCGATGACGTCGGCGACCTGCCTGAGGTGATGCCCGTAGGCGCCGACGGTCCCGCACACCATCGCATTGGCGTCGCCGCGGCGCAGCAACATGACGCCGATCAGCGTGGTGTCACGGCGGACGCGGGCCTTGGCCACATCGGGGGTGACGCCGTCGCGGCTCATCAGCTTGTAGTACTCGGTCCACAGCTCGCGGTAACGCGGATCGGATTCGGGATTGACGATCTCGAAGTCGCGCTCGGGCACCAGGTTGAGGCCGATCTTCTTGATCCGCATCTCGATCACTTCGGGGCGGCCGATCAGGATCGGACGCGCCAGACCCTCGTCGAGCACCACGCGCACCGCATGCAGCACGCGCTCGTCCTCACCCTCGGCGTAGATCACCCGCTTCTGTTCCATCGGCACCGCCTTAGCGGCCGAGAACACCGGCTTCATGACGATGCCGGACTGGTAGACGAAGCCGGTCAGGCTGGTGACGTAGGCATCGAAGTCTTCGATGGGCTTGGTGGCCACGCCCGAGTCCATCGCCGCCTTCGCCACCGCCGGCGCGATCTTGACGATCAGGCGCGGATCGAAGGGCTTGGGAATGATGTACTCGGGGCCGAAGCTCAGCTCGTGGCCGCCGTAGGCGCTGGCGACGATGTCGCTGGCCTCGGCCTCGGCGAGCTCGGCGATCGCCTTCACGCAGGCGAGCTTCATCTCCTCGTTGATCGTGGTCGCGCCGACGTCGAGCGCACCGCGGAAGATGAAGGGGAAGCACAGCACGTTGTTGACCTGGTTCGGGAAGTCCGAACGGCCGGTGGCGATGATGCAGTCCGGGCGCACGGCCTTGGCGTCGGCCGGCAGGATCTCGGGGTTCGGGTTGGCGAGCGCGAAGATCAGCGGCTTGTCGGCCATCTTCGCCACCATCTCGGGCTTGAGCACGCCCGCGGTCGACAGCCCCAGGAAGACGTCGGCACCGACGATGGCGTCACCGAGGGTGCGCGCCTCGGTCGTCTGCGCATAACGCGCCTTGGTCGGCTCCATGTGGGCCTCGCGGCCCTCGAAGATGACACCCTTGGAGTCGCAGACGGTGATGTTCTCGCGCTTGAGGCCGAGGCTGACCATCAGGTCGAGGCAGGCGATCGCCGCCGCACCTGCGCCCGAGCACACCAGCTTGACCGTGCCGATGTCCTTGCCGATGACCTTGAGGCCGTTCAACAGGCCGGCGGCGGAGATGATCGCGGTGCCGTGCTGGTCGTCGTGGAAGACCGGGATCTTCATGCGCTCGCGCAGCTTCTTCTCGATGTAGAAGCACTCGGGCGCCTTGATGTCCTCGAGATTGATGCCGCCCAGGGTGGGCTCGAGCGCGGCGATGATCTCGATCAGCTTGTCGGGGTCGTTCTCGGCCAGCTCGATGTCGAAGACGTCGATGTTGGCGAACTTCTTGAACAGGCAGCCCTTGCCCTCCATGACCGGCTTGGAGGCGAGCGGGCCGATGTTGCCCAGGCCGAGCACCGCCGTGCCATTGGTGACCACCGCCACCAGATTGCCGCGGCTGGTGAGCTCGAAGGCCTCGGCGGGGTCGGCGACGATCGCGTCGCACGCGGCCGCGACGCCGGGCGAATAGGCGAGTGCGAGGTCGCGCTGGTTGGTGAGGCCCTTGGTGGGCACGACTGAAATCTTGCCGCGCGTGGGCGAACGGTGATAGTCGAGTGCAGCAGCGATGAAGTCCTGATCCATGTTCTCCCCTCTACAATTCGTGAGGTCTGTTTTGTGGCAACGCGGGCGACAAGTCGCCCACAGGGCAGCGTCGGGCCGGGACGGCCGCGCGCCGTAGGCATCGTTCGGGATGTTCGCGGGAAAATGATATTGTTATTTTCTGCGCCTCGGCGGCACAGGAACGACCTCGATTGACGTCGCGGAAGTTTAGCGCAGCCACCCGTGCTTTGGCATCGCGCTCCACTGATCCGCCGCATCACGCCAGGGCGTCGAGCCCAACTCGAGCCCAACCAAAGCAGCGCATCCGCCCCGACGGTGATGTCTTTTTGGCAGAATGCGGGCTCCGGACGCGCCGAACGCAGCGCGTTACCCACACGAACAGGGGAGAAAGGCATGCGGCGAGTGGTGTTCAATCAGAAAGGCGGGGTTGGCAAGTCGACCATCACCTGCAACCTGGCCGCAATCAGCGCACAGCAGGGCAAGCGCACCCTCGTCGTCGACCTCGACCCGCAAGGCAACTCCACCCAGTACCTGATGGGCACCGGCGGCGAAGCGCTCGATGCGACGCTGGCCGATTTCTTCGATCAGACGCTGAACTTCAAGCTTAACCCGCGCGACACCGCCGAATTCGTCGTCGCCACGCCCTTCGAGGGCCTGCATGTGATGCCCTCGCATCCGCAGCTCGAGGAGCTGCAGTCCAAGCTCGAGTCGCGCTACAAAATCTACAAGCTGCGCGACGCGCTCGCGGAACTCGCCGAGGACTTCGACTGCGTCTACATCGACACCCCGCCGGCGCTCAACTTCTTCACCCGATCGGCGCTGATCGCCGCCGATACCTGCCTCATTCCCTTCGATTGCGACGAGTTCTCGCGCCGGGCGCTTTACGCGCTGCTCGAGAACGTGGAGGAGATCAAGGCCGACCATAACCGCCCGCTGCAGGTCGAGGGCATCGTCGTCAATCAGTTCCAGCCGCGCGCCAGCCTGCCGCAGAAAGTCGTGCAGGAGCTCATCGACGAGGGCCTGCCGGTGCTGCAGCCCTACCTGTCGGCCTCGGTGAAGATCAAGGAGTCGCACGAACAGGCCAAGCCGATGATCCATCTCGACCCCAGGCACAAGCTGTCGCAGGAGTTCGTCGCGCTGCACGACACGTTGGTGCGCAAGTACGGGACCTGATGGCGCGCCCTCCATCGGCCGGGTACCCCCATCCCCACCCCGCCCCGCCCCCGAGGTCTCCGCTTGTCCGCGCCCGCAGCAGCTGATCCCTCTGCCCTGGCGCCGCCGCGCGGCCCCGTGTTCCGGATGCTGTGGCTGGCCTGGCTCGCCGCCAACGTGACGATGTGGATGAACGAAGTCGCCTCCGCCTGGCTGATGACTTCGCTCACCGACAATGCCTTCATGGTCGCCATGGTGCAGGCCGCCTCGACCCTGCCGGTGTTCGTGCTCGGGCTGCCGAGCGGCGCACTGGCCGACATCGTGGACCGGCGCCGGTATTTCGCCCTCACCCAGGTCTGGGTCGGCATCACGGCCATCCTGCTGGCGGCGTTTTCCTATGCGGATGCGCTGACCGCCCCGCTGCTGCTCGGCCTGACCTTCGCCAACGGCATCGGCATGGCGATGCGCTGGCCGGTGTTCGCCGCGATCGTGCCGGACGTGGTGCCGCGCGCCGAGCTGCCCGCGGCGCTCGCGCTCAACGGCATCGCGATGAACATGTCGCGCGTGATCGGGCCGGTCATCGCTGGCGCACTCCTTGCCACCGTAGGCAGCACCTACGTGTTCTTGCTCAACGCGGTGCTGACGGTCATCGCCTTCGCGCTGATCCTGCGCTGGCGCTCGGAGCCGAAGGTGAGCGCGCTGCCCGGCGAGCGCTTCTTCGCCGCGATGCGGGTCGGCCTGCAGCACGTGGCGCGCTCGCCACGCATGCGCGTGGTGCTGCTGCGCATCTTCCTGTTCTTCCTCCAATCGAGTTCGCTCACCGCCCTGCTGCCGCTGATTGCGCGCCGCATGAACGAGGGCGGTCCGGAGACCTTCACCGCACTTCTGGTGGCAATGGGTGGCGGCGCCGTCGTCACCGCCTTCAATCTGAACCGCCTGCGCCGCGTTATCCCGCGCGACCGCATGGTCTACTGGGGCACCTGCGTACACGCGCTCGCCGCGGTCGGTGTCGCCCTGTCGCCCTCGCTCTGGTTCGCGGTGCCGGCCATGGCGGTGGCCGGGGTGGCATGGATCGCCACCGCCAATTCGCTCACGGTGGCCGCCCAGCTCGCCCTGCCAAACTGGGTGCGCGCGCGCGGCATGTCGATCTACCAGATGGCCTTGATGGGCGGCAGCGCCGCCGGCGCCGCACTGTGGGGCTCGGTCGCGACCCACAGCTCGGTGCAGACCAGCATCGCCGCCGCAGCCCTGATCGGCCCACTGGTGCTGTTACTCACGCTGCGCCACGGTGCGGGCGGCGTGGAGGACGAGGACCTGTCGCCGGCGCCGGCCACGGTCACCGCGCCGCCACCGGTGATCGACATCGAGCCGAACGAGGGGCCGGTGATGGTGACCGTGGAGTACCTGATCGACCCCTTACGCGCCGAGGACTTCGGTGCGGTGATGCGCGAAACACGGCTGGCGCGCCTGCGCCAGGGCGCGCTGTCCTGGGGGCTGTTCCGCGACACCGCCCAGCCCGGCCGCTACATCGAGTATTTCCTGGACGAAAACTGGGTCGAGCACCAGCGCCGGCTGGAACGTTTCACGGCCGCCGACGCCGGCCTGTTCAAGCGCCGTCAGGCCTTTCACATCGGCCCCGAAGCGCCCAAGACCCGGCGCTACATCGGTGAGCCGATCCGCGGACCGGACGGCTGAGTCCTTGCACCGACCAGGCCGATCTCGTCCTCGAGCCCTTCATCGGGCCAGGCGCCGTCCCTGCAGGGCTCCGGATCAGGACAGCGAGCTCAGCGCTTGACCTCGAGCAGTTCGATCACGAAGTTCAGTGTACTGTCCGGCGGCACCTTTCCCGCCACGCCACGGCTGCCGTAGGCGGTCTGCGGCGGGCACACGATGCGCACCGCACCGCCCGGGGACATCTGCTTCAGCACCTCCTGCCAGCACGGAATCAGCGCCTCCAGCGGCAGCTCCGCCGGCTGCCCGCGATCGTAGGAGCTGTCGAACGCCTTGCCGTTGGCGAGCGTGCCCTGATAGTGCACGCGCACGACGTCGGCCAAGGTCGGCGAGCGGGAGCCATCGCCCTGACGGTAGGTTTGGACGGCGACGCCCGAAGGCAGGGTCACGGTCTCAGGACCGGCCGCCTCGGCGACGGTGAGAGGAAGCAGGGCAAGCAGGACCAGGTGGCGCATCTATCACTCCAATTGAGCCGCGTGCGTTCCGCGACAGGACAGGGATCGCCTGCGACCGGCACTCGCCGGGCGCAGGCACTTCAGGACGCATCACGCCCTGCGCGCGGCGCCGCCTTGACGCCACCCGCAGGGCTGGCAGGTGCTTACACCTTGCCGGCGACCCACTCCTTGACCCCCGCCAGCGCCGCCGCCAGGTTTTCCGGCTGGGTGCCGCCGGCCTGGGCCATGTCGGGACGGCCGCCGCCCTTGCCGCCGACCTGCTGGGCGACGAAGTTGACCAGCTCGCCGGCCTTGACCTTGCCCGTGTAGTCGGCGGTGACGCCGGCGATCAGGCTGACCTTGCCCTCGGCCACGCTCGCCAGCACGATCGCGGCCGACTTGAGCTTGCCCTTGAGCTTGTCCATGGTGTCGCGCAGGGTGGGCACGTCGGCGCCTTCGAGCACGGCGGCGAGCACCTTGATGCCGCCGACCTCGACCGCCTGGCTCACCAGCTCGTCGCCCTGGCTGGCAGCGAGCTTGCCCTTGAGGCGGGCGAGCTCCTTCTCCAGCGCACGCACGTTGTCGAGGATGCCGGCGACGCGCTCGGCGACCTCGTCGGGCTGGACCTTGAGCAGCGCCGACATGCCCTGCACGCGACGCTCCTGCTCCTGGGCGTAACGCAGCGCGTTCTCGCCGGTGATCGCCTCGACGCGGCGGATGCCGGCGGCGACGCCGCCTTCGGACACGATCTTGAACAGACCGATGTCACCGGTGCGCGCCACATGGGTGCCGCCGCACAACTCCTGGGTGCTGCCGATCGACAGCACGCGCACCTCGTCGCCGTACTTCTCGCCGAACAGCATCATGGCGCCGGTCTTCTGCGCCGCCTCGAGGGCCATCAATTCGGCCTTGGTATCCGTATTGGCAAGGATCTCGCGGTTGACGAGCTCCTCGACCTCGCGAATCTCCTCGGCCGTCATCGGCCCGGTGTGGACGAAGTCGAAGCGGGTCTTGTCGGGATCAACCAGCGAGCCCTTCTGCTGCACGTGGGTGCCGAGCACCTCGCGCAACGCCTTGTGCATCAGGTGGGTGACCGAGTGGTTGCGTGCGGTGGCGGCGCGCGCGGCGACATCGACCCGGGCGACCACGCCCTGCCCCACGGCCAGCTTGCCGGTGCGTACCACGCCATGGTGGCCGAACACCGTGGCCTGGATCTTCTGCGTGTCCTCGACGCCGAAGATGCCGGCGGCGCCGCGCAGCTCGCCACGGTCGCCGACCTGGCCGCCGGACTCGGCGTAGAACGGGGTGTGGTCGAGCACCACCACGCCCATCTCGCCCTCGAGCAGCTCATTGACCAGGGCGCCGTCCTTGTACAGCGCGAGGATGTTGCCCTTCTCTTCCAGCAGCGTGTAGCCGTGGAAGGTGGTCTCCGGGCCGTCGTACTCCAGGTTGGCCGCCATCTTGAACTTGCCGGCGGCGCGCGCCTGCTCCTTCTGCCGTGCCATCGCGGCGTCGAAGGCGGCGGCGTCCACCGTGACCTCGCGCTCGCGGCAGATGTCGGCGGTGAGATCGAGCGGGAAACCGTAGGTGTCGTGCAGCTTGAAGGCGGTGTTACCGTCGAAGACCTTCTTGCCGGCGGCCTCCATCGCGGCGAGCTCGGACTCGACGATGGCCATGCCGTTCTCGATGGTGGCGAAGAAGCGCTCTTCTTCCTGGCGCAGCACGTCCATGATGCGGCGCTCGCCTTCCTTCAACTCGGGATAGGCGCTGCCCATCTCGGCGACCAGGTCCGGCACCATCTTGTGGAAGAAGGCGGCGCGCGCGCCGAGCTTGTAGCCGTGGCGGATGGCGCGGCGGATGATGCGGCGCAGCACATAGCCGCGGCCCTCGTTGCCCGGGATCACGCCGTCGGCGATCAGGAAGGAGCAGGCGCGGATGTGGTCGGCCAGCACCTTCAGCGAGGGCGAGTCCATGTCCGCGGCCGAGGTCTCGCGCGCGGCGGCCTTGATCAGCGCCTGGAAGAGGTCGATCTCGTAGTTGGCATGCACATGCTGCAGCACCGCCGAGATGCGCTCCAGGCCCATGCCGGTGTCCACCGAGGGCTTGGGCAGCGGGTGCATCACGCCCTGCTCGTCGCGGTTGAACTGCATGAACACGTTGTTCCAGATCTCGATGTAGCGGTCGCCGTCTTCCTCGGGCGATCCCGGGGGGCCACCCCAGATATGCGGGCCGTGGTCGTAGAAGATCTCGGTGCACGGGCCGCAGGGACCGGTGTCGCCCATCATCCAGAAATTGTCGGACGCGTAGCGCGCGCCCTTGTTGTCGCCGATGCGGATCACCCGCTCTGCCGGTACGCCGACTTCCTTGGTCCAGATGTCGTAGGCCTCGTCGTCCTCGGCATACACCGTGACCCAGAGTTTGTCCTTGGGCAGCTTGAAGACCTCGGTGAGCAGCTCCCAGGCGTAGGCGATGGCGTCGCGCTTGAAGTAGTCGCCGAAGCTGAAGTTGCCCAGCATCTCGAAGAAAGTGTGGTGGCGCGCGGTGTAGCCGACGTTCTCGAGGTCGTTGTGCTTGCCGCCGGCGCGCACGCATTTCTGCGAGGTGGTGGCACGGGTGTAGGGACGCTTGTCGAAGCCGAGGAACACATCCTTGAACTGGTTCATGCCGGCGTTGGTGAACAGCAGCGTCGGGTCCTCGTGCGGCACGAGCGAGCTGGAGGCCACGATCTGGTGGCCCTTGGATTCGAAAAACTTCAGGAAGGCGTCGCGGATTTCGGCGGATTTCATGTCAGGTCGTGGCCAGGACGTTGTTGAAGCGGGAGCGATCGGGCAGACGATAGACGTCGAAGTCCCGGTCGAGTGTAAGGATGTCGCGCACGCCGCTTTCCAGCGCGAGCACGATCAGCGACCCGTCGGCGATGTCCATCGGCAGGTCGCGGTATTTTTCGGAGAGCTGGCGGATCAGGGAGACGGCGCCCGCGCCGGGCGTGGTCACCTCGACGCCGCCGCGCTCCACCCATTCCAGGAAAGCAAGCTGGCGATCGACCGAATGGCCGAGCATGTGGACGACTTCGGTCAGCACCGGCCAGGTAGTCAGCAAGGCGCCCTCGTAATTCTCGATGAAGCTGCGCACGCGTGCATGATTGCGCTCGGCCGGCTCGAACAGCGCGATCAGCGGCCCGGAATCAGCGATCGTTCTCAGCACGCAGCCGCTCCACGATGGTGCTGCGGACGCGGTCCTTGCTGGTGAGATCGAGCCTTGCCGCAGCAGCCGACGGGTCGCCGAAGAGGTCCTTGCCCAGTTCATACGGTGTCTTGCGCGGCACCACGCGGGCGAGGTATTCCCGCAGGCTGGCCTTCACCAGCTCGCTCTTGCTGCGCCCGGTCTGCGCCGCGGCGCGCGCGAGTTCGGCCTCGAGCTCGGGGTCGAGGCGGATCGACAGGGTCATGGCGAAAGCTTCCTGTAATACAGAACGTATCGCATCGTATGTCGCACTCGAATCGAAGTCAATTTCAGCGGCGGCGCCTATAATTGACGCTCACGTCAACCAACGAACGGGACACGAGCACACCATGGGTAATCGCCTCTCCAAGATCTACACCCGCACCGGCGACGCCGGCACCACCGGCCTCGGCGACGGCAAGCGCGTCTCCAAGAACAGCCTGCGCATCCACGCCCTGGGCGAGGTCGACGAGACCAACGCCATCGTCGGCCTGCTGCTGTGCGAGGAACTGCCCGAAGAGGTGCGCACGCTGCTGACCAATGTACAGCATGACCTGTTCGACCTCGGCGGCGAGGTGTGCATCCCGGGCATGAGCATGATCACGGACAAGCAGGTGACGCATCTCGAGGAAGAGCTCGACCGCTTCAACGAGGACCTGGAGCCGCTCAAGGACTTCATCCTGCCCGGCGGCACCCGCGCCGCCGCCTACGCCCACCATGCCCGCACCGTGTGCCGTCGCGCCGAGCGCGCGCTGGTCGCACTGGCGCTGGAAGAGGCGGTGAACGATGCGCCGCGCCAGTACCTCAACCGCCTCTCCGACCTGCTGTTCGTGCTCGGCCGCGTGCTCAACCGCGCCGGCGGCCGCGGCGACGTGCTGTGGCAGAAGAGCAAGAACGCCTGAGCCTTCCGCTTCATCGGACGGGAGCGATCCCGGCAGGCCCCGCCCCCGCTTCCTCCCCGCTCACCGCCTGCGCCGCAAGCAACTCGCGGAACAGCGCGGAAGTCTGCGCCAGCTCCCACGCGCGCCCGACCGCCTCGATGCGACCGGCGCGCATCAGGATGACCTCGTCGAAGCGGTCAAGCAGGTGCAGCCGGTGCACCGAGGACACCAGCGCCGCATCGGCAAAGTGCGCGAACAGCCGCTGATAGACCCGCGCCTCGGTCTCGGGGTCGAGGCTGCTGGTGGGTTCGTCGAGCAGCAGCAGGCTCGCGCCCTCGGCGGCGAGCACGCCGCGTGCAAGCGCCAGGCGCTGGCGCTGGCCGCCCGACCAGTTGGCGCCGCCTTCCACCACGCGCGTCTGCAGCCGGTCTGCCAGGCCTTCGACCACGATGTCGGCGCAAGCCGCACGCACCGCGGCGTCGATCCTTTCGGATGGTGCCGTCTCGCCGAGCAGCAGGTTCTCCGTCAGCGTGCCGTCGAACATCTCGGCCTGCTGCGGGATCAGGGTCGCCAGCGCGCGCAGCCGGGCTGGCATGTCGGGGACGACGCAGCCGTCGAGCAGCAGGCGCCCGGCCGTGGGCACGTCCAGCCCGGCCAGCAGGCGCAGCAAGGTGGTCTTGCCGCCGCCGCTCGGGCCGACCAGCGCATAGCGCCGGCCGCGCACCAGTTCCAGACGATCAAGTTCCAGCGTCGCCGCACGCGCATCACCGTGGGCGAAGCGCACGCCCTCGAGCGTCAGGGTCTGCCAGGGCGCGGCGCCAGGTTCCACGGCGGACGGCGGCGGCGCAACGCCAGTCTGTGCCGCGGCGAACAACGGCTCGGCCGCAGCGTAGTTGGCGCGCTGGCGCGCGAGCGACTGGAAGTGCGCCGCAATCGCGGTGATCACCCCGCCCGCCTGCTGCGAGTATTCGTACACCATGAACACCTTGCCGAGCGCAATCGTGCCCGCGGCTGCGGCGGCACCGCCCGCCACCGTGCCCGCGCTGCCCGCCGCGGCCGCGCCCAGGCCGAACACCCCCGCGGCTTCCGCCGCATAGACCCCGACCAGCACGCACCACAGCGCGCTCGCGAGCAGATCCACCGAGCACCACTTGGCTTCGTTCAACACGATGCTCTTCTTCAATGGCCCGAACACCGCCTGCAGGCGCTCGCCGATCAGCCGCGCCACCCCGGCCCCGCGGCGCAGCGCGAGCACCGACAGCACGTTGCCGAGCACGTCCACCAGCGTCGCCGAATACGCCCGCTCGGCGCGGTTCTCGTCCACCGCGATGCGCATCATCACGCGGTCGAAGCGGGTGATCAGCAGGCCGATCAGCCCATAGCCCACGGTCGCCACCGCCCCCACCAGCGGCGAGATCAGCCACAGCGCGACGACCGGCCCGACCAGGCGCACGGTGTTCTGCAGGTAGATGAACTGGCTCTGGGCGAACTCGTAGAGCGCGCAGGTGCTCTGCTGCACGCGGTGCGTGGTCTCGCCCGAGTGGTGGCGCTCGTGCCAGGCCAGCGGCGCGGCGAGCAGCCGCCCGACCAGCAGCGCCGAGACGCGCTCACGCACCTTGAGCGCGGCGTTGCGCTCGAGGATGCGACCCGGCCCGTGCAGCAGCCAGCTCGCGACGATCGCCGCGAACACCATCGCCAGCCAGCGCGCCGCCTCGCTCATCGCCTCCAGCCCGCCGGACTGGATCAGGTTGATCGCATTGCCGGCGAGCCAGGGCACGGCCAGCTTGAAGAGCTGCGAGGCCAGCAGCAGCAGGAAGGCGAACAGCAGCAGATGGCGCGCCCCAGCGGCGTGCTGCCACAGGGCGCCGTACAAGGCGCCCACGCTGACCGGGCGCTCGGGTGCAGGCTGGGGCGAGACTGAGCCCACAGGGGTGCCGGCGGCGGACTGGGCGGCAGGGGCGTCGGACATGCGGGGCTCGGTCTCAGAGGTGGTGGTCGCTCAGCGCGGGCAGCGGCGGCGAATCGAACAGGGAGATCTGCACCGCCGCCGTGTTGGAGGCCTCCTCGGCAAAGCGCACACCGACGCCGAGCAGACGCACGGCCAGCGGTTTGCGCGCATGGGCCTCGTCGAGCAAGGCCAGCCAGACGGACTCGTCCGGCGCGCTGCTGACGCATTCCGCGGTGGTGCGAGTGAAATCGGCGAAGCGCACCTTGACGAAGGCCTTGTGCACCGGCGGCCGCTCGCGCGCGCGCTCGAAGCGGCGGTGAAAATCCGCCAGCAGCGCACGCAAGGCGCTGCGGCAGGCCTCCAGGTCGGCCAGATCGGGCGTGTACGTGGTCTCGACCGACAAGGACTTGCGCACGCGATCGGGCTGCACCGGGCGCTCGTCGATACCGCGGCACAGGTGATGCAGGCTGGCGCCGAAGCTGCCGAATTCACGGGTGAGATCGGCCATGCTCCAGGCGCGCAGGTCGCCGCAGGTGTGCACGCCGAGGCGGTTGAGCTTGGCCGCCGTCACCTTGCCGACGCCGAAGATCTTCTTCACCGGCAGCGCGGCGACGAAGGCATCGACGTCCTGCGGACGCACGACGAACTGGCCGTCGGGCTTGTTCCAGTCGCTCGCCACCTTGGCGATGAACTTGTTCGGCGCGATGCCGGCCGAGGCGGTGATGCCCACCTCCTCGCGGATGCGCGCGCGGATCTCCTGCGCCATCAGCGAGGCCGAGCCGCGGCAGCGGTCCGCGCCGCTGACGTCCAGGTAGGCCTCATCCAGCGACAGCGGCTCGACCAGCGGCGTGTAGTCGCGGTAGATGGCGAGGATGGTGCGCGAGGCCTCGCGGTAGCGCTCGAAATCGGGCGGCAGCAGGATCAGCTGCGGGCACAGCTGCAGCGCGCGCGCAGTGGCCATTGCCGAGTGCACGCCGAAGGCGCGCGCCTCGTAGTTGCAGGTGGCGATCACGCCGCGCGTCTCCGCACGCCCGCCCACCGCCAGTGGCCGGCCGCGCAGCGCGGGGTCGTCGCGCATCTCGACCGCGGCGTAGAAGCAGTCGCAATCGCAGTGGATGATCTTGCGCGTGGGCTCGCTCATGCGCCCGCCTTCAATGCAGAGGGCCTGCACGCGGCAGGCCCTCTGCGATGTCAACCGGGCCGCGAATCAGAACTCCGCTGCGCGCTTGACCCGCCGCTGACGGACGCCCTCGGCAAGGATGTCGAGCACCTCGAGGCTGTCCTCCCAGCCGATGCAGGCGTCGGTGATGCTCTTGCCGTATTCGAGCTCCTTGCCGGGCACCAGGTCCTGGCGGCCTTCCTTGAGGTGGGACTCGACCATCACGCCCATGATGCGGTCGTCGCCGGCGGCGAGCTGCTCGGCAACGTCACGCGCCACCTCGATCTGCAGCCGGTGCTGCTTGCGGCTGTTGCCATGCGAGAAGTCGACCATGACCTTGTTGCACACGCCCGCTGCGGCCAGTTCGCGGCTGGCCGTGTCGACGCTGGCGGCGTCGTAGTTGGGCTCCTTGCCGCCGCGCAGGATGGCGTGGCAGTCCTCGTTGCCGCGGGTGGACACGATCGCCGAGTGGCCGGCCTTGGTCACCGACAGGAAATGATGCGGCGCCTGCGCGGCCTTGATCGCGTCGGCGGCAATGCGCAGATTGCCATCGGTGCCGTTCTTGAATCCGACCGGGCACGACAGCCCGGAGGCGAGCTCGCGGTGCACCTGGCTCTCGGTCGTGCGCGCGCCGATCGCGCCCCAGGCGATGAGATCGCCGATGTACTGCGGCGTGATCATGTCGAGGAACTCGGTGCCCGCCGGCAGGCCGAGCTCATTGACCTCCCACAGCAACTTGCGCGCCAGGCGCACGCCATCGTTGATGCGGAAGCTGTTGTCGAGGCCGGGGTCGTTGATCAGCCCCTTCCAGCCCACGGTGGTGCGCGGCTTCTCGAAGTAGACGCGCATCACGATCAGCAGGTCGTCCTTCAGCCGATCGGCCTCCGCCTTGAGCTTGCGGGCATAGTCGATGGCCGCCTCGGGGTCGTGGATCGAGCACGGCCCGATCACCACCAGCAGGCGGTCGTCGGCACCGTACAGGATGCGGTGAATGGCCTGGCGCGCCTCGTAGGAGACCTCCGCCGCCTTCGGAGTGGCGGGAAACTCGCGCAGCACGTGCGCGGGGGGCACGAGCTCCTTGATTTCCTGGATGCGGACGTCGTCGATATGGATCTTCATGGAGGCGGACATGCGGCAACTCTAAGTCGGGGCTGGAGTGAACGTGCGATTCTAGCCCAAACCACCAACAGGCTGCAGGCGCCGCCCGCTATGCCGCCGATACACTGAACCGATCGCGGTTTCGCACGTCTGTTCGTACAGTCGCGAGCTCAAGCCCCGACGACAGAACCCACGCAGTCAAGACAAGAGAACGTGCCCTCCCCATGCTGATCAAGCGTCCCCCCGACATCCCCTCCTCCGAGATCACCTCACGCAACCTGTTCGAGAACCGGCGTGCCTTTCTCGCCCGCGCCGGCGTCGGCCTGGCCGCTGGCGCGGCGCTCTGGCACGGCGTGCCCGAAGCGGCGCGGGCAACGAGCACCAGCACCGCGCTCGCGACCACGCCCTCGGCCTTCAGCACCACCGAGGCGCTGACCGACTACAAGTCGGTCACCACCTACAACAATTTCTACGAGTTCGGCACCGACAAGGCGGATCCGGCGCGCAACGCCGGCCGTATGGTCGTGCGCCCCTGGACCTTGCGCGTCGAAGGACTGGCGGGCAGGCCACGGACCTTCGACATCGACGCGCTGCTCAGGCTCGCCCCGCTCGAGGAGCGCATCTATCGCATGCGCTGCGTCGAGGGCTGGTCGATGGTGATCCCCTGGGTCGGCTTTCCGCTCGCCGCGCTGCTGAAGGACGTCGACCCGCTCGGCAGCGCCAAGTACGTCGAGTTCCTCACCCACTACGACCCCGAGATCATGACCCGCCGACCGGTGCTGGAATGGCCCTACGGCGAAGGCCTGCGCATGGACGAGGCCCTGCACCCGCTCACCCTGCTCGCAGTCGGGCTCTACGGCGAGACCCTGCCCAACCAGAACGGCGCCCCGGTACGCCTGGTCGTGCCCTGGAAGTACGGTTTCAAGAGCGCCAAGTCCATCGTCACGATTCGCCTCACCGAGAAGCAGCCGGCCACCGCCTGGAACCGTGCGGCGCCGCAGGAATACGGCTTCTACTCCAACGTCAACCCGGAGGTGTCGCATCCGCGCTGGAGCCAGGCGACCGAGCGCCGTATCGGCGAGCTGCGCCGGCGGCCGACCTTGATGTTCAATGGCTACGCCGACCAGGTCGCGAGCCTCTATCAGGGCATGGACCTGAGGAAGCATTACTGATGCTGCGCACGCCCTCTCCGCTCGCCCTCGGTGCCATCAAGGTCCTGGTCTTCGTGCTGTGCCTGATGCCTGCGGCCGACCTCGCCCTCGGCTGGCGCGCCGACGCCCTCGGTGCCAACCCGATCGAGACGCTCACCCGCAACAGTGGCGAGTGGGCGCTTCGTTTCCTGCTGATCACGTTGGCGGTGACCCCACTGCGCCGCTACACCGGCTTGCACTGGCTGATGCGGCTGCGGCGCATGCTTGGCCTGTTCGCCTTCGCCTATGCGTTCGGCCACTTCGCGATCTACGTCTGGCTCGACCTGTACTTCGACTGGCCGGCGATCGCACGCGACATCCTCGAGCGCCCCTTCGTCACCGTGGGCTTCGCCGCCTTCGTGCTGATGATCCCGCTCGCTGCCACCTCCAGCCACTTCGCCATGCGCCGCCTCGGCGGCCGCAGGTGGCAGTCACTGCACCGCGCGACCTACGGCATCGCCATCCTCGGCGTGCTGCACTTCTGGTGGCTGGTGAAGGCCGACGTGCTCGAGCCGCTGATCTACGCGCTGATCCTGGCCGCGCTGCTAGGCGTACGTGCCTGGTGGCGCGAACTCGAGCGCCGACGCCAGCTGTCGATGCCACCGCCGGCGAAGCACCTGCAGCGCCCGGTGATCCGCATCATGCCGAAATAGCGAGGCGCCACAGCGAGGTGATCTCCGCGGCGCGCGCCGCGTGCAGCGGATCGTCCGCGTCGCGCGCCTTGGCATGGCGCGGGCGGATGTCCTCGCGACCGAGCACGCGCAATCCCGCCGCCGCGATCCAGCCCAGCAGTTGCTCGCGCGAGCGCAGGCCGAGGTGCTCGGCCAGGTCCGACAGGATCAGCCAGCCCTCACCGTCCGGCATCAGGTGCGCCGCCAGCCCGTCGAGGAAGCCGCGCAGCATGCGACTGTCGGGGTCGTACACGGCGCGCTCGATCGCCGCCGTCGGCTTGGCCGGCAGCCAAGGTGGGTTGCACGCCACCAGCGGTGCACGTCCGGACGGGAAGAGGTCGGCCGCGGCCACCTCCACGGCGCCATCGAGCCCGAGCCGGGCAAGGTTGTCACGGGCACAGACGAGCGCACGCGGATCCTGGTCGGTGGCGACCACCCGGTCGACACCGCGCCGCGCCAGCACGGCGGCGATCACCCCGGTGCCGGTGCCGATGTCGAAGGCAAGCGTGCGCGCCGGCAGCGGCACGCGCGCGATCAGATCGAGGTATTCGCCGCGGATCGGCGAGAACACGCCGTACCAGGGGTGGATGCGCGCACCCAGCGCCGGCACCAGCACGCCCTTGCGCCGCCATTCGTGCGCGCCGATCAGGCCGAGCAGCTCGCGCAGCGACAACACGAAGGGGGCATCGAGCAGATCGGCATCGGCCGTGCCGTCGATGGCTTCGGCCAGCGCCTCGACGACGTCCGGCGCCCGCCGCAGCGCAATACGACCACCCGCCTCGACCGGGATCAGCAGCATGCCGAGCGAGCGCGCACGCTGCGCCTGGGCCATGCGGTGCAGGTGAAAGGCCTCGGCGGGCGAAGCCGGCTCGCGACTGCGCTTGCGCGGGCGCGCGTCGGCGCGTCGCGCCATCGCCTGCAGCAACTGGCGAGCGTTGTGATAGTCGCCGCGCCACAGCAGGCCCGTGCCCTCGCAGGCCAGCCGCCACGCGGTATCCGCCTTCATCGTGTCATCGGCAACGACGACCCGACGTGGCGGTGGCAGACCGTTCTCCGAGCGCCAGCGCGCACGGCATGCCACCGCAGCGCCCGCGCCCTGCTGCGTCGCAGCGCCAGCGCCCTCCTCCCAGCACAGCTCGGCCGCAGCCTCCACCTCGGCTTCAGCCCTGCCTGGCGCGGATCGCGGTCTTCGGCCGGAAGGCCTTGATCACCACCTCGTCGGTCTCGATGTAGGGCCCGCCGATGAGGTCGATGCAATAGGGCACGGCGGCGAAGATGCCGACATGGCGCACCGCGCCGTCGGCGTCGCGCACGCCCTCGAGCGTCTCTCGGATCGACTTGGGCTGTCCGGGCAGGTTGATGATCAGGCAGTTGCCACGGATCACCGCGACCTGGCGCGACAGGATCGCGGTCGGCACGAAGTTGAGGCTGATGCGGCGCATCTCCTCGCCGAAGCCGGGCATCTCCTTGTCACCGACCGCCAGCGTCGCCTCCGGAGTGACGTCGCGCGGCGCCGGACCGGTGCCGCCGGTGGTGAGGACGAGCTTGCAGCCGGCGGTGTCGGCGAGCTCGATCAGGGTGCGCTCGATCGTCGCGCGCTCGTCCGGGATCAGGCGCGTCTCGGCGCTCCATGGCGAGCTCAGCGCCCTGCCCAGCCAGTCCTTCAGCGCCGGGATGCCCTGGTCTTCGTAGGTGCCTTCGGAGGCGCGGTCGCTGATCGACACGAGGCCGATCCGGATGTGTTCGCTCATGAGTCTCGTCGTCCTCGTTCTTCAGTGCTTGGGAGAGGCGGCCTGACCGTCGCCGGCCGCACCGTCGGCGGACCCCGTGTCGATGTCCGCAGCATCCCCGGCGGCCACGCCTTCGCCATCCGCCGCCTGCAGCATGCGCAGGGTCTGGAAGATCTCGCGGAAGGCCTTCGGCGGCTTGCCCGCCTCGCGCTCCTTGAGCGCATTGCGGCGCAGGGTGCGCAGGTATTGCAGGTCGGCGCCCGGCCAGGTCTCGGCGATGACGCCGATCACCTTCTCGTCCTCGAGCAGTTGTTCGCGCAGGCGCTCGAGGCGGTGCATCTTCGCCACCTCGGCGGCCGAGTTGCCGGCGAAGACCTCGAGCTGGGCCTGGATCGGCGCGGGGTCGATCTTGCGCATCAACTTGCCGATGTACTGCAACTGGCGGCGGCGCGCCTCCATCTTGAAGCCCTGGGCGGCGCGGATGGCGTCGAACAGGGATTCGGGCAGCGGCACCTTCTTGAGCTGGTCGACCGACAAGGCCACGAGCTGCTCGCCGAGATCCTGCAGCGCCTGCATCTCGCGCTTGCGGCTGCTCTTGCTGGGCGGCTCGACGTAGTCGTCATCGGCATCGTCGTGGGCGGATTGGCGCGAATCTGGGCGCATTGCGGGCATGGGGGCTGGCTTGATCGGGTTAAGATTATAGCCTTTGCACGCACCCGGCCCGCTCCATGTCCGCTCAAGGCTTCTCCTTCTCCCAGGCGCACCTCGCCGAAATCGCCACCGACATCCTCAAGCACGCGAAAAAGCATGGCGCCTCGGCCTGCGAGACCGACGTCTCGGAAGGCTTCGGCCAGTCGGTCGCGGTGCGCAAGGGCGAGGTCGACACCATCGAGTACAACCGCGACAAGGGCGTGGGCGTCACCGTGTACGTCGGCCAGCAACGTGGCTACGCCAGCACCTCGGACTTCTCGAAGAAAGCGCTCAAGGCCACGGTCCAGGCCGCGATCTCGATCGCCCGCTTCACTGCGCCCGACCCCTGCGCCGGCCTCGCCGACGCGGCGCTGATGGCGCGCGCCAAGGATATGCCCGAGCTTGACCTCTTCCACCCCTGGGCGATCGACGTCAACGCGGCGATCGCGCTCGCGCGCCGCTGCGAGGAGGCGGCCTTCGCGGTGAGCCCGAAGATCAGCAATTCGGAAGGCGCCAACACCTCGATCCAGCAGTCGCACTTCGTGTCGGCCAACAGCCACGGCTTCATCGGCGGCTATGCCACCACCCGCCATGGCCTGTCGTGCTCGGTGATCGCGGGCGAGGGCGACGCCATGCAGCGCGAATACTGGTACGACTCGCGCCGCGACCCGGCAGAGCTGATGTCGCCGGAAGAGATCGGCCGTCGCGCCGGTGAACGCGCGCTGGCCCGCCTCGGCGCCAAGAAGATCCGCACCTGCGAGGTGCCGGTGCTGTTCGAGGCACCGCTCGCGGTGGCGCTGATCGGCAACTTCGTGCAGGCGGTCAGCGGTGGTTCGCTGTACCGCAAGTCCAGCTTCCTGCTCGACAGCCTCGGCCAGCCGGTGTTCTCGCCGGTGGTGAGCATCGCCGAACGCCCGCACCTGAAGAAGGCCTTCGGCTCCAGCCCCTTCGACAGCGATGGCGTCGCCACCCGCGACCGCGAGGTGGTGAGCGAGGGCGTGCTGCAGGGCTATTTCCTGTCGACCTATTCGGCGCGCAAGCTCGGCATGCAGACCACCGGCAACGCCGGCGGCTCGCACAACCTGATCGTCAAGCCGGGCGAGCGCGACCTCGCCGGCCTCGTCAAGGACATGGAGCGCGGCCTGCTCGTCACCGAGCTGCTCGGTCATGGCGTGAATTACGTCACGGGCGATTACTCGCGCGGTGCGGCAGGCTTCTGGGTCGAGAAGGGCCGCATCAAGCATGCGGTGGAGGAAATCACCATCGCCGGCAACCTGCGCGACATGTTCCGCAGCATCGTCGCCATCGGCAACGATGCGCTGCCGCGCGGTGCAAAACTGTGCGGCTCGGTCCTGATCGAGCGCATGAAGGTGGCCGGGCGCTGATCCGCCTATATAATCGACCACCGATATTCGGTGGCACTCAAGAAAAGGAGAAATCGTGGAACGTCGTTCATTCCTCAAGAAGGCAGGCGTGGGCCTCGCCGCGGGCGCCGCAGCCGGCGTTGCATCCAGCCCCGTCGTGGCCGCCCCGGCGGTCCATACCGGCCTGCCCGAGATCAAGTGGCGCATGACCTCGAGCTTCCCGCGCGGCGTCGACACCCTGTTCGGCAGCGCCGAGCTGCTGTCGACCCGCGTCAGCGAGATCACCGGCGGCAAGTTCGACATCCGCGTCTATCCGGCCGGTGAGCTGCTGCCCGCCCTGCAGGCGCTCGACGCCGTCCAGCAAGGGACGGTCGAGATGAGCCACACCTGCTCCTACTACTACACCGGCAAGGACAAGGCCTTCGGCTTTGGCACGGCGATCCCCTTCGGCCTCAACGCGCGCCAGATGGACGCCTGGATCATCGCCGGCGGCGGCCAGGAGCTGCTCGACGAGTTCTACAGCAACTACAACATCCGCTCCTTCCTCGGTGGCAACACCGGCGTGCAGATGGGTGGCTGGTACCGCAAGGAGATCAACACCGTCGCCGACATGAACGGCCTCAAGATCCGCATCGCCGGTCTGGGCGGCGAGCTCCTCGCGCGCATGGGCGCCGTGCCCCAGCAACTCGCCCCGGGTGACATCTACACGGCGCTCGAGAAAGGCACGATCGACGCCGCCGAATTCGTCGCGCCCTACGACGACGAGAAGCTCGGCCTGCACAAGGTCGCGCCCAACTACTACGCCCCCGGCTTCTGGGAGCCCGGCCCCGCGGTGCACTTCTTCGTCAACAAGCAGGAATGGGACAAGCTGCCGAAGGAATACCAGGCCGCCTTCCAGGCCGCTTCGCGCGAGGCCCACATCCTCATGACCGCGAGCTACGACCACAAGAATCCGCAGGCGCTGGCCCGCCTGCTGAGCCAGGGCGTGAAGCTGCAGCGCTTCTCCAACGAAATCATGAAGAAGGCCTACGACCTCAGCCAGGAGATGTACGCCGAGGAGTCGGCCAAGAACCCGGCGTGGAAGAAGATCTACACCGAGTTCGTGAAGTACCGCCAGTCGCAGAACGCCTGGTTCGGCGTTGCCGAGGCGAGCTACGACCGCTTCATGCAGTCGATCCGCTAAGCTCGACAGCCACCCGCCTTGTGCAAGGGAAGAGCCCACCCGGGCTCTTCCCTTTTTCGGACCCCACACACGCTTATGACGACCCCGACAGCCCCCCCCGCCGATGCCGGCATCGCGTGCACGCTCTGCCTGGTCCGCCACGGCGAGACGGACTGGAACGTGGAGCGGCGCCTGCAGGGACACATCGACATCCCGCTCAATGAGCGTGGCCAGGCCCAGGCCGAAGCCACCGCCCGAAGCCTGGCGGGGACGCGCTTCTCCGCGCTGTACTGCAGCGACCTTGCCCGCGCGCGCCAGACCGCGGCCGCGATCACGCGCCGCCATCCAATGCCGGAAACCACCGACGCCCGCCTGCGCGAGCGCCACTACGGCATGTTTCAGGGGCTCACCTACGACGAGGCGGCGCACCGCCACCCCGAGTTCTATCGTCGCTTCAAGGCGCGCGACCTCGACTTCGCGTTTGCCGAACGGGGCGAGAGCCTGCACGAATTCGCCGAGCGCATCCGCGCCGCACTGCAAGATATTGCGCTGCGCCATCGCGGCGAACATGTGCTCGTCGTGACCCACGGCGGCGTGCTGGACATCGCCTACCGCATTGCCGCCGGCCGCGAGCTGGAGTCGGCGCGCGACTTCCCGATTCCCAACGCGGCATTGAACTGGATCGAGCATCAGCCGGCAGGATGGCGGCTGCTGGCGTGGGCCGACGAGCGCCACCTGGAGCACAGCCTGGACGAACTCCCCAACGGCTGATTTAACGGCCGTGGCATTTTTCACGAAAAATTCAGCAAATCAGGGTTTTCCTCGGCTCCCTTTGCGCCCCGACCCCTTCCTATAATTCAACGAGTTTTCGCCGTTCAGGCCCACTCGCCGAACGCCTCCCCCCCGCAACAAGGAGACACCGTGGAACGTCGCAAATTTCTACAGGGCACCGGCATTGCCGGCATTCTGGCGGCAGGCGCCGCCCCCGCCATCGTGCATGCACAGGAGCAGATCCGCTGGCGCCTGGCGTCGAGCTTCCCGAAATCGCTCGACACCGTCTTCGGCGCCTCGGAGGTGTTCGCGAAGAATGTGGCCGACGCGACCGGCGGCAAGTTCAACATCACCGTCTATCCGGCCGGCGAGCTGGTGCCCGCCTTCGGCGTCGTCGATGCCGTCCAGCAGGGCACGGTGGAGGTCGCCCACACTGCGCCCTACTACTTCTTCGGCAAGGACGAAACCTTCGCCCTCGACTGCGCCGTGCCCTTCGGCATGACTTCGCGCGCAATGACGGCGTGGATGTTCGAAGGCAACGGTCTCAAGCTGTTCCGAGAGTTCTACGCCCAGTTCAACATCGTCAACATCCCCTGCGGCAACACCGGCGCGCAGATGGGCGGCTGGTACCGCAAGGAGATCAAGTCGGTCGCCGACCTCAACGGCCTCAAGTTCCGCGTCGGTGGTTTCGGTGGGCGCGTGCTGAGCAAGCTCGGCGTGGTGCCCCAGAACATCCCCGCCGGCGAGATCTACCAGTCCCTGGAAAAGGGCACCATCGATGCCGCCGAATGGATCGGCCCCTATGACGACCTCAAGCTCGGCCTGCACAAGGTTGCCTCCAACTACTACTTCCCGGCGTGGTGGGAAGGCAGTACCCAGTTCTCGCTCTATATCAACGACAAACAGTGGAACGGCCTGTCGAAGGAGTACCAGGCCATCGTGCTGCAGGCGGCCTCCAACGCACATATCCATTGCCAGGCGCGTTACGACGCCCGCAACCCGACTGCGCTCAAGCAACTCGTTGCCGAGGGCGCCAAGCTGAGCCGCTTCCCGCGCGACGTGATGGACGCCGCGTTCAAGGCCTCGCGCGAGGTCTATGACGAACTCAACGACAAGAACCCGAACTGGAAGAAGATCTTCCCCGACTACGCGCGCTTCCTGGCTGATCAGGTGCAGTGGGAGTCGGTCGCCGAAGGCAACTACTCGCAGTACCTGGCCGCACAGAAGCTGTAACATGGCGCGGCGCTCCCTGGCCCCCGGTCGCGGAGCGCCCCGCTGCCTCACCCCTGCATCATTGCGTCACCCCTGCGCACCGAGCCTGCTACCCGCAGCGCTCGGTGTCTTTGTCCTTTCACGCTTCCAGGCTACCCCATGGGAACGCTCCTCCGCCTCTCCCGGCTGATCGACGGATTGAGCCGTCTGGTCGGCAAGACGACGCTCTGGCTCGTCCTTGCCGCCTCGCTCATCAGTGCGGCCAATGCCGTCATGCGCAAGGCCTACAACATCAGTTCGAACGCCTACCTCGAAATCCAGTGGTATCTGTTTGCGGGCGTGTTCCTGCTCGGCGCGGGCTATGTCCTGATGCAGAACGCCCATGTCCGCATCGACGTGGTCGCGAACAAGCTGAAGATGCGCACGCGCATCCTGATCGACATCATCGGCATCGTCGTCTTCCTGCTGCCGATGTGCTGGTTCATGATCGAATTCTCCTGGCCCCTGGTGCGCAACGCCTTCGTGTCCGGCGAGGTCTCGTCCAACGCGGGCGGCCTCATTCGCTGGCCGGTATACGCCATGGTGCCGACCGGCTTTGCGCTGCTCGCGCTGCAGGCGGTGTCCGAACTGATCAAGCGTGTCGCCTTTCTGCGCGGTCTGGCACCCAACCCGCTGCTGCGCGGCGGCCACGACACCGGCGCGGCGGAGCATGCCGCTGAAGGCGAGGCCCATAAATGATCGAGCTGCTCTCTTCCAGCCTGCCGCAACTGATGTTCGTGGCCCTGGTCATCTTCCTGCTCACGGGTTTTCCGGTGGCGTTCTCGCTGGCCGCCACCGGGCTCATGTTCGGCTTCATCGGCATCGAACTGGGCCTGCTGCCGGTCAGCCTGTTCCAGGCCCTGCCGCTGCGGGTCTTCGGCATCATCCAGAACGACACCCTGCTCGCGATCCCCTTCTTCACGCTGATGGGCCTCATCCTCGAGCGCAGCGGCATGGCCGAGGATCTGCTCGACACCGTCGGCCAGGTCTTCGGGCCGGTGCGCGGTGGCCTGGCGCTGGCGGTGATCCTGGTCGGCGCCCTGCTTGCCGCGACCACCGGCGTGGTGGCGGCCTCAGTGATCTCGATGGGCCTGATCTCGCTGCCGATCATGCTGCGCTATGGCTACAGCCGCGCGATCGCCAGCGGCGCGATCACCGCTTCGGGCGCGCTCGCGCAGGCCGTGCCGCCCTCGCTGGTGCTGATCGTGATGGCCGACCAGCTCGGCCGCAGCGTCGGCGACCTCTATCGCGGCGCCTTCGTGCCCGCCTTCATGCTGATCGGCATGTATGTGCTGTTCATCATCGCGCTGGCGATGTTCAAGCCGAAGATGCTGCCCGCCCTGCCCCCCGAGGCGCTGCGCTATCGCGAACCGGACGGCAGCTCGGGGATGCGCTCGCTCGGCGTGTTCTTCGCCGTGGTGGCGGGCCTGACCACCGCGTTCGGCCTGTTCTACGCGGAGATCATGACGGCCTTCACCGGCAGCGAGGTCTCCCCGGCGCTGGACGAGACCCTCGTCGTGGCACTGACCGTGGGGACGCTGATCGCCTTCGCCGCCGCGCTCGTCAACAAGGTGCTGCGCTTCGGCCTGCTGTCACAGATCACCGAGCGCGTGACCTTCGTCCTGATCCCGCCGCTGGCGCTGATCTTCCTCGTGCTCGGCACTATCTTCCTCGGCGTGGCGACGCCCACCGAGGGCGGGGCGATGGGGGCCGTCGGTGCGCTGCTGATGGCCTTCGTGCGCCGCCGCCTCGATTTCGCGACGCTCAAGCGCGCGCTCGAATCCACCGCACAGCTGTCGACCTTCGTGCTCTTCATCCTGATCGGCTCCACGCTGTTCAGCTTCACCTTCATCGCGGTCGACGGCCAGATCTGGGTCGAGCACCTGTTCGACAAGCTGCCCGGCGGCGAGATCGGCTTCCTGCTGTTCGTGAACCTGATGGTGTTCGTGCTGGGCTTCTTCCTCGACTTCTTCGAGATCGCCTTCATCCTGATCCCGCTGCTGGCGCCGGTGGCAGAGAAGCTCGACATCAACCTGATCTGGTTCGGCGTGATGCTGGCGATGAACCTGCAGACCTCCTTCCTCACGCCACCCTTCGGCTTCGCGCTGTTCTACCTGCGCAGCGTGGCGCCGGTCGGCAGCTTCCTCGATCGCGTGACTGGCAAGCGGGTCGAGGGCGTGAAGACGATGGACATCTATCGCGGCTCGATTCCCTTCGTGATCATCCAGCTCATCATGCTCGGCCTGCTGCTCGCCTTCCCGCAGCTGGTGACCTTCAGCCTGGACAAGCCGGTCCAGTTCGACCCCGACACGATGCAGCTCGAGATACCGGGCAACTTCGGCGGCGGGGGCTGGGACGACGACAAGGACGGCTGGTAAGCCGCGTCCAGCCCCGATACGGAGCGCGCATCTCGAGGGATGCGCGCTTTTTTTTGTGCACCGCCGCCGTGATAAACTCCGCGCTCGAAATCAACCTTTCAGAGTCCGCACCATGTTCTCCGCGCAAGACACCCTCGCCAAGGTCGATCCTGAACTCTGGGCCGCCGTGCAGGCAGAAAACCGCCGCCAGGAAGACCATATCGAGCTCATCGCTTCCGAAAACTACGTCTCCCATGCAGTCATGGAGGCCCAAGGCTCGCAGCTCACCAACAAGTACGCCGAGGGCTATCCCGGCAAGCGCTACTACGGTGGTTGCGAGCACGTCGATGTGGCGGAACAACTAGCGATCGACCGTCTCAAGGCGCTGTTCGGTGCGGAAGCCGCCAACGTGCAGGCGAACTCGGGCTCGCAGGCCAACCAGGCGGTGCTGATGGCCTTCGCCAAGCCGGGCGACACCATCATGGGCATGAGCCTGGCCGAGGGCGGCCACCTCACCCACGGCATGCCGCTGAACATGTCGGGCAAGTGGTTCAATGTCGTCGCCTATGGTCTCAACGCCAAGGAAGAGATCGACTACGAGGCCATGGAGCGCCTGGCGCGCGAGCACAAGCCGAAGATCATCATCGCCGGCGCCTCGGCCTACGCGCTGCGCATCGACTTCGAGCGCTTCGCGAAGATCGCCAAGGAAATCGGCGCCATCTTCTGGGTCGACATGGCGCACTATGCCGGCCTCATCGCCGCGGGGTTCTACCCCAACCCGGTACCGCACGCCGACGTCGTCACCTCGACCACCCACAAGACCCTGCGCGGCCCGCGCGGCGGCATCATCCTGATGAAGGCCGAACACGAGAAGGCGCTGAACTCGGCCATCTTCCCCGGCCTGCAGGGCGGCCCGCTGATGCACGTCATCGCCGCCAAGGCGGTCGCCTTCAAGGAAGCGGCCACGCCCGAGTTCCGCAACTATCAGGAGCAGGTGATCGCCAACGCGCGCGTGATGGCGCGTGTGCTGTCGGAAGAGCGCGGCCTGCGCATCGTCTCCGGGCGCACCGAGAGCCACGTCTTCCTGGTCGACCTGCGCAACAAGAAGATCACCGGCAAGGCCGCAGAGGCGGTGCTGGGCAGCGCCCACATCACGGTGAACAAGAACTCGATCCCGAACGACCCCGAGAAGCCCTTCACCACTTCGGGCATCCGCATCGGCTCGCCGGCGATGACCACCCGCGGCTTCACCGAGATCGAGGCCGAGAAGATCGCCCACCTGATCGCCGACGTGCTCGATGCACCGGAAGATGTGGCGGTGATCGAGCGCGTGCGCGGCCAGGTCGCCGAGCTGTGCGCGAAGTTCCCGGTCTACGGCAAGTAAGCCGCGCGGCGGGCTGGGCATCGAGACGAAGCCTGCCCCGCCCGCCAACGCCTTCCGGCCATGAAATGTCCCTTCTGCGCTGACCCCAACACCCAGGTCACCGATACGCGCGAGAACGAGGACGGCGACGTCGTCAGGCGTCGCCGTCGCTGCGTGAAATGCGACAAGCGCTTCACGACGTATGAACGCATCGACCTGAAGATGCCGCACATCGTCAAGCGCAACGGCAATCGCACCGAATTCGACCACGCCAAGCTCGCCGGCAGCATGAAGCTCGCGCTGCGCAAGCGCCCGGTGACGATCGAGGACATCGACGCTGCGGTGGACCGCATCGAGGCGCGCCTGCTGTCGATGGGCGAGCAGGAGGTGCCGAGTGAGAAGATCGGCGAGCTGGTCATGAAGGAGCTCAAGAAGCTCGACAAGGTCGCCTACATCCGCTTTGCCTCGGTGTATCGCAACTTTGCCGATGTGGACGAATTCTCCGAAGTGATCCGCGAAGTGCAGAGCCGCCCGCGGCGCAGCCGCAGCAACCCGAGCGCGGCGCCGCCGACCGGCGAAGATGACCTTTTCGGCAACTGACCACGCGGCCATGGCGCGGGCGCTCGCGCTTGCCGCGCGCGGGCTCGACACCACCCCGCCCAATCCGCGTGTGGGCTGTGTGCTGATCAAGGACGGCGAGATCGTCGGCGAGGGCTGGCACCGGCGCGCCGGCGAGGCCCATGCCGAGATCCACGCCCTGCGCATGGCGGGAGCGCGGGCGCAGGGCGCCACCGCCTATGTGAGCCTCGAACCCTGCTCCCACTTCGGTCGCACGCCGCCCTGCGCGGACGCCCTCATCGAGGCCGGCATCGCCCGCGTCGTTGCCGCCATGGAAGATCCCAATCCGCTCGTGGCCGGCCGCGGCATGGCGCGCCTGCGCGCCGCCGGCATCGTCACCGAGCACGGCCTGCTCGAGGCCGAGGCGCGCGAGCTGAACATCGGTTTCGTGTCGCGCATGGCGCGCGGACGGCCCTGGCTGCGCCTCAAGGCGGCCGCTACGCTGGACGGCAAGACCGCACTCAACAACGGCGTCAGCCAATGGATTACCGGCGCTGCCGCGCGCCGCGACGGCCATCGCTGGCGCGCACGTGCCTGTGCCGTCCTCACCGGCATCGGCACCGTGCGTGAGGACGACCCGCAACTGACGGTGCGCGACGTCCCCTGCGAACGCCAGCCGCTGCGCATCCTGATCGACGCCCGGCTCGACGTCTCGCCCCAGGCTCGCATCCTGCAGGGCGCGCCGGTGCTGATCGCCACCGCGGTCGAGGACGCTGCACGCATGGCGCCGCTGCTCGATCGCGGCCATCAGTTCGTGGTGACGGCGAACCAGGCGGGAAAGGTGGACCTACCCGCCCTGCTGCAGGAACTCGGTCGCCGCGACATCAACGAGGTGCATGCCGAGGCGGGGCTCAAGCTCAACGGCTCGCTGCTGCGCGAAGGCTGCGTGGACGAACTGCTGCTCTACCTGGCACCGATGCTGGCGGGCGACCTGGCCCAGGGGCTGTTCAATCTGCCCGAACTGGCCAGCCTGCAGGGCGCCACCCGCTTGAAGATTCACGACCTGCGCATGCTCGGCGAGGACCTGCGCCTGATCGCCAGGCCGCTCGCTGCGGCCTGAAGCCTGAGCCGCCGCCGGTGATCAGGCCGCAGCGCACACCGCGCAGCCTGGATCCTTGCCCAGGCTGATGCTGCGCCACTCCATGCCGAGCCCATCGAGCAGCAGCAGGCGGCCATCGAGCGAGGTGCCGCAGCCGATGATCAGCTTCAAGGCCTCGGCGGCCTGAGTCGTGCCGATCATGCCGACGATGGGCGCGAACACGCCCATCACTGCACAGCGCACCTCCTCCAGGTCCTCGCCCTCGGGGAACAGGCAGTGATAGCAGGCGCTGCCCGGCTTGCGCAGATCGAACACCGAGACCTGGCCATCGAAGCGGATTGCGGCACCGGAAACGAGCGGCTTGCGGTACTTCACGCAGGCCCGGTTCACCGCATGGCGGGTGGCAAAGTTGTCGCAGCAGTCGAGCACCACGTCGGCGCGTGACACCTGCTCCTCCAGCGCCGCGCCTTCCAGGCGCTGCTGCAGGCCCTCGACACGAGTGAGCGGGTTGAGCCGGCCCAGCGCCAAGCGTGCCGACTCGACCTTGGGCGCACCGACCATCTCCGCCGTATGCATGATCTGGCGTTGCAGGTTGGTCAGGTCGACCGTGTCGTCGTCGGCGATCGCGATCGTCCCCACCCCCGCGGCCGCGACGTACAGCGCCGCCGGCGAGCCCAGGCCACCAGCGCCGACGATCAGCACCCGCGCATCGAGCAGCGCCTGCTGCCCCTCGACGCCAATCTCGGGCAACAAGATATGGCGGCTGTAGCGCAGCAGCTGTTCGTCATCCATTGCTGAGGCTCACTTGTACTCGCGCAGCTCGGGCGGTGTGTCGTCGTGATCGCCGTGCTCATGGTGATCCCAGGCCTGGATGTAGACCTCGTGCGACTGCTTGATCAGGCGCTCCGGGGACAACAGGTTGTGGCGCTGGGTTTCTTCGCTGAAATAGATGATTGCGCGCACCAGCTTGAAGTAGAGCGAGTTCTCGAGCGCAAAGCCGGCATCACGCAGCGCGTCTTCGAGTGTTTCGAGCGAATAGTCGAGCACCGAGTAGCGCACGACGATGCTCAAGGGCTCATCCGTACGCTCGATGTGAAGCCCCTTGAGCATGCGCAGGGCAAGCCAGGCGCGCTCGACCTGCCCCGGCGGCAGCGGCTTGAAGCGGATCTCGCGCTGCTTGTGAATATCAGCCCCGGGCACGGGACGGTCATGATGCCGGCCGGCCAGCTTGTAGGCGGTCTCCCTGCGCATCATGCCCCTCCCGAGCTCATGGATTATTTTTCATTTTGGACGATCTGCTCACCCTTGAGAAGGCGGATGGCCTGCTGGAGCTGGAAATCGTTCTCGCCCGCGAGCTCGAAGCGCACCGGCTCGGCTTCGTCCGCTCCGTCGGCCGGTGCGCGTGCGCCCTCGGCCTTCTGTCGCGCCTCGGCCTCGGGATCCTTGTCGTTGCCCAGGTGCCCCTGCAGGTCGGCTTCGCGCATGCGCCGGCTCGAGCCATTGGCGGTTTCCTCGACCACGATGTCGGGCTCGATGCCCTTGGCCTGGATCGAACGCCCGTTCGGCGTGTAGTAGCGCGCGGTGGTGAGCTTGATCGCGGTGTTGTTGTTGAGCGGCAGGATGGTCTGAACCGAGCCCTTGCCGAAGGTCTGGGTCCCCATCACGGTCGCCCGCTTGTGGTCCTGCAGGGCGCCAGCGACGATCTCCGAGGCCGACGCCGAGCCGGCATTGACCAGCACCACCATCGGCACATCCTTGGCCACGGCCGGCAGGCCACGCAGGAAGTCGTTGCGCGTCCCGCGCAGGTAGTCGGCCGGAATCGCGCGGTATTCGCGCTTGGCGTCCTCGGTGCGGCCGTCGGTCGACACCACCAGCGTGTTGGCCGGCAGGAAGGCCGCAGACACTCCGACCGCCCCGTGCAGCAACCCACCCGGATCGTTGCGCAGATCGAGCACCAGCCCCTGCATCTCGCCCTCGGCGGCGAGCCTGTTCAGGTGATCGACCACCGCAGCCGCGGTGTTCTCCTGAAACTGGGCCACGCGCAGATAGCCGAAGCCAGGCTCGATCACCTTCGAGCGCACGCTCTGCACCTTGATGACCTCGCGCGTGAGGGTGAGCACGATCGGACGCGACTCACCCTTGCGCATGATGGTCAGCGTGATGTCGGTGCGCGGCTTGCCGCGCATGCGCTTGACCGCATCGTTCAGGCTCATGCCCTTGACCGGCGTATCGTCGAGCTTGACGATCAGGTCGCCGGCCATCACGCCGGCGCGAAAGGCCGGCGTGTCTTCGATCGGCGAGATGACCTTGACGAAGCCATCCTCCATGCCGACCTCGATGCCGAGGCCACCGAACTCGCCCTGCGTACCCACCTGCAGATCCTTGAAGGCCTCCGCATCGAGATAGGCCGAGTGCGGATCCAGGCCCGACAGCATCCCACTGATCGAGTCGGTAATGAGCTTCTTGTCCTCGACCGGCTCGACATAGCCCTGCTTGATCGCGTTGAAGACGTCGGCATAGGCGCGCAATTCATCCACCGGCAGCGGCACCTGGGTGCTGCGATCGGCGTTGGCGGAGAAATTGAGGCTGATCATGACCCCGGCCACCATGCCGGTCATCACCAGGCCAAACTGCTTCAGCTTGCTGCGCATGAAAACTCCATTGGTTCGCCGACGCTTGCCGCCAGCCCTACCGTCAGAACTAGTTGAGTCGCACCCACTGCATCGGGTCCAGAGCCTGCCCTTGGTGACGGATCTCGAAGTATAAACCCGAATCCCCGCCCACCCCGCTGCTGCCCACGCTGGCCACGGCATCCCCGCCCGCGACCCGGTCGCCGACCTCTTTCAGCAAGGCATCGTTGTTGCCATAGATCGAAAGGTAGTCGCTGCCGTGATCAATGATGAGCAGGTTTCCATAGCCCCGCAGCCAGTCCGAAAACACCACCTCGCCCTCGGCCACGGCACGCACGTCAGCCCCGACCCCGGTACGGATGAAGACACCCTTCCAGGTCGTGCCGCCGTCTGCTCTTGGAGCACCGAAGCGGCCAACGAGTTCGCCGCGCACCGGAAGCCGCAACTGGCCACGCAACTGGGCAAAACGTACGCCGGTCGGCGTGGGGCCCGCAGTGGCGCGCACCTCACCCACCACTGGCTCGGCCCGCCGCGCAGCGGCGGCCGCAGGGGGCGCGGGCGGCTGGCTGCGCGCGCGCTCGGTGCGATCGGCCGCCGCGCGCTCCTCGGCGGCGCGGCGTGCGGCCGCGCGCTGCTCTGCCAGGCGGCGGGCCGCCTCGCGTGCAGCGGCCTCGCGCGCACGCCTGACCAAGGTATCGATGACCTTGGCCAGGCGTTGCTCGTCCTGCTGCAGGCTGCTGACCTCCTTCTTCTGCGTCTGCAACTGGCGCGAGATCTCGGCCAGCGCCTGCTTGCGCCGCGCCTGCACCGACTCGAGCTCGGCGCGGCGACTGCGCTGCTCGGACTCGAGCGCAACCAGGCCATCGCGGCGCGCCTGGATCTGCGCGGCACGCGCGGCGGTCTCGCGCAGGTCGGCGCGCAGCCCCTCGATGAGGGCAAGGCGGGCACGCCCGAGGTGTTCCAGATAGCGTGCGTCGCGCGCGAGCTGGTTCGGATTCTGAGCCGACAGCAGCGGCGCCACGCCGTCGGCCGCGCCATGCATGTAATGACGCCGCAGCCATTCACCGAGCTCATCGCGGCGAGACGCGACGCGCGCCTCCGTTGCACGCTGCTCGGCCTCGAGCAGGTTCAGCTGCTTTTCGGTGTCCTTGCGCTCTGATTCGAGGCGGGCAAGCTCGCGCCGCACGCGCGACACGCCACGCTCGGCCTCTGCCAGCGCGTTGGCCGCACCGGAGCGGCTGGCCTCGGTGCGCGCCATTTCCTGCTGCAGGTCACGGATGCGCTTCTTGAGGTCATCGAGGTCAGAGCGCCGCTCGACAATCTCGCCGCTGACCTGGGCATGAGCATTCCCGGGCAGACCACCACCCAGCCACCCCGCCAGCCCCGCGAGCACGACCAGCGACCACCACCCAGCCATCACATGCGACACCGAGCACACTCCCGGCTCAAGGCCGCAAGCCCGCGGCTGCCGGCAAGCGCAGGACCGCTTGCGCAGTGAGGGAGCGCGCCGGCGTGGAATGAGGCGGATGTGAACATGGACGGCACTTCCCGTTCTGCGGCATTGATGGTTGCGCGCGCAGCGCGTCTTCCCTGCATCAGGGCAACGCAATATTTTATACTATCGCTTTGCCCGAGCTGGCCCATCGTGACCAAAGACGACATATTCGCCCTCATCGACAAGCATGAGCACATCGAGACCGCGGCGCGCGCGCTGAAGGCGATCGCTCATCCGCTGCGTCTCAAGATCCTGTGCGTGCTCGGTGACGGCGAGGAGTGCGTGCAGGACATCGTCGAGGCCGTCGGGACCTCGCAGAGCAACATCTCCCAGCACCTCGCGATCCTGCGCGACAAGGGCGTGCTGCAGACGCGCAAGGACGCCAATCGCGTCTATTACCGTGTCGGCGACCAGCGTACGCTGCAGCTCATCGTGCTCATGCGCGAAGTCTTCTGCGGCGTCGAGCCGGACGGGCATTGAGCCCCACAGCCGACCCACTCACCCCAACCGGAGTCTGACCTTTCGTGGAATTCCTGCAACAAAACTGGTACTGGGCCGCGCTGGCCGCCGTCTCGGGTGCCTGGCTGATGGCCGACCTCATCCGCAACCATGGCGACAAGAGCCAGCTTTCGCCGGTCGAGGCGACACTGCTGGTCAACCGCGAGGACGCGGTCATCATCGATGTGCGCGAGCAGGGCGAATACGCCCAGGGCCACATCCCCAATGCCCGCCACATCCCGCTGGGCGAACTCGAACGCCGCAGCAAGGAGCTGGAGAAGTGGAAGACTCACCCGGTGATCCTGTGTTGCGCCACCGGCGCACGCTCGGGCACGGCGATCAAGCAGCTCAAGCAGGCAGGCTTCGAGAAGCTCTTCAACCTGCGCGGCGGCATGATGGAATGGCAGAAGGCCGGGCAGCCAGTCAGCCGCAAGAGGAAGTGAGCATGCAGCCCGTCGTGCGCATGTACGCCACCGCCACCTGCCCCTACTGCATCCGCGCCGAGCAGTTGCTGCAGCACAAGGGCGTGAGCGCGCTGGACAAGATCCGTGTCGATCTCGAACCGGCGCGCCGCGAAGAAATGATGAAGGCAAGCGGACGGCGGACGGTTCCACAGATCTTCATTGGCGACTACCATGTCGGTGGCTGCGACGACCTGTTCGAGCTCGACCGCGCCGGCCGGCTTGACGGCCTGCTGCGCGGAGAGCCGGCCTGAGTGCCGCGCAGCGCAGCCGAACATGGGCCTGGCGCCCGCAGCCGATAGACCACCGCGCGACTGCCCTGCCCGGGGCAGCCGCCTCAACCTCCCACCGAACCCTCAGCGGACCCTCATTCATGTCGGAAAATACCCAACCCGTCTTCTCGATCGAAAAGCTCTACGTCAAGGACCTGTCGCTGGAGGTGCCGGGCGCGCCCAAGATCTTCCTCGAGCGCGAGAACCCGCAGATCAACGTGCAGCTGCGCACCTCCGGCCAGGCCGTCGACGACGGCGTGTATGAGGTGACCCTGACCGTCACGGTCAACGCCAAGATCGGCGAGGACCGCAGCCTGTTCCTGGTTGAAGTCGCCCAGTGCGGCATCTTCCAGATCCGCAACGTTCCCGAGTCCGATCTCGAGCCGGTGATGATGATCGGCTGCCCGAACATCCTCTTCCCTTACGCCCGCGAAGCGGTATCGGATGCAGTGACGCGCGCGGGCTTCCAGCCGGTCCTGCTGTCGCCGGTCAACTTCGAGGCGCTCTACCAGTCCCAGCGTCAGCAGGGAGCCCAAAGCCCCGCCGGCGAAATCCCGATCCAGTGAGGCCCTGACCATGAGCCGCGAGCGTCGCAGCCCCACAGGCTGGCCGGCAGGGCTGCAGGGCCTCGCCTTCCTCTTCCTGAGTGCGGCCTCCGGCCTGGCTACTGCGCAGGGCATTCAGTTCCGCTCTGCCGGCGAAGGGGTCGTCGTGCGCGATGCGCCCTCGCCGCAGGGCCGCCAGCTGTTCGCATTGCGCGCCGGCACCCCGCTCGAGGTCATCGTCATCCAGGATGGCTGGGTCCGCGTACGCGAGCCGGGCGGCACCTTGAACTGGGTCGAGGAGCGCACGCTGGTACCGCGCCGTACCGTCATGGTGTCCGTCGACCGGGCGACGATCCGGCGCGAGGCGCGCGAAGATGCCGCCCCCAGCTTCGAGGCGGTGCGCAACGTCGTCCTCGACCTGATTGAACCCGCTGCGCCCGGCTGGGCCCGGGTCCGCCACCGCGGCGGGCTTGAAGGCTACGTGCGCGTCAACGAGGTCTGGGGCCTGTGAGCGGCTCCCGCATTGCGGTCTTCGGCGCCGGCGCGTGGGGCACGGCGCTCGCACAGGCCTTCAGCGCGAGTCATCGGGTGAGCCTGTGGGGCCGCGACCGGCTGCACCTGAGCGAGCTCGCCCGCACGCGCGAGAACCATCGCTACCTTCCCGGCGTCGCGCTGCATGACGCGCTCATCGTCGAGCCCGATTTCGACACCGTGGCACGCAACGCCGACCTCCACCTCGTCGTCACCCCGCTGTCTGGCCTGCGCGACACCGTCCGCCGCCTTCAACGGCTGCAGCCCGGCACACCGCTGCTCTGGGCGTGCAAGGGCTTCGAGGCCGGCAGCGGCCGCCTGCCCCACGAGATCATCGCCGAGGAGCGCGGCGATGCGGCCGCCTGCGGCGTACTCACCGGGCCGAGCTTCGCCGCTGAGGTCGCGCGCGGCCTGCCCGCCGCGGTGACGCTGGCAGCACGCGATGCGGCCTTCGCCAGGCACTGGGTCGGCGTGCTACACCAGCCGCGCCTGCGCATCTACGCCAACACCGACCTGATCGGATGCGAGATCGGCGGCGCGGTCAAGAACGTGATCGCGATTGCCGCCGGCGTCGCCGACGGCATGGGCTTCGGCCTCAATGCTCGCGCCGCCCTGATCACTCGCGGCCTGGCCGAAATCGCCCGCCTCGCCCAGGCGCTCGGCGGCCGCAGCGAAACCTTGATGGGGCTCGCCGGCATGGGCGACCTCATCCTCACGTGCACCGGCGACCTGTCGCGCAATCGGCGCGTTGGCCTGGCGCTGGCCGAAGGGAAGACCCTGGACGACATCCTGCGCGAACTCGGCCACGTCGCCGAAGGGGTGTCGACGGCGCGCGAAGTCGTGCGCCTGGCCCATCGCCACGGTGTCGAGATGCCGATCTGCGAGGCGATCGACGCCCTGCTCCACCACGGCCTCAACGCCCGCAGCGCGGTCGAGCGCCTGCTCGCCCGCGACCCGCGCGAAGAATAAGCGCATCGCGGGTCGCGCCAGGCGCGCGCTCGACCTACTGTGCCACTGCGCCAGCGAAGCCGTGCTGGCGCCAGGCCTCATACACCACCACCGCCACCGCATTCGACAGGTTGACACTGCGATTGGTCGGGCGCATCGGAATGCGGATGCGGCACTCGGGCGCGAACGTCTGCAGCAGCGCATCAGGCAGGCCGCGACTCTCCGGACCGAACAGCAAGGCATCCCCCTCGCGATACTCGATCAGGTCATGACGTCGGCTACCGCGGGTGCTGAGCGCAAACATGCGGCGCCCGCTCAGGGCAGCCGCGCACTGTGCCCAGTCCGCATGCACGCTGACGCAGGTGAGGTCGTGATAATCGAGCCCGGCCCGCGCAAGCTGCTTGTCGGAGAGGTCAAAACCAAGCGGGGCCACCAGATGCAGGCGCGAACCGGTATTGGCGGCCAGCCGGATGATGTTGCCGGTGTTGGGCGGGATCTCGGGTTGGTAGAGGACGATTTCGAACATCGGCGTCGGGTCGGCAGGAGGGAGCGGACGGAGCTGCGCGCAAGGTGGCGGGCGCCGAGCGGGCCGTCACTGTAAACCAGCGCTCGCCACTCAGTAAGGGGCAGGGGTACGAGCCACGACCAGATTACCCACCCACACCGCACCGCGGCCTTTCAGGCAGCGTGCGAGCTCGTCGAGCGTCGCCCCGGTCGTCATGACGTCGTCGACAACGATCACCCGCTGGCCGTGCAGGTCCTGGTCGCAGACGAAGGCGCCGCGGGGGTTGCGCTGGCGTTCTTCGCGACCGAGACCAGCCTGGGCGGGAATGTCGCGCACCTTGCTCACCAGCGCGAGCGCCAGCGGCAGCGCCCGACTGCGCGCCAGGGGCCGCGCCAACTCGACGGCCTGGTTGAAGCCGCGCTCGGCCAGACGTCGCGGATGCAGTGGCATCGGCAGCAGCAGCTCCGCATCGGCGCCGAAGTCGCGCCCGAGTTCGCGCAGCTCGGCGGCAAAGTAGGCCACCAGTGCGAGCTGGTGACGGTACTTCAGGGCATGCACCATGGCATCGACCGGAAAGGCAAAATCGTACAGTGCCCGCGTCGCATCGTAGGCCGGCGGCCTGCGCACGCAGGCGGCGCACAGCCCGCCGCCGAGACCGGGCAAGGCACAGCGCGGACAGGCGGTGGATGGACGCCGTGGCAAGGCCTGCCTGCACGGCGTACACAGGGCATCGCCGCCCGAACTCGAACCGCAGGCAAAGCAGCGCTGCGGCGCGACGAAGTCGGCAACACGTTGCCACAGCGCAAGCAGAGCGGGGGTCGGGTTTGACAAGATTTCGGCCGATGAAAGAACATGCGGGCCTCGCAATTACAGCCCGGAACGCACACAATGACAATGGTTTCAGCTCCGAGCGACCGCGACAGGCCGACGACGCCAACCACCCGGCGGGCCCGTCGGCGATGAACGGGCCCGCCACCGACAACGCCCCTGATTTTGCCCTTGACCGCAAGCTGCTGCGCCGCCGCTTCGAACGCGCGGCCGCGACCTGCGACGACGCCGATGTGCTGGCGCGCGAGGTAGCCCGGCGCATGGACGAGCGGCTGGACTACATCCGCCTCGCGCCCCGCCGCATCCTCGATCTCGGCTGCGGCACGGGCGCCGACCTGCCGCGGCTCGGCGCACGTTTTCCCGACGCCACCGTGCTGGCCGCCGACTACGCGCCCGCGATGGTCGCACGTGCTGCTGCGCGGATCGCACCGCCGGCCGCACGTGCCGGCCTGCTCAAGCGCCTGCTCGGCAAGCCCGCCGCCACGCCACCGCACGTCGTCGCCGACGCCCGCAGCTTGCCCTTCGCCCGCGCCAGCCTCGGCCTGGTGTGGTCCAACCTGATGCTGCCGGCCGAAGATGACCCGCTCCCTGTTCTCCAGGAGATCCATCGCACGCTCGAAGTAGGCGGGCTGCTGATGTTCTCCACGCTCGGTCCGGACTCGCTGCGTGAGCTGCGCGCGGCGCTGCCGCAGAGCGCTGGCGAGCGCGTGCACCGCTTCATCGACATGCACGACCTCGGCGACGCGCTGATCAAGGCCGGCTTCAGCGACCCGGTGATGGACATGGAAATGCTCACCCTGACCTATACCGAGCTCGATGGCCTGCTGCACGACCTGCGCGCCACGGGTGCCAGCAATGCGGCCCGCGGCCGGCCGCGGGGTCTGTCGGGACGCCGTGGCTGGGCGGCGGCACGCGCCGCCTACGAGGCACTGCGCCAGAGCGGGCGCCTGCCCGCGACCTTCGAGATCATCCAGGGTCACGCCTGGAAGGCCGCCCCCAAGACCACCGAAGATGGTCGCAGCATCGTGCGTTTCCAGCCCCGCCCGCCGGCGCGTTGATCACCCCACGCCCACAGCGCTCACCCCCATGACCCTGCCCCCCGTCTGGCTCTTCGACCTCGACAACACGCTGCACAACGCCAGTCCGCACATCTTTCCGCATATCAACCGCAGCATGACCGCCTACCTCGAGTGCCACCTGTCGCTGTCGCGCGAGGAGGCCAATGCGCTGCGCATGCAGTACTGGCACCGCTACGGCGCCACCCTGCTCGGCCTGATGCGCCATCACGGTACCGACCCGCGACACTTCCTGAGCGAAACGCACCGCTTCGAGCGCCTGCACGAGATGATGGTGTTCGATCGCGCCCTGCGCGGGATGCTGCGCAAGCTGCCGGGACGCCGCTTCGTGTTCTCGAACGCGCCGCGCCAGTACGCGCTGGCCGCGCTCGACATCATGGGCGTGCACGACCTGTTCGAGGACGTCATCGGTATCGAGGATCTGGACTACCACCCCAAGCCCGGCATCCGCGCCTACCGCAGACTGCTGTCGTCGCGCCGCCTCAATCCGGCGCGCTGCATCATGCTGGAGGATTCGGCGGCGAATCTGCGCACCGCCAAGCGCCTGGGCATGCGCACGGTACTGGTCGGCGGCGGCCTGCGCACGCCGGCCTATGTCGATCTCAAGCTGGCCTCGATTCTCGACCTGCGCCGCAGTCTGGGCCGCCTGCTCGGCTGAGCGGCAACCGAGCCACGCCCTCCCCGCCGCTACCGCCCTCAGGCGACTGCCTTCATCCAGCGCGCGGCGTCGAGCGCGTAGTAGGTCAGGATGCCATCCGCGCCCGCACGCTTGAAGGCGAGCAAGGCCTCGAGCGCGCACGCCTTCTCGTCGATCCAGCCATTGGCTGCCGCGGCCTTGAGCATCGCGTACTCGCCACTGACCTGGTACACGTAGGTCGGCACCTCGAGCTCGTGCTTCACCCTGCGTACGATGTCGAGGTAGGGCATGCCAGGCTTGACCATGAACATGTCCGCCCCCTCGGCGATGTCGAGCGCGACCTCGCGCAGGGCCTCGTCGCTGTTGGCCGGATCCATCTGGTAGGTGTACTTGTTGCCCTTGCCGAGATTGCCGGCCGAGCCGACGGCGTCGCGGAAGGGGCCGTAGAAGCTCGATGCATACTTCGCCGAGTAGGCCAGGATGCGGGTATGGATGTGGCCCGCGGCGTCGAGTTCGGCGCGGATGCGCCCGACGCGGCCATCCATCATGTCCGAAGGGGCCACCACGTCCGCCCCCGCCTGCGCGTGGCAAAGCGCCTGCTTGGCCAGCGCCTCGAGGGTTTCGTCGTTCATCACGTAGCCACGCGGATCGGCGGCATCGATGAGGCCGTCCTGGCCGTGGCTGGTATAGGGGTCGAGCGCGACGTCGGTGATCACGCCCAGTTCCGGAAAGCGCGCCTTGAGCGCCTGGACGGTTCGCGGCACCAGGCCGTCCGGGTTCCAGGCCTCTTCCGCCCCCTCGGTCTTGCCCGCCGCGTCAATGACGGGGAACAGCGCCAGCGCCGGCACGCCGAGCCCGAGCGCCTGCTCGGCGACGGGCAACAATCTGTCGATGCTCACGCGCTCGACACCGGGCATCGACGGCACGGCCTCGCTACGGCCATTGCCATCGAGGATGAACACCGGATAGATCAGGTCGTTGGTGGTGAGCACCTGTTCACGCATCAGGCGACGCGAAAACTCGTCGCGACGCATGCGGCGCATGCGGGTAAGGGGAAAGGTTCCAGTGGGTCGCATCTTCTACTCTCGCAAAGTCGAATATCGGATTATCGATCAGAACGGGGATACGGGCGCAGGCTCAACGGCGTCGACACAGCCGGTAACGAGAACACAGCGGAACTTCCTGGCGGCTCAAAGCCTCATAACAGGCAGATGGCGTCCGGCCGCTTGCCGGCCATCTCCCGCTTCACCTCCCTGAGCGGGTGCCTCACGCCCGGTGAGGCATTTTGGCCCCCGACTAAGTCCCCTGGTCGGGGGCTTTTGTTTTCGCTGCGCTCGACCCTGCCAGCGCTGCGCCAGCCGCTGTCGGCAAGTCCGAAGAGGCCGCCAGCTCAGCCGCTGGGAGCTCGCCACTGAGCCAGGCAGCAATCACCCGCTCGGCCTCCTCGACGCCCGTCTTCTTGAGGCTGGAGAACAATTGCACCGTGACCTGCGGACCGAGCGGCCGCAACTGGCTGCGCACGTCCTGCAGCGTGGCCGCGGCCGCACCGCGCGACAGCTTGTCGGATTTGGTCAGCAGCACGTGAATCGGACGCCCCGAGTGCGCATACCAGTTGATCATCTGTCGATCGAGCGGGGTGAGCGGATGGCGCGAGTCCATGATCAGTACCAGGCCAATCAGACTTTCGCGCTTCTTCAGGTAGGTCTCGATCAGGCCCTGCCACTGGCGCCGAATCTTTTCCGGCACCGCCGCGTAGCCGTAGCCGGGCAGATCGACCAGCAAGGCGCCGCTGTTGAGCCGGAAGAAGTTGATGAGCTGGGTGCGCCCCGGTGTCTTCGATACATAGGCGAGCCGCACATGCCCGGCGAGGGTGTTGATCGCGCTCGACTTGCCCGCATTCGAGCGGCCCGCAAAGGCGATCTCGGGGCCGGAGGGGGGCGGCAGGCCCGCGGGCTTGGCGATCGAAATCTCGAATTGTGCGTTGCGGAAAAGAGGCATGAAAAAAAGGCTGAAAAGCCGACTGGCTGCGGGATAAACCCCACTCCGCATCGCGCAAGGGAGGTTTCGTGTTATAGAATACCGCGTTTGAAACAATCACTCACGGCTTTCCGAGGACATCATGATCAAGCGTTCCCTGCTGCTCTCGTCGTTGTTGCTGGTCGCCGGCGGCCTCCAGGCTCAGGACCAGGCTCCGGACCTCGCCAAGGCGAAACAGACCGCCGAGACGATATGCGCCGCCTGTCACGGTGCCGATGGCAACAGCCAGCTTTCGGCCAACCCGAAGATCGCTGGACAGCATGAAGACTACCTCTTCAAGCAACTGCGTGAATTCAAGGGCTGGAACGGCAACGCGCCCGTGCGCGAGAACGCGGTCATGACGGCGATGGTCGCCGGCCTTGAAGAAAGCGACATGCGCGCGCTGGCCAAGTACTACGCATCGTTCGAACTGCAGCCCGAGCCGGCGAAGAACATCGACACAATCGAACTCGGCCGCCACATCTGGCGCGCCGGCATCGCGTCCAAGGGCGTGCCCGCCTGTGCTGCCTGCCACGGTCCTGCCGGCGCCGGCATGCCGGCTCAGTATCCCCGCCTGTCGGGCCAGTTCGCCGAATACACCGAGGCGCAGATGAAGTCCTTCCGTGACGGCGTCCGCCACAACGACCCGAACAGCATGATGCGCATGATCGCCATCAAGATGACCGATCCGGAGATCAAGGCGGTCTCGGACTACGCTGCCGGCCTGCGCTGAGCGCGCACGACGGCATGTCACGCCGGGGTGGCAAGCGCCACTCGCTCACGTCGGTCCGGTGAAGCGCTGCCCGCGCCCGTCGGCGATGCACTGCCCGTGATTGCCCCCCACGCCTGCGGCGCGTCCTGACCGGCCCGTCCTCCCGCGGAGATCGACAATGACCCAGCCTGCGTCCGCCACCACCGACCCGGGCCGCAACTTCCTCGCTGTCGCCGAGGCCCGCGCGGCCATCCTCGATGGCCTGTCGCCCGTCAGCGGCTGGGAGCGGGTGGCGGTGCGTGCCGCGCTCGGTCGCGTGCTCAGCGCCGACGTCATCGCGCCCTACAACGTCCCCGCGCACGACAACTCGGCGATGGACGGCTACGCGGTGCGCGCCACCGACCTCGCCGCGGACACCGAGACCGCAGTGGCGGTGGTCGGTACCGCATTTGCAGGCCGGCCGTTCTCGGGCATCGTCGGCGCTGGACAGGCGGTGCGCATCATGACCGGGGCCTCGATCCCCGCGGGTGCGGACACCATCGTGGTGCAGGAAGTCACCCGCCGCGAAGGCGAGTGCGTGTTCGTGCCGCCCGGCCAGAAGAAGGGCCAGAACCTGCGCCACGCCGGCGAGGACCTGGCCGAAGGCAGCGTTGCCCTGGCGGCCGGCACGCGCTGCGGGCCCGCCGAGCTGGGTCTGATCGCCTCGCTCGGCATTGCCGAAGTCAGCGTTCGCCGGCCGTTGCGCGTGGCCTTCTTCTCCACCGGTGACGAGATCGCCTCGATCGGACGCCCGCTCGGTCCGGGCGAGGTCTATGACAGCAACCGCTACACCCTTTACGGCGCGCTGGCACGCCTGGGCTGCGAACTGCTCGACATGGGGGTCGTGCCGGACCGTCCCGAGGCGCTCGAGGCGGCCTTCCGTGAGGCTTCTGAGGCGGCTGACGTGATCATCACCAGTGGCGGCGTGTCGGTCGGCGAAGCCGACTTCATCCGCGACATGATGGCGCGCATGGGCGAGGTGGCGTTCTGGAAGCTGGCGATCAAGCCGGGCCGGCCGATGGCCTTCGGCCGCATCGGCAAGGCCGTGCTGTTCGGCCTTCCGGGGAATCCGGTCGCGGTCATGGTCACCTTCTACCAGTTCGTGCAGGACGCCCTGCTCACGCTGATGGGCGTGTCGCCGCTGCCCCCGGCCGCGCATTTTGCGGCCAGCGCGCGCTTTTCCCTGCGCAAGCAGTCCGGCCGCGTCGAATACCTGCGCGGCCGCCTGCAGCGCCAGGGCAGCGCGCTCTCGGTCGCCCTCGCCGGCGCCCAGGGCTCGGGCGTGCTGCGCTCGATGGCCGAGGCGGACTGCTTCGTCGTACTGGCCGAGGACTGCACCCAGGTCCAGCCCGGCGACACCGTCTACGTCCAACCCTTCCACGGCCTGTTGTGAGCAGCCACCTACATTGCCTACCGCCATGACCCAGGACGAACTCAAGCAGGCTGCAGCGCATGCCGCGCTCGACTACATCACGGACGGCGACATCGTCGGCGTCGGCACGGGCTCGACGGTGAATCACTTCATCAACGCCCTCGCCGGCATGCGCGCGCGCATCCGCGGCGCCGTCTCCAGCTCGGAGGCCAGTTCCGCCCGCCTGCGCGCGCACGGCATCGAGGTCTTCGACCTCAACGGCATCGCATCGCTGCCCGTGTATGTCGACGGCGCCGACGAGATCGACGCCAGCTTCGCGATGATCAAGGGCGGTGGTGGGGCCTTGACGCGCGAGAAGATCGTCGCCGCGGTGTCCGAACGCTTCGTGTGCATCTGCGATGCCAGCAAGCGCGTTCCGGTGCTGGGGCGCTTCCCTCTGCCGGTCGAGGTGATCCCGATGGCGGCGCGCCACGTGGCGCGCGAGCTGCGCCGGCTGGGCGGCGAACCGAAGACGCGCGAAGGCTTCATCACCGACAACGGCAATCTGATCCTCGACGTGCACGGCCTGGAGATCGCCGACCCGGTGGGCATGGAGACCCGCATCAACCAGATCGTCGGCGTGGTCACCAACGGCCTGTTCGCCGAGCGCGGCGCCGACGTGCTGCTGCTGGCCACGGCTGCCGGCGTCGAGCGCCATACGGCAAAGCCGGTCTGAGCGCCGCCGCACCGGGATGCAACAAAAGCTTAACAATCGCCTGTTAGCCTGCCTGCTTCCTGCATCGGACCATGGCAAAAATGACTGAACACACTTTCAAGCAGTTCGACGTCGAACTGGAAGAGATCCGTCGCGGCGTCCTGCAGATGGGCGGGCTCGTCGAGGCTCAGGTCGCGAAGGCGCTCGAGGGCCTACGCAACGGCGACATGGTCTTGCTCGACGCGGTGGTCGAAGGCGACAAGTCGGTCAACATGGCACAGATCAAGCTTGATGACGACTGCAGCCACATCATCGCCAAGCGCCAGCCGGCTGCCCGCGACCTGCGCATGGTGCTGACGGTGATCAAGACGATCGCCGATCTCGAGCGCATCGGCGACGAGGCCAAGAAGATCGCCAAGGCCGGCCGCCGCCTGCACTCGTCGGAGATCCCGTTTGCGCCGCGCGTCGGCCTCAGCCAGTCGGCCGGGACCGCGCTCGAGATGCTGCGCGCCGCGCTCGACGGCTTCGCCCGCGCCGACGGCAGTCGCTCGGACGAGATCAAGCGCAAGGATGCCGAGGTCGACGCAGGCTTCAAGGGCATCATGCGCCAGCTCATCACCTACATGATGGAAGACCCGCGGACCATCACGAACAGCCTGGAAATGCTCTTCATCGCCAAGTCGATCGAGCGCGTCGGAGATCACGCGATGAACATCGCCGAACATGTGGTCTTCATGGTGAGCGGCGAAGACGTCCGCTTCGAGAAAGCCCAGGCGAGCCTCGGCTCGCAGAGCTGAACGCCCTGCTCCAGGCCGCGTACCCATTGAAAAGGGGATGTCGCAGGACATCCCCTTTTTCGTGCCTGCTGCGACCGGGCGCTCAGGACTGCGGCGGCACGTAGCCGGCCACCTGATCGGCGCCGCCCTCGAAGAAGTGCTTCTCCATCTGCTCGGCCAGGTATTTGCGCGCGCGCGCGTCCATCAGGTTGAGCCGGTTCTCGTTGATCAGCATGGTCTGGTACTTGACCCACTGCTGCCAGGCCTCCTTCGACACGTTGTCGAAGATGCGCTTGCCGAGCGCGCCCGGCACGGGCGGCAGGTCCAGACCTTCGGCCTCGCGGCCGAGTTTCACGCAGTTAACCATCCGGGCCATGTTTCAATCCTCTCTGCTATCTGGTTCATCGGAGCTGTAACCGGGCATTCTAGCCGATTCGTCCTGTCGCGCCGCCCTGTGGCGGCCGCGCCGATACGGTCGCGCGGTTGCGCCCATCCCCCTTGGAGCGGTACAAGGCCTCGTCGGCCGCGGCCACCAGCGCCTCACCACCGAGCGCGTTGTCCGGAAAGCGGGCGATCCCCACGCTGGCCGTGACGCCCACCTCCTGCTCCTCGAAGCAAAAGCGCAGCGCCGCGACGCCCTCCACGAGGCGGTGCGCAAGTTCGAGCAAACCCTCGGCTTCCGCGTCTGGCACAAGTAGTGCGAATTCGTCGCCGCCCACACGGAACAGCATCTCGTTGCGGCGCACGATACGACCGACGCCCTGCGCGAGACCGACCAGCACCTCATCGCCGGCCTGGTGACCGAAGGCGTCGTTGATCGGCTTGAAGCCGTCAAGATCGAAAGCCAGCAAGCCAACGGCCGAACCACGGCGAGCCGCATCGGCCAGCATGCGCTCGAGCTCCTCGTGGAAGCGGCGGCGGTTGTACAAGCCGGTCAGCTCGTCGCGCTCGGCGAGCTCAACCAGGCGCTGCGAGATCCGTCGCGCCTCGGTCACGTCCTCGTAGATCCACAAACGGCCGATGCCCTGCCCTTGATCGCCGCCATGCACCACCGCCGAGCGATCGGTGACGATCCGGCCGTCGGCAAAGGCGAACTCGTACTCCTCGCTCACCGCGTCGCGGGCACGCACGACGGCATCGATATGATCAAAGTAGGCATCGGCGTCGGCCAGCACGCGCGCGGCCTGGTCCTTCAGCACGGCCTCGCGACTGCCGACCAGCTGGCTATCGGGCGCATAGCCCCAGATCTCGAGCATCGCGCGGTTGTGATACAGCACGCGCCGATCCTGGTCGATAAACAGGATACCGAGGCGGATCAGGTTGAGCAGGGCCGCCAGGCGCTGGCGCTCGTCGTTGCTGCGCAGCAGGTAGTGCTCACGCAGGGCCTGGGCACGACGCAGTTCGGCCACGGTCTCAAGCAGGGTGTACTCGGTCTCCTTGCGCGCCTGGATGTCCTCGGCCGACAGGCGCAGGCCGGCTCGGCTGCCCTTGTGGGGCTGGCGCCGGCGCCAGTGCATGGCCACCCACAGCACACGTCCATCGCGCGCCACAAGGCGCAGTTCGAAATCCTGCGGCAGGCCATTGTCCAGAACCTGTGCCGCCATGCGCCGACAGTAGTCGCGATCGGACTCATGCACGAGCAGCGCGATGACGTCGGCCGCAGCAAGGCATTCGGCCGGCGTGTAGCCGGTCAGGCGCTCGATGGACGGACTGATCCACGACAGGCGTCGATCGGCGTCGAAGCTCGCCTCGATACCGTGCACGCCGTCCATGAGCTCGCGCAGGAAGGCAAGCTCGTCAGGATGAGAGACCTTTCGCCCCCACTTCATAGGGTCTTGACGAAGACCTTGGAGCGCCGCTGCAGGTTGTAGAGTTCGCGCTTCTGGCGCGGCAGCGCCTCGGGGCCAATCTCGCTGAAACCGCGCTCTCGGAACCAGTGCGCAGTGCGGGTGGTGAGCACGAACAAGCGCTCCATCCGCTGCAGCCGCGCGCGGCGCTCGATGCGCCGGAGCAACTGGTCGCCCAGACCGGCGCGGCGGTATTCGGGCATGACCGCCAGGCAGGCGAGCTCGGCGGCGTTGTCCTCGCTGAAGGGATACAGCGCCGCGCAGCCGACCAGCACGCCGTCGTGCTCGACCACGGTGAAGCGCTCGATCTCCTGCTCGAGCAGCTCGCGCCCACGCCGCACCAGCGTGCCATCGGCCTCCATCGGAGAGATGAGCGACACCAGCGCCGCGACGTCGTCCACCGAGGCCTCGCGCAGGCGGAACAGCGGATCGCGCGACACCACCGTGCCGACGCCGGCATGGGTGAAGAACTCCAGCAGCAGACCACCGTCGAGGTCGCGGTCGATCAGGTGGCAGCGCGCCACGCCTTTGCGCACGGCACGGATCGCACTCGGCAGGAAGAAGTGCAGATCCTCGGTCAGTCCCTCGCCGGCATCGAGCTTGCGCTGCGCCTCGTCCGCGGTCACCGACTCGACGAGCAGCCCTTGCTCGTCGAGCAGGCCGGGCGCATCGCACAGATAGATGAGTTTCTCCGCCTTCAGCGCCACGGCCACGGCCTCGGCCACCTCCTCCATCGCCAGGTTGAAGATCTCGCCCGCCGGCGACACGCCCAAGGGTGTGATCAGGACCACGTTCTGCTGGTCGAGGTCGGCGTTGATCTCCTCGGCAATGATCTTGCGCACCGCGCCGGTGTATTGGAAGTCGATCCCCTCCACCACCCCCACCGGCCGCGCGGTGATGAAGTTGCCACCGGTGACGCGGATGTAGCTGCCCGCCATCGGCGTGTTGGGCAGCCCCTGAGAGAGCAGCGCCTCGACCTCGAAGCGCGTCACGGCCATGGCGGACTTCACGCACTCCAGCGCGTCCGCATCGGTGACGCGCAAGCCATGGTGGAAGCGCGACTCGAGGCCGCGGCGCGCCAGTTCGGCGTCGATCTGCGGCCGTGCACCGTGCACCAGCACCAGGCGGATGCCCAGCGCCGCGAGCAGGTTGCAGTCATAGGCCAGGCTCTGTGCCCGCGTACCGGCCGCCACCTCGCCGCCGAAACCGACGACGAAGGTGCGCCCGCGAAAGGCATGGATGTAGGGCGCGGCGCCGCGCACCCAGGCGACGAATTGCGCCGTGGTGTCATCCACTCGCGGCACGGTGGAAGCAGGAGGAGAGGTCTCGGGGCTGGAACTGTTCTTGTCGGCGCTCACGCGTTCACCGCTGCTGGGGCCGGGCACGACTGAAGGCGGCCCGGCAAACTGGAATCAATGGCCGATTCTAGCCCGGATCCTCCGCCAGAGTGCGCGCGGCAGCACCTCGAAACCCGCATGAAAGCGCGCGTGCAAGGCAGCGTGGCTGGCGTCGGTTGCGTGAAGCGGTGACGCTGGCGGGCGCGACGGCGATAACCGAAGTGCCGCGCCTCCCCTGCCCCGTATCGGGGCGACTCAGCCTTCCTTGTACGGCCCCGCGCCGAGCCCGATCGGCGCCGGCGCGGCGGCCACCAGCTTCGAGAAGAGCTGCGCGAAGTCC